>NZ_CAJNBL010000001.1 GCF_905221025.1 Candidatus Nitrotoga fabula
GTAGCTCAGGTCACGCTTGAGCGTCGCCCAGGATACGCTGAGCCGTTCTTGCAGTTCGATACGCGGAACGAATTTGCGGCCAGCCAGGGCCTGGTCTATCTGGTAGATGCGTTCCATCCTGCTCATGAGGCTCTCCGCTGAAATGGCCAAAAATGCCGAGCGTATACCATGAGCCCGGAATGATCCTTTCCGTACACAGAAAAATGGAATGGGGCAATGGGTACCGTTCTGTGTTCTGGGTAGGAAATCAAGATTATTTTAGATGATATCAATCGTTTGACAAAATCCCGGCCATGTCCCTGCTGCTGGAGTAATTTTGCTGTAAGCTCGATGTTACCGGATTGTCATGAATCCTGCGGACAAGTGCAGAATGGTGGCACATTCCATGAAATGAGTGAATCGCGCAGCTGGCAGTGCCGGTCATCCTTTGGTAATACAGGTTGAGGGATACGGGATCGTGGAGGTTACCCAATTAGCCGGGTCATTTATTCCAGATGCGCAATTACCTCCATGCGCTGGGACTCTTTTGTAAATACCCCATGCCAGGATACTCCGGATTCAAAAGTCACCCGGATGATGCGCAGGGTGTATCCCGTACATCCCCGCCTTGCCGCCGTTGCAAAATCGCTGGTATCGAATACTGCTTCACGGGCCAGTGTGCACACGATAGACTTCAGGGCAGATTCGAATAGGTCGAGCAGGTCGTCCTGCAGGCCGGGGGCAAAATTGGTTGAAATCACGTCGTCGATAATGATTTTTTTGAACCGATTGCTCATTTTTCCCTCCTCATCCAATCCGGTAGGCCCGGTCGCCTGCGTCTGTCTTAACAGATACAATGGTAAGGCCGAGTTTCTTTTTGAACACCCCGGAGAACATTCCACGAACGCTGTGTTGTTGCCAGCCAGTGGCAGCGCAAATCTGTGGAATAGTCACTCCTTCCGGCATCCTGAGCATCGAGATCACTTGGGCCTGCTTGCTGTTTTGGCGTTTGCTTGTTTTTGACTGGGCTTGTTCCGGTGCTGCCGCTTCTGGCTGATCGATTTCTGCAATCGTATCTGGTTTTAACTGTTCTTTATTGCCAGGTCGTGGCATCCCCATTGCGTCATATCCTTCCGCTGCAACAAACCAATCGCCACCAGAAGGGGTAATCAGGGCGCGCTGAAACAGGCTGTCCAGCACTTTCTTGCGTGCACCGCCATTAATGTTTTGCGGGAACCAGCCAATTTTCCCATCTGTGTGATTGACTGCATAAGCCAGGATAATGTGTTGCGCTGGGGTAAGTTGGTTGTCCATTATTTGGACTCCTTCGCTGCTGCTGCTTCGGCATATTCCCCTTCGTAGAACAGGCGGTCGCGGATCTCGCGAAGCTGGCTTGCGATCTGTGCGGTATCGCCTACGTGGCCCCAGTTGACGCTCTCTGGGGCAATCCCCAGGTGGTCATCAATCGCGCTTTGCAGACGCGCCAGAATCGCGCTGATCTCGGTGAGGTTGCCGACAAAAGCATCCAGAGCTGCGTCGGGGTGGTGAGGTTTAGGGTGCGTCATGATTTCCTCCGATTGAGTTGTGTGATGGACACATCTACGCTCTTCCACCAACCAAAGACAAGCAATTTATAAATGAATGTTGATCAGCATCATGCAATTGCCATCTATTTTCCTGGATCTAGCATTCCAATCCGGATCCGGTAGCAGGAACCGGAATTCCCTGCAGGAATCAACTTGCGGTACAGCCATCCATCTTACGCTTCATCGCTTCGGACATTTCATTGAGCAAGGCTACAGAAACCATGTCGATTTCAGCATGAATGGCAGCCACATCGCCACGGTGTACGGCGATCGTAGGAGCCAGACGGTCAGCCAGGCTTTCCAGCAGGTGACGAAACGTACTGGCAAATTCTGCGAGTACGTATTCCACCTCTGCCCTTTCCACTAAAAGTCCTGCTGCACGGTCCAGTTCGAGGTTGGCAATTTCAGCTTTGGCCTTTTGCAGCCGGTAGGTTTCCAGCTTGAGGGCGGTTCCGATTTTTTCCAGGGCGGGAGTGGAATAAACAGGGGAACCCGCCTGCATGCGCATCGCTTTATCCGTCGCATGACGGTCGATCTGTGCCTGGGCCTGCGGGTGGGGGTTTTCTGTTGCGGCCAGACGTCTTTTGGCTTCCTGAACATCGATGCGGCCATTGATCACTTCAATCCTCCCGGCATCCGCCCATTTGGTAACGGTGCCTTTGTGTACGCCCAGCAGTCGGGCAAATTCGCTTTTGGATACGTTCATTTTGCTTTTGGATGGTACTTGCATGGTGAATGCGGAAACTTCTGGGTTGGTTTGCTGTGCAATTACAGCAGGATCCGATATCTGCTGCGGGCTAGTTAAAAATTTCCAAACTTCCCGGAAAGTTGCCGAGTTGCGGCAATAGTTGCCTATGCACGGCAACTTTACCCTAGGGGAACCTCGCGGTGCGAAATACCCTCTATAATCAATTGCTTGGGAGGACCCGTTGGGGGTGGGTCCAAAGATCCTTTCCCTATCCCGGGAAAAACAATTTATTAATAGATAAACAGTTTATAACTTATCTTAATAAATTTTACTGACAACACAATTAAGCACATCTTCCAATCCCATCATGACCTGATCCTGCTGCTGCGTTAGATACCGTCTCACCTTGCCAATCATGCGGCTCAATGTGCTCTCGTGGATATCCAGAGTTTCCGCCATCCTGGTCTGTGTCACTGAACAACCGAAAAACTTCTCAACGCACGCACGCCGGATCGGATGCGTTGTCTTATGCTCGCCTAGAGCTTCGATACGCACGATATCCGCGATGTTGTTCACCGCGTCCGACCATTGCTGATTTCTTGTATACCCTAAACAGCATAAAGAACGACAGGAGCATGGATACGTTCGTGGCGCAAATTCAGCAATGATCAGTGCTTCCGGAAATTTTCCCATGCTTGCAACATGCCGCTTGATCATCCCGGCTTGTGCCGCACCATCCACACCGGCCAAGCCTTTACCGAGTGCTGCGCCCGACACTTGCCCCATGCGGTTCATGACGGACAAAACAGGGCTGCCTTGATAGTTGTATGCAAACTGCAATGCAGCGTTTACGGATTGAAACAGTCCTTCGTTCATAGTTCTCCTTTCCAGGATGAAAGATAAAGATGTTCTGAATTTTTGATTGCTTGCCGTTGACTGGTTTTTCTGTTGTAGAAATCTATTTTGAGAGCGGGTCTAACCCCGCTTGTGACTGCTCTTGCCAAAACGACTTGATGAGCAGCCGTTCCGATCAACCGGGATTGCTCCGGTCAGACGGGTAGTGTTGTGCGATTGGATGGGTGGTTTTAATGACTGAAATTTCTTACCGTAGATACGCAAAAACCCAGAGTTTTAGGTCTGGGTTTCTGTAGGCGTAGTTCTAAGACTAGCAAATTGGTATCAATATTCGCATGGTTTCTTGATTTTTGCAAATTTATTTAAAAATCGTATAGCGAGCAAGTAATCTGTCCTGACTTGTAGCATATGATCTGGCCAATCATCATTTCCGCGATCGGGATAATTGACACGCCCCCACGATCATTCCTAGCCACCGGTTCCGGTGGGAGCTTGCGGTTTCCTGGAGTAGAAACAAAACCACCCACAAGGCGAGTGGGTAGTTCTGCAGGAATTAGAGGTACAGGGATATTTTTTCCATTCCTGCTCTTTTTTATAGTGGAAAAAAACTCTGCGTGGGAACCCGCTTGGTCATCAAGCCCAAAAGCCCCAGAGATTTGACCCGCCCTCCCCCTCTGAACCCTGGTCTATCATGGTCAGGTCGGATAAGAACCTGGAGTAAAAACCTGCCCACAGGACAAACAATAAATCACGTTACAGGAGGTCGATATAACTTCCATTATGGTATAAATCATATCATAAAAATGCAGTTTTGTTGCAAGTGCATTTCCTGCCATAATGGACAAACCGCGCAAAGACTGGACAATCACGCCAAGCATTACCCTCCTTGGCTCTATAATTTGGAAGGCAGTGTACAAGGAAGATTTAACTGATCTGCAACGTCCTGAAATGCTTTGTTCCAGCGGCTACTGGCCTGGAATCGATTTTTGACAAAATAAATCCGCAATGGTATTTCTCTATAATTTGGCTCTTGTCTTCATGAAATAGGCTAGACTCAAGATCCTACACTCTATATCTATCATCCAGAGTTGCAGATATCTATTCACCGATTTCCACGACAACGCTCCATCACAAACTGGTCAAGTATAAACCAGAATTTACCTTGGTATAGAGGTGCATAGACATTATTGAGTCGTATTGAAGGACAACTCGGAATGGATCCAAAGAGCCCGTTTTTGCAGCCAATTTTTCAGGTGTGCAACTTCTTTGTCATATGTATAGTGAATTTCTGGATTTGGCCAGACAAAACGATCCAGAATCGGCCATTTTTCAAAATTTCTTTTCTGTGCCTCATCCAAACCGGTAGCTGCCGAATCTATGAAATCGAAAAGTTCGGGAATTCTGGCATACAAGACATTCCATCTATCCTTGATCCTGTCATTGAATTCTGGATCCGATAGGGCATGTTGCACATATACGCTGATTTCCCTGGTCCACCACCCATGCGGGTCTTCCATGTCATAATAATCTGCATTCCCGGCAGCAATATCAAAGTCCCATAGCGGCCCAAACCGTAGTTTCTCTTCCCATGGTCTGTATACGAAGGTGCTCGCGACACGAAATGCATCTACATTTTTCATAAATTCGTTAATTAGGTAAAAATTTACAAAAGATTCCAGTTCAATATAGTCTTTGTAGTTTATAAAATTTGGATGATTCTGGATATCCGAGGAATAAGCATTTTTCTTCTTGATAAATCCTAATTCCATGCGGTTTATAAATGCAGCTGCTTCAACTGCTTCTTCAGGGCTCAGGTTGCCTTTAATAGTGTATGGAGTGCCGAAAATATTGCCAAGAAACCATTGTGTCTCATCCAAACGAGTGTCGATCTCCATTAAAAACCCTATATCGCCTGGAACAGAGGACTCTTTCCTGGCGCCGATGTTTACCCGGTGTTCTCCAGTTTCTATGTGGTCAGTCAGCTGATAAAGCCCCTGATACTCATCATTGAGATAAAGCTCTGCAAATCTGAAACCCGGTGTCCATTCCATTCCCATTACTCGTCCAAGGCAAAGTGCAATGGCGTTTCTCAGCATAGTCTTATCTGCATAGTTTGCAAGCAAAGCCCAATTCCTGGCTGCAGGCAACCCCAGCATAGGACGAGCTTCATCAAGATTCAGACGATATGGTTTTTTCTCCATGCTCCAGGTTGAGTTGCCACGTCCCCGGATTCGGGTAGCAAATGTATTTTTGCTTGCGTCACTGTTGTCTGACAAGGTTTCACCACGGATAGTTATTTGTGCATCTATATATACTTCCTTGCTTTGAACTGGAACCTTGTCTTTGGTATGGATTTCAATGATAGCCGGGGTGGGTAAAGCACAAATCTCCTTGATGCTCGGGGGGCTGGAAAGTAAACCGTCACTTTTATCCGGATTGAGGGTTTGCGCGTATGCAGCATTGCCATAAAAGATGATAAGGGAATACAGGCTGATCAGAAAATATTTCATTGGGTATCTTTCAACAGCATCTTCAAAAAAATTAATTCGCCAATATTATGCAAGAAATTTCAGAGAAATTACAGATTTCAGGGTAAATCGCAGCGAGGCAAGGTTAATTGAAATTCTCGGTACCTATTTCATAGTGGTTGGCATTACCTAATGATTCTAATGCGGCTTTACAGGAAATTGTGCGTTCTTCTACCATGACACAAATCATATTAAAGAAATCCTGATTTTCTACACACGCTTTTCCTGCCAAAGCGGACAAACTCGCCAAAAAATGGACAATCACGCCAAGCGTTACCCTGCTTGGCTCTATGATTTAGAAGGCAGAGTACAAGGAAGATTTAACTCATCTGCAATTACCTGCAATGCTCTCTTCCATCGCCTCCAGGCCGTAGTACGGTCACAACCAACACGACGGTAAATTTCTTGCCAGTCCCAGCGATCTGCACGCATCCAGACAAGATGCCGGACTTCCGGGTCCAGCCACTGCATCCGCCGGGTGGCTTCCAGCATTCGTTCAACAGCAGCAGGAGAAGGAGGAATACCCAGCTTCCTGTCTTCTCCTGATTGTTTTCCCATAGCTTCAGCCATGCGCTGCAAGGCAGGCCATGCACTGGCATATCCAGGCGAACGGTCAGGAGGCAAAAGTCGGGCGGTTTCCGCTGCTTCCACAAACCTTGCTCTCACCTGCTCTGGGGTCCATTTCGGTATGATTGTATTCATGGGATCCGCACCTTTTGGTTCTGGTCTGACGCATCTGACGCAATCTATCGAAGCTTTCCATGACGCGCGCGTAGAGAGCTACGTTAAAATGCGTCGGCTGCATCAGGCGTATGGTTTTTCACGAGAATCAGTTGCCGCTGTAAGGCGTCTAAGTGGCAGTTTGCAAAGCCTGATCCTACCCTCGTAAGAATATTGATATTCTGGTGAGCTTAGTTATTCAATGCTATTCTTGTATAGAAACCTGCGATATAAATTCGCTCAGTACTCAACGATAACAGTCTGGTAAAACCTTCCTATCATGGAGTTGCTTTCAATAACCCCACCATACTATAAATTATCAGCTGTTCCCCAATCCAAATAAAGATTAGACAGTGGGTATTTAATTAAGAAACATTAATGAACGCATCATTTGAACTTTCACCGATCATTAATCATACATCTCAATGGCCAGTGCCTAGCGACAGTCTTATATTGAAATTGGTTGAGCCAGAATGCAATCCGCAAGACGTTGTGCTGTTGCCATCATCTATTGCACCGGAAGGGCCGCTAGTTTCCTGCCTGATGGTTAGTCGCGGCCAATTATTGCCGGCGCGTCACGCGATTGAGTGTTTTCGCAGACAAACTTACCAACGGCGCGAATTAGTAATCATCGATGATAATCCCGCATCTGAACTAACGGATCATCTGATAGTTATGGACGATCCGCTGATCCGGCACATTTTGTTGCCAACAAACCTAGATAGTTTGGGTAACCTGCGCAACCGCGCACTGGCCGAATCGCGTGGTGACCTGATATGTCAATGGGACGACGATGATCTGTACGATGCGCGCCGCATCTCCTGGCAGGTGGAAGCTCTACAGATAAGCGGGGCGCAAGCATGTTTTTTACGGCGTTGGACCCTGTGGTGGCCAGCTGAGTGTCGCATCGCAGTGTCTGGCGAGCGAATATGGGAAGGAAGCATGTTAGCGCAGCGTTCAGCAGTACCAGCCTATCCTGACAAGAGGCGAGGCGAAGACAGCTTTGTCAGTGAGCATATCATTGCAAATAAGCGCGTAGTACTGATGGATGCCCCAGAACTTTATTGTTATACCATTCACGGCGCGAACACTTTTCACTACCAGCATTTTCTTGCCATCTACAACGCCGCCAGTGAATTTTCTAGTCGTCATTTTTATGAAGAATACTTGCAACTGCTTGGTCGCCGGTTGCCGATCCTGGAATACGCCGTTGCATTGAAACAAAGAGAAAACCTTTCTCCCTATCGGCGTCCGCAGCCAGCATCACTTCCAGATCGATTCATCGACCCAGCAAGGCAGCGTCCCGGACGTACACCGTCATGCAGCGAACCGCGAGTCTCCATCATCGTGCGTAGCATGGGTCGCAACTGTCTTGTTGATGCCCTGGGCTCATTGGCTGTTCAATCTTATCGCAAATTCGAAGTAGTGGTGGTGGACGCTACCGGCGGACATCATCCGCCATTGCCGGTAAAAATTGCCTCAGATGTACGCTTTCGACTGGTGTGCGCAGGACGCCCACTGAAGCGCCCGGCAGCCGCAAACCTTGGACTCGAAGCGGCTACTGGAGAATACCTCGGCTTCCTGGATGACGACGATCTGTTTGATCCAGAACACATTGCGCTGTTGATTCGCCGCATACTTGAGCCGGATCACCCGGACTTGGTATATGCCGGCCTGTGGCTGGTTGACCGCTATCATCGCCTTACCCAAAAACAGTGCAATCCCTTCAACCCGCTGATGTTTCAGTTCTTCAATCTGATACCGTCAATTTCAGTGCTGTTTCACCGCCGTGTAATTGAACTTGGTTGCCGTTTCGATGAAAGTCAGGAAATCTTCGAAGACTGGGATTTCTGGTTCCAGCTCTTACCACATGTACACATAGAGCGTGTTGAAATTCCTACGCAACAGTATTTCATTGAGGCAGGAACATCCGGTTGCAGCATCGGCTTGAACGCCGATTCAGCACGTGCCGGACACTACTCAAAACGTGTGCGCCAACGCTGGCAACCTTGTAGTTCCACGCTATGGCGTGAATACACTAAGCTTGTGCATGACCTGCTTGCACGCTTTCACGATGGGGAGCGAGCGGAACTGCGTCCAGCGATGCGAGCGCTGCTAAAGCGTTACCCCGAGGAACCAAACATCGAATTCCATCTTGGGAGCACTTATCTTGCAGAAGGTCATGTTTTTAGTGCGCGCCGGCTATATGAGTCGGCTGTTTCGCATAATCGCAGCTGTCCGGAATTTGTACTGTCACTGGCAAAACTTTGGGAAGCACAGGGTTCAATAGAAGATGCACTGTCATGCCTGGAAGAAGCACGCCCCTTTCTTTCAAATCAAATACCCATAGTGGTTGCCGAAATTACCCGTTTGCGACGTTTGCTAATCAGCAACCAGACATTTACTGGAAACAAGGTAGGAGGTGTACGCATTGGTCGCAACGATCCCTGTTCCTGTGGCAGCGGCATACGTTACAAATATTGTTGTGGACATCACAACAGTGCACCACCAAAACCTGCTGCTACAAATCAGGCATTGCTGGCAGAATGCGACCAGTTGCATTTGACCGGCATTGAGCTCTATCGACGTGGGGAGTTATTAGCAGCTGGCGAATATTTAGAAACAGCCAATACGATACTTCCAGGCCAGCCAATGATAAATCATGCATTGGCACTGTTGGCTTATGATCAGGGCGAACTAGACAAAGCTGCACGCTATGCCGATATTGCTCTGGCCGCCACGAGTGACCCGGTTATCACGAATTTCCATCGCCAATTGAATTACCGGCGCCGCCGCATCATTGAAGGGCAAAGGCTGCGCAACGCCCTACGTGCCTCGAAACGTCTTTTGACATCAGATGAAGTGAGGCTCACATTGAAATCCGCGCAGAAGATCTGGGTAATGCTATGCAATAAGATTCTCCCTCTCTCTAAAGACGATTTTCATGGTTGGCAGGGTGAGTTACATTTCATTCGGAGTGACACTGAAATACTGCCAGGAATTACGCTTGGGTCGTGGCCAAAACAAGACGATGTAATGGTGATCGACGGGATACCCGAAGTTCTACCGCCAATTTTGGATTCAAAAATACACGCGCAGGTATTAATACGAGCCACCCGGGATTGTCCAGCCATGCTGTTCGAAATCGCTCATTCAGTGTCTGGTAGAATTGGCATCATCTATCCTGACGATACCACTGCGCGACAGGTCGGCCTACCTGGGCTGGTTATACGGCCGACGCTACCGCTAGCTGCATTCGAAATCTCGCGCCCATCGCCCGGGATTCTGTTTCGGGTAGGACTTCGCGGCAGTTGCGAGGTCGATGGCCTGCATCCGCTCGATGCAGTACTGATCCGCCGTCTGCTGGCCAGCAATCTGTCAGTAAGTGTACATGGTGGCACACCTCTGTTGCGATACTTTCCACCCTCAGCGCTGCCGTCGGAACTGCGGTTGCATGGCTTCGATGGGTCGCAGGAAGACTTTCTTGCAAGCATCGACTGCCTGGTGCTTCAACGTGCGCCTCTGGCAAGTGGTGCAGCAGCGCTTGGCTTCGTTGCCAGCGCGCTGGCAGCGGGTTGTCCGCTGATCTGCGCGGATGGGCTGCCTGGTGCCGAACTGATCATCAACGGTCACAATGGTTTTTTAGTAGCTGCAGAAGATGAAGCTGCAATCTGTGAGCAGATTGCGCGACTGCAGCAGGATGCTACACTCGTGCAATCTATTTCCGAAGAAGCTCGCGCGACTGCCAGCCGCTATTTTGCCTCGCAGGACTTCGGATGCTGGACGCGGATTCACATGGGGTTGGAAATCTGATGCGCGGCATAAAACTGGTTTCCTGGTCGGGCACATCGGGGTACGCGCTATCGGCGCTGAATTATCTGCGTGGCTTGGTGGCGCAGCAGATCCCAATAGAATGGGTGCCGCTGTGTTCCGGGCCAGACGGCTATATGCCATGGCACACCGATCTTGGCATGGATGCACTCGATTTTTTTCCGACATTGTCGAATGATCCGATGCATACTGATCTGCAGCAGCTTGTTAAGCACTGTTGCAGATCTTGCAACTACGATACAGTACTAGTGCATTTGCCACCAGAATACTGGCCGTTGTATTTCGAACCCGGGCGACGCAATATCGGTTTTACTGCTTGGGAAACCAATCGTTTACCGCCACACTGGCCCTCGCTGCTCAACCTGGCTGAGCGCGTACTGGTGCCCAGCAACATGAACCGCGAAGTATGCGAGCATTGTGGTGTTGTGGTACCCGTGCGCACGGTACCGCATATGCAGCGCGAAATCTCCCCGCTGATGTTGGACAAGCGACGCCAGCAAATTCGCACGGAATTAGGCATTGGTCCGCATACCACGGTGTTTTATTCAATTAACACCTGGGAACCGCGCAAGGCCGTATATGATCTCTTGAGTGCCTTTGCAAGTGCCTTCACTGACACAGATGATGTCCTGCTGTTGATTAAGACCTCGCCACAAGGCATCGGGGCACCCCCGTCCTTTACTGTCGAGCCAGTCGCCGATCTGCTTGCGAAATGGCATCAACGCTCCACACGCGGACGTAAGACCTGCCTGCCGCCGATCCGCGTAATCGGGGACAACCTTTCAGGAGAAAAGATCGAGCATCTGCACCGCGCGGGGGACGTGTTTGTTTCGCTGACACACGGTGAAGGCTGGGGCATGGGCGGCTGTGAGGCATTGGCGCATGGTCGCCCGGTACTCATGACCGGATGGGGCGGTCAACTCGACTACCTTGGCAATGACTGGCCATGGCTTGTAAAATACCGTTTGATACAGTTGACACCATGGCCACAGCAGGCAAGCTTCCTTGCCACCCAGCAATGGGCGCAAGCCGATCTGGTGCATGCTGCTGAATTGATGCGCAGTCTGCACTGTGATTTGCCAGCCGCCATGACTCACGCTACACAGGCCGCAGGAGATTTACGCCAGCGGCTGTCGATGAAAATAGTGACTGATCACTTATTGTCGAGCCTGAATGACTGATATACCGCGCATCTTCCATTTCGTGTTCGGGCTGAGACCGCAGGATGAACCGTTTCACCTACTACACTATCTGTGCCTGAAATCATGTCTGCAAGTCAATCGACCGGAGGCAATCCACTTTCATTACCTCAACGAGCCCTGGGGCTATTGGTGGGATCGCATCCGGCCTTATCTGATGCTGCATCATGTAGATCCGGAGCCATTCGTTCGTGATAGCGTCCGATATGCCAACACGCCTGAGGGACGCATCATCCGCCAACGCAACCTTGACTATGCACATGAATCAGACTTCATTCGCATGAATGTGCTGCAAACTTGGGGAGGAGTATATGCCGACATGGACACGCTTTTTCTCCAACCGATACCAAATGAGCTTTACTGCGAACAGTTTGTCATCGGTGCGGAACAGGACGAAATAGAAGAACGCGACCCAATGAAGCGTTCTTTATGCAACGCATTGATGATGGCGCGGCCGAAATCCGCGTATTTAAATCGCTGGCTGGAGAACATGTATATGGTATTCGATGGCACATGGAGTCGTCATTCCTGTCAGGAGGCGACGCGTGTGCGGCAGCTTATGCCGGATACAGTGCGCGTGCTGCCCAAGCGCTGTTTCCATCGTCACGGCCCGGACCCAATCGGTGTACATACATTGTTTGAGGGGCTAGACGAAGATTTCTCAGGAATGTACTCAATGCATTTATGGGCGCATCTGTGGTGGGATGAATGGCGCACCGATTTCACCATTGTGCATGGTGGCATGATCAACGAAGATTACGTGCGTTATGCCGAGACTACATACGCAGTGGCGGCACGAAGATTTCTTGACTGAAGTAGGGTAGTGTGCAGCACCTGCAACCGGGAACAGGTACTGAGTTTACGTGTGCAACCAAACTGTTGACGCACGGAATAAAGCACCTGCATCTTCTCTAACTCACCAATTCGAACTAGCCAGATACAGAGAGCCAGTTTGTACTTGCCATTCCGACCGAAGGAAGCGTTCATGCAGTCTCCAAACACCTCTACTCATAGGAGATTGCATGAATCAGAAATCGATCCAATTTGTCACACCACCATCCAAAGTTACGCAAATCACCCAGCTGCCAAGTCTGGATATGCAGGAAATCCGTGCCCTGTAGAAACGCTTGTTTGGTGGCGATAGACAATGAACAGTGTTACATAGTATCGCTTCGCAAATTTGGCCGGTGATATCTTTCAGCTCGCAGGTGCAGCATTTCCCGGAAGCCATGGAATGGGCGAACACGGCAGTTCCCTGGTTGCTTGGTCTCGGTCCTGAACACAACGGCCGATCACTGACAGTGGATGACCGTTATTGAATTTGCAACCCTGCAAGCCGCAATGCACGGAATGCCAGTGATTTACCCTGCCAGAATTTCCGGTCTGGATGCTCTGACTTCCAGGTACGTTTAGCGGTCACGAAAAATGTATACCATGATCCATGCGCCAATTGTCAATATCCAGGAGATCACCTGGGTCAGGGTCGATGGCTGGAATATTCCCATATAGAGTACCCCGGTAAATGCGCTGAGATTGATGGCAATCACCGAACATATCAGGTAATAAACGCGAAACGACTTGAGCATGGCAGGTTTTCCTTTCAAACGATCTATAACCAAGCTGGAAGATATATAGCCTGTCCTGACTGGCGTACCCCGGAAAGAATTTTATTCCGGGGTGACATTCATTGGGCTTTCTTTCCGTTTTCTGCCGGGGAGCCTGTACACTCCTTTCATGATTTCTCCAATAATGCCGCCAAAGTTGGCCGATTCCACCACGAGGATGAGGCACAGGCCCCAGTAGGCAAGAGGAATTCTGAAAAATAGATCCACGTACTCATAGGAATCATCAAAGAAGGTCAGCTGGGCAAAGCTGATGGTGCGCACGAACAGCGGTGGCAGGCAGGCCAGCCATTTTCCGTGCCGGCCATAAATCAGGGAAACCACGACGCCTGCAATAAACGGCACGAGAAACACATCGATCACCCAAGGAAAAGTAAAGGTGGCAATTCCACGGTAGATTTCGATGTTGACGCCCAGTGCCATGTCGCCCAGATAGATCAACGCCATTCCGGCCAGAACGGCAAATGACCCTTTCACAAATTGTGAATTCATGGTTTTCTCCCTTTTTGAACAGACTACAGCATGATCATAGTATTTCCCAAGCATCTGTTCTTTATGATAAGTTTTCAGAACACCCTCTCTATGGACTGTACCTTACAGCACAATAACCGGACAATACAGGTACAATTATTATTATTTTTAACCATCCTGTACTGGTTTAATGACCATGCCAATGTTAAGTCTTGATTCGCATGATTCCCTTCCACTGATCCAGCAGATCGTCACCGCTGTAAAGAAGCTGATTGATGACCGGGCGATACGCCCGGGTGCACGCATGCCCTCGATCCGGAGTTTTGCACAAAGCCATGGGGTCAGTCGTTTTACAGTGGTACAGGCTTATGACAAGCTGGTAGCGATGGGGTATCTGCATTCGCGGCAGGGTTCCGGATTTTATGTTTCGCCTCGTCCAGTACCGCGTGATTTACCGGATTCATCCTACAGGCTGGACAGTGCGATCGACGTGGTCTGGCTGCTGCGGAATGCCCTGAAAGACCGGTCCAGCAAGACAATGCCGGGCGCATGGTGGCTTCCTGCTTCCTGGATGGTCGAGACGGGTATCAAAAAAAGTCTGCGCATGCTGTCTTTGAAGGATGGAGAGTTTCTTACGGCATACGGCACACCTGCCGGGTATTTGCCATTGCGGAATCTTCTGCAGAGAAAACTGTCGGGGATCGGGGTGGTGGCAGATACCTCGCAGATTGTGCTGACTTCAGGAGTAACTCATGCGATGGATCTGGTGACACGCTATTTTGTGCGGCCCGGAGATGCAGTTCTGGTGGATGATCCGGGTTATTTCATTCTGTTCGGAGGCCTGAAATCGTTTGGCGCCAGAATCGTCGGAGTTCCATGGAATCAGGACGGCCCAGACACGGATGCGATGGAAGCCCTGATCCAGGAATATCACCCTAGAATTTTTTTTACTAATACGGTATTGCACAACCCAACCGGAGTCAGCATCAGCCTGCCGGTCGCCCATCGCATGCTGCAGCTGGCTGAAAAGTACGACATGATTCTGGTGGAAGATGATATTTACGGAGATTTTCATTCCGGCACGGCGACTCGTCTTGCCACCCTCGACCAGTTAAAGCGGGTAATTTATGTAAGCAGTTTTTCCAAATCAGTTTCGGCGAGTTTGCGCGTGGGATATTTTGCATGTAATCGAGAAACTGCTGAAAGCCTTTGTGATGTGAAGCTGCTGACCGGGCTGACTACATCGGAAGTAAGCGAACAACTGATTTATCAGTTGTTGACTGATGGGCATTATCGAAAACATCTGGACAAACTGCGTGCAAAATTACTGGCAGCTCGACAGACTACAATAACCCGTCTTGAAGCTCTTGGTTTTACGGTCTATTGTGAACCGGAAGGCGGGATGTTTATCTGGGCAAAGCGGGATGACCAGGATAACACCGCGGAATTAACCAGTCTTGCTGCAAAAGAGGGAATCATGCTCGCACCCGGAAACATGTTTCGCCCGCATCATGAATATTCACCATGGTATCGGTTCAATGTGGCACATTGCGGCGACGAGACAATTTATGATTTTCTCAGACATTCTGTTTCAAAATGAAACTAGCTGCGTTCATCTGAATCTCTTGTAACAGATTTCAGGCCAATGCCTAGTCTTACAAAAAATCCACTGTCATGTCTACATAGGGAGATCATAAATAAAGCGAATTCTGGAATAAAGCGCAATTTTGAATAATACGGGCCAGGTGAGTGGGATGCGATAGCATTCATCTCTATTTGACTCGCCAGTCGAAATTGCAAAGATGAACCACACACCTGGTCAGTTTTCAACCGGCGCCAACATGGGGTAGATTATTTTCCCTCAATTACCCGCGCCACATCACCGTGACATTCAACACACTCACCCATAAGCAGCAAGTTTCCGCCTTTGATGGCTCCGCTGAAATTGACGATCGTTGTTTCGCAACGGCAGTGCGTACACCAGACATTGGTTAGAAGACGGTGGCGGACATGGGCAGAAATGGACTCCCAGCGTTTCCGCGCTGGAGGGGTAAAATGAGGTAATGACTCAACAACCATAGAAGTATCAGAGTATTGTGAATTGTAATTCGCGTCAGAATTTCAGGAACTTAGCACAGGTATACAGAAGAGAGCCAAGCATAATTAAAATGGAACGAAGCGTTCACTGCCAACCATGTTCTTGGGTGAGATTTTCCAGTTTTTAGTCATGCTGCGCAAGCCTCAGCCAGATACGTTTTATCGTAGCTTCGGCTTTAAGGGAATGGCCACGGCTCATAAACACTTTCCCCCAGCGCCCGCGCTGCGGAAATCACCACCATTCTGGCCACCGCCCTCCTCCGCACCCAGTGTCCGAAATCTCCAGACCCGAGCGCGGTTCGACTTGATCTTCTGCCGGATCGAAGCGTTCATGCAACTCCTTATCTACAGGAGAAATCAACATGAATGATATCAGAACCTCCGTGGCGGCCCAGGTAGCCGCCCTGCCCGGCTTGCCGATCCAGGATCTCTGGAAACTGTGGGACCGGTATTTTACCCGCCGCCCCAGTCATCCCAACCGCGCCTTCCTTGAGTCGCGGATTGCCTACAAGCTGCAGGAACAGGCTTACGGGGGATTGTCCCCCAGTACCCGGCAGCGGCTGGAAGCGATCGGGGCGAAGCATTCTAAAATCCCGCTACGTGTCCGGCCACGCGACTTCCATTTTGCACCAGGCACGATACTGCTGCGCGAGTGGGGGGAGCAGGAGCACAAGGTAACCGTGACTGCAGAAGGCCGGTTCGAATATGAAGGACTCACCTTTAAAAGCCTGACTGCGGTGGCACGGCAGATCACCGGTGCACACTGGTCGGGGCCGCTGTTCTTCGGGTTGACCGGAAAAGGGGGAAAATCATGAGTACTTCCCTTCCCTCTTGTCCTTCCAGCGCGTCGGCAAAGCCTCGCAAGCGCTGTGCAGTGTATTGCCGGGTGTCTTCGGACGAACGACTGGATCAGGAATTTAATTCCATCGATGCGCAGAAAGAAGCCGGTCATGCGTATGTCACCAGCCAGCGGGCGGAAGGCTGGATTCCGGTGGCCGACGATTATGACGATCCGGGGTTTTCCGGGGGGAATACGGAACGGCCGGGATTGAAGCGTCTGCTGCAGGATGTCGAGCAGGGCAAAATCGAGATTGTTGTGGTGTACAAGATCGACCGCCTGACGCGAAGTCTGGCTGACTTTTCCAGAATGATCGAGGTGTTCGAACGCTGTGGGGTATCGTTTGTATCGGTGACGCAGCAGTTCAATACCACGACCAGCATGGGGCGGCTGATGCTGAATGTATTATTGTCCTTCGCACAGTTCGAGCGGGAAGTCACGGGAGAGCGCATTCGCGACAAGATTGCGGCCAGCAAGCGCAAGGGCCTGTGGATGGGAGGCGTGCCGCCCCTGGGCTATGATGTCGAGAACCGGATGCTGGTAATCAATGAGGCCGAGGCAATGGTGGTGCGGCGCATTTTTAACGAAATGCTCACCCTCGGTTCGCCGACCCGGATCGCTGCGAACCTGGCCACGGAAGGCATCACCACCAAGGCATGGACCACGCAGGATGGACAGGTGCGGGAAGGAAAACGCATCGACAAGAAATATCTGCACAAGCTGCTACGCAACCGCATTTACCTCGGGGAATTGTCGCACAAGGGAAGCTGGTATCCCGGAGTGCACCCGCCAATCATCGACCGGGAGCTTTGGGACAAGGTTCACGCCATCCTGGCTAAAGACGGCCAGGCCCGGTCGGTGGAGACCCGAATCCGGTCACGTACCGATGCCTTGTTGCGGGGTTTGCTGTATGCGCCATCCGGCGAGCGGAAGTATCCAACCTATTCGCGCAAGAACGGGCGCAAGTATCATTATTATGTTTCCCGCTCGGAAAGCCGTTTCGGTGCGCCGGGCAAAAGCTGCGAGAGACTGCCCGCTCCGGAAATCGAGGGTGCGGTGGTGGCACAGATGCGCACGGTGCTGACCAGTCCGGAGTCCATTGCAGCCGTGGTGCACCACATCCAGCAGAACGGTGCGCAGCTTGACGAGGCCACTACGGTGATGGCGATGGGGCGGCTCCATGATATCTGGGATCAGCTGTTTCCGGTCGAGCGGCACCGCATCGCCCATCTGATGATCGAACGCATTGATCTGGTATCAGGGGGGCTCCAGGTGAAGTGGCGGGAATTGGGCTGGAAGCAGCTGATCGGTGAATTTGCCCCGCATGGCATCGGCGCGGAATTGCTGGAGGTTGAGTGCTCATGAACCACCCTACTGGTAATTCTCTGGAAACTTTCGTACCGCTCGAATTCAGAAAACGCGGGATGCAGCACTTCGCCACGCCCCATGCTGCTGTTCATGATACGACCTTGCTGGAGGGTCTAGGGCGGGCGTTTTACTGGCAGAAGCTGCTCGATTCCGGAGTAATGCAAAGCGGATCAGAAATTGCACGGGCGGAGAATCTGCATCATTCGGTCGTCAACGAGTTATTGCGCCTGACGCTGCTGGCCCCGGATATCACTGAGCAGTTCATGGCGGGGAAACAACCCAGGAAGCTGAACCTGATGTGGTTTCAGCGCAATGCGCTGCCGGTGGACTGGCAGGAACAGCGGGATATTCTTGTCAACTTTGATCGGGAGGATTGATAACCGATGGCGAATAAAAATCCAGAAAATCTGACTGGCAATCCGGTAGCTTACTCAATGCCGATTCCTGCAGGCGGCGTGCAGATGGAAACCTTCATTCCCTGGACATTGGTTAAACGTGGAGTCAACAGGCAGGTCATCACTCCGCTGGATGCGCCTCAGGAATTCACTGCAGATGCGCGCCAGGAACGGCAGGCCCGCGAGTCATTACAGGACACCGCACTGATGCGTGCGCTCGGGCTAGCCCATCACTGGCAGCGATTACTGGACGGGCAATGGGTAGAATCGATAGCTGAAATCGCAAAGGCCGAGGGATTGGATGTTACACAGGTGCGACGCATCATGCGGCTGACGCTGTTGGCTCCAGAGGTTGTTGAACGGCTGGCGAGGTCGCCTGACGTCGTGCTGGAGCAGGTGATGCGCCGCCCCTGGCCCAGCAGTTGGAACGTACAGACACACGTACTGCCCGAAACCATCCGAGATTGAACTGCCGCTTTTGATCCTAAGCGAACTATGCCGACTGACGAGAGCGAACGTTCAACGTGGAGTTGAAGCGCCTGCGCGACTTTTCGTGCAGGTTCGGTTGCCCGAGCTTATCGCAACGCACCCCCTGACCGAAGAAGACAAACGGAAAAACCGAACCAAATCGAAGGTGGCGTCGGTTGCATCCCTTTGGCACCACGCACCAGGATGGGGTCCTCAAGCATCTCACGTAATCGTTTCAGTGCATTACTCATGGCTGACTGGCTTAGAAAAACACGCTCAGCCGCCCGAGATACA
>NZ_CAJNBL010000002.1 GCF_905221025.1 Candidatus Nitrotoga fabula
ATTCTTCTCCAGGCCACGGTAACGGACCTTGGTAAAACCAAACTGGCACTTCAGCACGCGGAACACATGTTCCACCTTGGCGCGCACCTTCGATTTGGTTCGGTTTTTCCGTTTGTCCTCTTCGGTCAGGGGTGCGTTGCGATATGCTCGGGCATGAGTGAAGTCCTGTGCCTGTGGCGCATATTCCGCAAGTACTTCACCCTGACCACTATAGGCAGAATCTCCCCTGGTTCCTGGTCGAGGACGGGGCGCTGATGATGGTCGCATCGACAATTGTGCCCCGCGATACTTTCAGTCCTTTATCCGCCATATGTGCATTCACCAGCCGCAACAGTTCGGCTCCAAAGTCACAAGCTTCCATCCGATGACGAAACTGAAGGATAGTGCTCTCGTCAGGCGCCGCTTCGTTACCCAGATCGATTCCCGCAAACTCGCGCATCGCCCGCGAATCATACAGCGCATCTTCCATTGCAGGGTCAGACAGGTTGTACCAGTGCTGCATGAAATAGATGCGTAGCATCCGCTCCAATCCAATGGGTCTTCGCCCTGCGCCCTGCGGGTTGGGATAGTGCGGCTCCAAAGCCTGACTCAGCTTTTTCCAGGGGATGACCTGATCCATCTCCCCCAGAAATCGTTCCTTTCGGGTCTTCTTGCTGTGCTTCTCAAATCCGCTGCTGAAGGTACTCTGGCGCATGGATGCCCTTTCCAAATGACTGCTCAAATTATCTCATGACCAGAAATTAATCAGACCCTGCTTAAGTAGTTCAAGAAAAAAGTTATCACAGTTGGTTTGAGTTATATGCAGTATTATAGTATTCAGATATGATAATATGTATTTGTACGCAGTTTAATATTGCCAACCTGATTTTGCATATCTCAAGAATTACTCAGTACCATTAATATGCGATCTACATTCGCAAATTCACTTTCTCCATAATCCAATCCAAAATATTTATCAAAGTTAATTTCAACCATGTCAACATATTCATCCAGTGGTCCGAATGGATATTGATAGCCAGCCATTCCCTTTGTTGATGTTGTTGATGCCTTGCAGCGTAGCTTTGGATTAGTTCTGGTCTATCTAAAAAATTCAAAGGGAATACGTAAACTAATAGCGCCTAGTAATATAAACATATTAAAAAACCAAATTGATTTCTATCGGTTAATCCTTCATTGCCATTACTTTCATTCCCAAATATATCCCAGAAAACTTTTTCTTGCTATCCAGACGGATTTCAAGATCGCTACAAGATGAATTTAACCTAAACTCTATAAAAACCTCATCATTAGAAACAACACACGAATCAGAGTAAACAGTCTTACCCCCGTTACTGCATACATCTAAAAATGGAACTCCATTTATAGAACCTGTTAAAAAATGCATAACTGCCTTATATTTACCCGCTTTCAAAAATATATATGGTCCATACAACTGGTATCCAGTATATTCCTTAATTATTTGGATACCAGCCGGCATGCGATTTTTTTCTATACATCGGATGGCTACATCGGTGTAAGACCATATCATTTCAAAGTCACCGTAAATCTGTTTACGGCGCCACAAATCAGTATAATCATTGGTACCGGCAAAACCTAGATAATAGCCAACTTTTGGTTTTTTTACCCAAGCAACCATATTTCCATCAGGATCGATAAAGCTCGGATATTTTTCCGGAAAATCTGATACCAAATAACGCACTTCCCCACAATAATAAGACTCTGCACGGTACAACATGGCAAATACCCGACCTAACAATACAGGACCAGTTGGACAAAGGCTGTTAATTCCATAGTGCCTATTCTTAAAATTGGAAACAACGAGATCAATCGCCAGTTTGAATTCTTCACAGTTTGGTTGCGCATAAAGAATTCCGTTACTAACAGCCCATGAAACATTGCTGGATGTCACAAGATCCCGAAAATATATTATTTTTCTGTTAACCGGAATCTGAAGTTTCTGAAGCAGATAAATTCCAATATCAACATAAAGACCACCGTAGAAATATAACAAACAATATCTTGCCAAATCTGCTTTGTACGCATAAGGAGTTAATGCATCATACGTATCCAATACATCAGGAGAAAAGTTTTCTCGGATAAAACCGCGTATCTCATTTCCACTGAACAATCTATGACGGGACTTAGGATACAATGCTTTTATTGAAGCAATATTTGATTGAATCTGGGGCGGGATCTCATTCGGAATCTTACCGTCATCTACTATTAAAATCTGAAATATCTCTTCGACATTCTCGATATCCTCACTTTCCATTTGATACTCATCCTCATTCAATAATAAAAAATAATCTTCATCAACTGGCTCCCAATCATCAGCCCATGTCCAGCAATTATTTTCCTGGTATAGCTTTTTCAATTCCAGAATATTTTCCCTATCAATACATTTAGTAAATATTTGTAGATTCGTAACATTACAATTTTTTGACCGTAAGACCAAAGTTTTTTCGCTATATATCTCCGGAACCAACATCTTTGCTCCATAGCCAGCAACAATGGTTCTAACAGCATGATTTACCTGAACATGATCCTCATGTCCATATTCTCCCCATGGGTTATGGCTAAAAACCAGATCAATATTTTCTAAATGCGGGGATAATTTTTCGACTAATACATTAAAATTATTCTTGTAACGTAGAAGTACCTCTGAATCAAGGGGGGCAATTCCAGCAAATATTTCTTCCGGTTTTTCCCAGTTTGCTGTATTAAAAAAATCACCTTCTGGTAGATCAAGTGAAATAACATTTAAATAGGGATACTGAGAAAGGACAGCTCGTCGCGCACTACCAAGAGATTTTTCAGTTGCAACATCGCAGTAACAAAATATTATTTTCTGCGCCCCTTCAAGCACTGACCCAAACCACAGGATTTCGTCATCCGGATGAGCAACAACAACCACATAGGATTTGTGGGTAATATAATTTGCGATCGGCAAACAGAATTGACCTGACTCAGTGTAAATCATAAAACTGCAGCAGCTAGTAACACGCCGATTCAAATATGAAGTGCAACGCCTGACTTGAAGAATACCTGATTAGGTGTTTTGTATCCAAGTCGTTTTCTGGGTCGGCTGTTCAATTTTTCCATTGCTATATCCATTTCCTGCTGTGTAATCGTGGTGAAGTCCCGCTTTTTGGGGAAATACTGCCGAATCAGTCCATTCGTATTCTTGTTCGTCAGCTAAAAGTAGAGGTTATGCAACTACCAACTTTTCAAAGGACTGATGGTGTTTGCAGAGGATGTGCTGGTTCTGGTTGCTATTTACAGACCGAACCGAGATTTCGATCAACTTAGCCGTATTAGTAGCAGTAAGATTGAGTGTAAAACATTTCACAAGTTTCCTGAATTTAGCCTCGCTGATTCGTGAACGAGCATAATATCTGTTTTTTATTAACCATATTAGGAGGTTAGAATACTTTATAATGCGCTTAACTTCTTAAGACCCTTTTAAAATTACATCGCAGGTTGATGTTGCAATTGCATCCGCAAGTGTAAGAGTGCTAAGAGTTGAATCGGGCTCTATTCTATACATCTTAAAACCCAATCTGGTCCATTCATTGTAGAAAATCTCAACCGACATATTTAAAATGAAACATTTTGGAGAAAACTCAAACATAATTATCACGTGTGGATTTTCGCTCAAAATACGCGATGCTCCTTTAAGGATATAAGGTTCCGCTCCTTCTGCATCAATCTTAATAAAATCTATCCTTGTACCTGGCTTAAAATGACTATCTAAACGTACACCGTCGACTTGAATCCTTTTTATTTTGTCTCGATAATTTTTGGCTTGCTCATCATTGCCCCACAGACTACTCCCACCTAGGAATTTCTCGTAAATTTTAAACGTTAGTATAGTGTCTTCTGAGTAGACGGCTTTATTAACAACTTCAGAGCGAGAACCAAATCCGTTG
Source organism: Candidatus Nitrotoga fabula (assembly GCF_905221025.1). Classification (GTDB taxonomy): domain Bacteria; phylum Pseudomonadota; class Gammaproteobacteria; order Burkholderiales; family Gallionellaceae; genus Nitrotoga; species Nitrotoga fabula. Next base: position 3,930 of record NZ_CAJNBL010000002.1, read on the forward strand.
ATAGCAAGATTGTAAAAAATTAAATCTGATAATTCAGGATTCGCCTCAAAACAAATCAGCTTTCCACTTGCGCCAATTTTATCTGCTGCGAGCAAAGAGTAGTATCCGACATTGGCTCCAATTTCAAGAACCACCATTCCGGGCAGAATTAATTCTGAAAAAACATTGGTTATCCATCTTTCCCAATATCCATCTATTAAAATATGAGGCGCCAAACTGAGATCTCTTGTGTCGACGATTATTTTATGACCATAAATCGTTTTGGTAAGAGCACGATTACCTCCCAAGTACACCATTGGCCGCTCGTTTCTACTGTCAATCAAGTCGTTCATGTGGTCATTTAATATTTCGAAATGTCGTTAGATCACCGGACAAATCTAAGCAGCGATAATATGTAATACTGCTCGCTGCCTAACTATGATTGATAGCAAAGGTCAGTCGCAGCTAAAGCCGGTAGTTTAAACTTTGTGATTATTATTAATTATGGGGTCACTAATTATTTAACGCAACACTTTTGAATCGTACCTGGTTTTGAGGGGACTCCAACTCCAAACCGAATCCTTTGGCAAGTTCCTACTGTCAGATCAGACCGAAACTACTGCATTGCAGCCGTTGTAGATGTGGTAGCGAAACGTGGCAAGGTTGTACTTGCCCGGTTTTCGGTACCCGCAATGAAGAGCCCAATGCTGCTCAGAAATGAGACAATGCATGTCCCTGATGGAATCCTTGATCTGGAAGTGCGGTTGTGCCTAAGCGGCCAGGATGATCTGGAAGCTGCGGGTTACGAGCTGTTGCCTGATGGGAATTAGGCTTGTGATCTCCGGATCCCCGCTGGCGGGGTAGGATGGAGCTGGAGAAAGGGAAATAGACGCGGTCTTCCGGGAAGGAGCCTCGGGTCTGTCGCCAAATGATCAATGCAGATACAAGTGTCGTCAGGAATGAGGAATTCCTTTAATGGTTGGTTTACCGGATAGGTCAATATGAGCAGAATCATCGCGCCGCAGTCGGTTACTTTGGTCCTGCCGGTATATAACGAAATCGATAATGTCGGTTCGCTGCTGTCGGAGCTGTATCTGGCGGATTCCAGCCGGTTTGTCAAAAGGGTGATTTATGTCGATGACGATAGCCCGGATGGTACCAGTGAACACATTAAAAATACCAGATTTCCGCTGGAAGTCCTTTGCCTGCACCGGATCGGAAGACAAGGGCTGGGCTCTGCGGTTGTCGAAGGAATGTTGCTGGCGGATACAGAATACGTGGCTGTAATGGATGCGGACGGCCAGCATTCTCCGGTTGATTTGGTCAGGATGATCCAGATGCTCCAGGAAACGGGGGCAAATATCCTGATTGGCTCGCGTTTCAAGGATAAGGTTTTACAGGAATCGCATACGGGTTTCAGGAACGGGTTAAGCCGGTTTGGAAACCGGATATCCCGGTTTTTGTTGAACCAGACCCTGACAGATCCTTTGACCGGTTTCTTTTTGATGGAAAGGAAGTTGTTCCTGCAAGTGGCGAGAATAATCCGGCCATCCGGTTTCAAGATACTGCTCGAAATTTTGTACTCGCTTCGCTCCAGAAATCTGCTGATCCGGGAAATGCAGATCAGTTTCAGGCCGCGCAATGCGGGTGAATCAAAGTTGGATTCGGCGGTGGTGCTTGATTTTGTCGGGCAGGTACTGAGCCGGATGAGCAATGGTGTCATCCCGGAGAAGTTCCCCGGCTTTGCCATCATAGGTGGTTCCGGTGTTGTGATTCACTTTGCGGTTTTATATTGTCTGCTCTTTGTGTACGGACAGACGTTTTTGGCATCGCAGGGCATGGCGATCCTGATGGCAATTGTCTGGAATTACACGCTGAACAACATGCTGACTTTCAGGAGAAATCGCAGGCTTGGCGCAAAATGGTTCAGAGGTCTGGCTTTGTTTATGGTGGTTTGCAGTGCCGGTGCGCTGGCTAACTTAGGCGTTGCGGGCATGCTGAACAGCAGCGGACTGGCCTGGTGGATTTCGGGACTGGCAGGGATTCTGGCAGGAGTGGGATGGAATTATTCTATGTCTAGATTCCTGGTGTGGAAAGCGTAGCCGGGCGATTGCAGCGGTTTTTTCAATATTCGGGATGAGTGCGAGCTGTTGCAGTTGATGCGCAGTCCATGGTTTTTTGCGCTGCCGGTGGGTCAGGGCTTTTCGGTATCATTTTTGGACCAGTGCTCTGCATTTCCAGAGCGGGAGCGCAGAATAAAGCCGGTTTTCGTGGCCTGTGATCTAAGGGTATCGTAGTCCATGTCGCCGTGCAGCAGGAGTATCTGCCTGCATGATTTCAGGCTGCTTTCAGCGGTGATAAACTGCTTCGGGTTCAGTGCATCGGGTATCAGTGCGGCAATTCCGATCGACGCGCATATCTCATCCTTTTTCTCTTGGCTGGGCGGGTGGACTAGAGGTTGGAGGAAAGCAATCATGCTCCGGATGTCGCCCCGTTCTGCCTTGACTGCCTGTATGGGAATCCTGGAGTGGTTTTCCTGCATGTGGAGAAGATGCTGCACTGGAGAAGAAAGGGATAGCGCGAGTCCAAGGATCAGTAGACATTCCATGGTTGTCGGGGGATTTTTTCCCCTTCCACGGGAAACGAAAACCGCAACCCAATTCAGGCAAATCAGCAGCCAGGGGAGGCCGTAATACAGCGTAAATTGTCCTAGTTCATCCCGCACGGCGAGCAGGTAAATGGCGATGAGCGGTGAAAGCAGCACCAGTCCGGACAAATATCGACGGTCGTAACTGCTCAGGGTAACGGTTCCTGTAATGATGATCAGAAAATTGTTCTGAGAAACCAGGTTTGCCAGCCGTTCTACCATGAAATGAGCAGACAGGTGGCTCCAGCCATCTCCGGAAAAATTCGACCCGAAGGTATCGGCTCCTGGGAAGAGTTTGCTCTTGATTAAAAAACAGAGTGCTGCAATCAGTACTCCGGCCAGTGCAAGAATGATTAGCTTTGTCTGTTCCCGGTTCCAGCCATCCTGGCGCCTGAAGTTCAGTGTCAGGATGAGTAAACAGATGAGCGCGGCATAAAATCCGCCGTCTTCCCGGATGAGCGGAAGCATGAGCAATGAAAGGACAAAAAGAAAGTTTCTGTTACGCAGATATGTGGCAAGGGCCAGCGATGTGGTTGCAATCATTGAAATTTCAAAATGGGGATACCCTGCTGCCTGGAACAGCAGGACGTTTGAACTTCCGATCAGGAGCGCAAGCATCATTGCGATCAGCCGGTGCGGCTGGGGAAGCCCGTTGGGTGGGGCCGCAATCAGATACAAAGCGAGATAGAAAAGTCCGAAAAACAGCCCTTGGTGGATGGCAAAGATTTCTACCCCATTCAGGCCGAAACCGATCGCAAGCGGTGCACCAAAAAGAAATAAATAGGGTGACAGATGGGTAGAGTAATAGCTTAGTTCGTCGATGATTCTGGGATTTTTCAGTAATGGATCGGCGGACTCGAATAAATGGGCAAACCAGCCGCTGTCGAAGAGATATCCGTGTGATGTGAAGTGGACCAGTATCCACCGGCCATGTAAAAATGCGACCGCGCCCAGAACAATCCAGAAAATGAATAATTCGAATTTCCTGGAAGAGAATAATCTGTATATCCAGTTGCGTTTCATTTTTTCAATTGACTGGATATAGGAATATGCCTGAAATAAGCATTGCGTAGCTCGGGTTTCTTGTCTGTTATTTTGAATACGCCCGAATTCGTCTGTTGTTTTCGTTGTTTTACCGAAATATTTGGTTCTCATTTTTTCAGCATGATATCATACTGCCATGGAGTAGCAATTAGAGCGCTTCTTCGTGGAACACGCGATGCAGATGTATTGCTGATGTTTTCCAGGAAAAACCCTGCACATGGTTAAGGGCTCTGGACTGGATGGATTGTTTGAGTTCGGCATCGGAACGCAGATTTTCGATTGCGCTGGCCCATTCCTCGGGTGAATCGGGTTCGGCGAATACCGTCACTCCATCGAGCAACTCTGTCATTGCGGGTCTTCTGCTGCAAATGGTGGCCGTACCAAGTAAAGCGGCTTCCATGGGAGGCATCCCGAAACCTTCGTACAGGCTGGGGAAAACGAGTGCCAGTGAATTGCTGATTACATAACCCGTGTCCTCGTCGCTTAATCTGCCCAGGAAATGAATCCGATCCTCCAGACCCAATTCTTTGACCCGGTCTTTGCATCCCGTGTTGTCCCCGATCATGACCAGATGAATGTCCTGGAGATGAAGCAGGGTTAATGCCTGTAATACCACATGTACGTTTTTGTGGTGGTCATGTGAACCGAGAAATACCAGATAGGGGGTTTCCGGCAGGGGAGCAGGAGGGTTTCTGGAAACCGGCAGTTCTGTGATGCCGTTATAAATAAGGCTGATTTTGTCTTTTGGGATCTCCAGGGTGGAGGAAATATCCTCCGCGCTGGACTGGCTGATCGTGACGATTCGGGTAGCTTGGGAAGCTATGATTTTATAGCGGGTTTCCCAGGTGTGCCGGATTGCTTCGGGAAATTCGCTGGGAAAAAGCAGCGGAATAACGTCATGGATCATGACTACGCAAGGCGCTGGCAAGGTATCCGGGCACCAATGAATAGAGGCGTAAAAATAAATTTTGCGTATGGTCTGGGAAGATGCATGATTTTCCGCTTGAACCGAATTTTCGGCAAGGGATTTCAGCTGGATCAACAGTTCCCTGGACACCCGACCGATTCCTCTTCGGTCCTCAAGGGGGCCATTGGCAAAATATATTGCCACCCCATCAAATGGGATCAGGGTAAAGCCTGCTTCCTTGTCCTCCTTATCTTGCGGTATTTCTTCGCTGAGAAATATCCTGTCCGTGATTCTTTGCCATAACCTGCACGTGAATTGCGAATTCAGGGTATGGTTAAATACGACTTCGCGCTTGATTTTCTCCCAAAGCCAGGGATGGGCCTTGAGGTGTGGCTTGATTGCATCAACCAGTTGCGGATGCCGCAGTATCTGACGTCCTATGCCGCGAAGTGTGAAGAGAAAAATTCGTTTGGGATTGTAGGCGCGCAAGGGATGAGTCAGAAGCCATGAATAGCTTTGGCGTATGCCGTGCAGTTCATTTTCCAGTTGTTTTGCCCGCTCTTCTGCGATGCTGGCGCGGAGTTCGGCTTTGCGCAACCGGGTTTCCAGTTCATGGAGCTGGTCTGATGCCTGCGGTTGCACTGTGGGCGTCATGATTTCAGAAGAACCTGATGCATGTCCCAACGTGTTTGTCAGGAGGGGATCAACAACATGACAGGTGGAATCGTTACCCATGGCCTGCCTTTTCGGGAGCAATAGGAATATCCAGACAAGGCCCGGCTACAGGAACAAGGCGGATCGGTATCAAATTATAAAATCCTTTTCTTGGCTGATGACTGGGGAATCATTTTCTACTTTGCCGTGGGAAAGGGTAACGATTCTGTCGCAGATACGCATTGCCAGTTTTTCCGAGTGTGTGGCAATCACCAGGATGGAGGCCTTCCCCAGATAATCGATCAGGCGCAGGGTGGCTTTTTCTGAAAAGGAGGCGTCACCTGTGGACAGCCATTCATCCATCAGGACAATATTCCGCGGGCTGGAGGTCGAAACCGAGAAGGCCAGACGTAATTTCATGCCGCTGGAGTATGTCCGGACCGGGATATTCAGAAAATCGCCAAGCTCGGAGAATTCTGCAATTTCGTTTTTCCGGCCGTTGATTTCGGCGCGTGACATGCCCATCGCCAGGCCACGCAGGATAATGTTGTCCCATCCTGTTGCTTCTGCATCCATCCCCTGGTGAAGGTCGATCAGGGTTGATATGGACCCTTCCACTTCCAGGCTGCCGCCAGTTGGATAATATACTCCTGCAATCGCGCGTAACAACGTAGATTTTCCGGAGCCGTTGTGCCCCAGCAAAGCAACTCTTTCTCCATTCTGGATATTCAGGTTGATTTGATCCAGGGCATTGATATAGACATGGTTGGTCACGTCGGAAGAGAACCTTCCGCCCGTGGCAACTTTGATGAAATTCCCCCGGAACGAGCGATGCGCTGCGTTGTACACAGGAAACTGTATGCTCAGGTTATGTGCCTTGATGGAAACCATGTCAGAGCCAGTAAGCGATTCTTCGGCGGTATTTGCCAAGCAGCCCGGCCGTGGCCAGAGTACTGATTGCGATCAGGATAAAGATCATTAAAAAATCCCATGCTGCAGGAAGTTCTCCGAGCAGGGGTTTTCTGATGATTGAAACCATTGCATGGAATGGGTTCCAGTCTGAAACAAACTGGAATCGCCCGATTTGTTTGGCTTCCCATATGATAGGGGTTAGGTAAAAGATCACCTGGAGCAGATTGTTGATAATCTGGGGCATGTCTCTGAAACGCGTGCAGAATATGGCAACCGGAGCGCCGATCATCAGCATCAGCAGGGATAGGATGGCTAATCCAGGAATGGCAGCCAGGGCTTCGAAAGAAACCCCCGGCCCGGCAAACAAAAAAACGATTGCCACGACCAGAAAATTATGGGCGAGTATTAAAAGATGCCGGATATATATCCTGAGCACGAACTGGAAAAAATGGGTGTGCTGCTGCTTGATGAAACCTTCAAATTGCGTAATGGAAGTTGCAGATTCTGTTATGAAACCTGAAATGAATGTCCAGGTGACGATACCTGCTGCGAAATAGGACATGTAATAGCCGGTTGGCTGATTGAAAACCTGGGACCATAATAAACCCAGGGTCAGCACAAGAATTCCGGTGGATAGGGTATACCACCATGGGCCAAGGACTGAACGCCGGTATTTCATCTTGATATCCTGCCGCCCCAGATAAAGCCACATGTCCCGGGTACGAACCGAGTGGGTGATGTCTTCAAATCCCCAGCGTAGTAGGTTTGGCAATTTTTCAGACATCAGAAAACCAGTCATAATACATGGCTGTATTTTATCTTAATTTTGTTCATGAAATATCATTTATCCAATAGTGGTTTTCCCGAAAAACTCAGGTTCTAGCTTAAGTATCACCAGGGCTTTTCCATTCGTATTGCCTTTCGCCCATAATGAAAGCAGGCAGGCGGGCGGTTTCCCTGAACAGAATCATGATATAAAAAACAAGCATGGGAACCATGTGCAGGAACGCCCGGTTAATCAGGGTAAAATCTTCCGCCCATTTCTGGGCATGGGTAAAATAAAAAACGACCAGAAGAAATGAAATTGCAGCAAATACCAGTGTGGTCATACTGCGATAAGGCAGGGAATAAAGTCTCGGGATAGACAGCAGAAGTGCCGTCAGTACCAGATACCAAAGCAGATGCCAGTTGTCCATGGCCATCATGTTCTCCCGGAAAGGCTGCCACGCCGGGGTAAATTTCAGGTGCAGATGATAGCCAAGCAGGTAAAAATCCTTTCCTTCAAACAACAGCAAAGTCACCAGCACAGCTGCTGCCAGTAAGAATGTTCCTGCCAGCGTGGCACGTGGCAGGAAAATAATGAGCAGCGCGGGAAGGAAGGTGATTGCCCATGCAATTCCGGGCTGTTTGATCAGGATGCAGCCCATGGCAAACAGCAGTGCCATGCTTCCCTGCCAGAAATCGCGATTCCTGACCCAGTGGAAAAAGGCAATTGCAGCCAGCCCGTAAAATGCTCCCATAAACAAGTCGGCATATCCCGCCAGGGCGATGTGTACATTGAGCATAGGCAGAGAGAGCAGGAAATACGTGAACAGCAGCGAGAACAGTGGAGGGATTTGCCATTGCCTGGCCTGTCCGTAAAATGCCAGCCCAAGAGCGCCTGCGCAAAACAGCCAGGGAAGATTCATTAACGTGTCGTTCCATGCACCCTGGCCATAGTTCATCCATGCCTGGATTAAAGGTATCGTGGGCGGATAGTGAGGAGCAGCATCCGTGTATGCCCATGGAAATTTGCCTTCCAGCCAGATATCGTCCTGTACGAAGGGTAGGATCTGTCCGGTCTCATACCATACCCGGGCTTTGGTCGCCCACTGCGACCAGGCGTCCCAGGGAAACAGCGGACGCCATAGGATCTCCAGCCCCAGCCCTGCCAGTCTTGTAACGATCAGGAATAGCAGCAGGGCGTAAATGAATTTTTTCCATCCGCTGAGGCTCAGCCAGTCTGCTCCGGGACGCCGGATACGCCAGGACTGTTTTCGGCTGAAAAATATCCCGGCGGCGATCAGCAAGGCCAGTGCCACTGCAATGCTTGAAAATCCAAGGCGGATGCCGGATGCGTCCAGAAGACGCATCACTAGCGTGGTGAAAAGCAATCCGGCCAGATAGCCATATCCCAGCAGGATGGGCCAGGTAGTACTGGCCGGTTTGAGCCATGAAGCACGCAACCAGACAATTCCCAGAAGCCAGGGTAATATCAGACTGGCTGCCAATGCGAAATTTTCCATTTAGTTTACCTGGAATAGTGCGTTGCCATTAGAGACGAGCAGCATGTCAGCTTTAAGGGATTGCCCGTCTCCCCAGGTCAATAGTTTTTTCGCGGGATCGTATTTCACCCTTTGCTTGAGGAACAGGGCTATATAGTCACCCGAATGAAAACGGGATGCATCGGGTAAATCCTTGCGGGCCAGAACGTTATGGGGATACAGGTGGTAGGCTCCCCTTCCGCGGATATAGTCCACGTCGGAAAAAAGCAGGATGCGGGTCGCGCCGGGAGGTAACCTGGATTTTATTTGCCTCGTGAAGTCGAACAGCCCTTGATCTTCGGCTGCAAGATGTTTTTCTTCCCAGCTTTTTCCGGCATATTCATTGGAGGTGATTCCCAGCTGGCGGAACAGGTTCAGCTGCCAGCGGACATCCAGCAGAAGCCATCCAAGAAGAACGATGCCCCATATTATGGCGGCATTGAGTGGATTTTTCTTTGTAACACACAGGATGATATATATTGCCATGGCAACGAGAGTGATGACCAGGGCAGCAAAGGTAGGGGTGAATTTTTTTCCGTATGAGTCCATGTCCACAAAGTTGATGGAGGTTTGCTGCCATTTACTGAAGGCAAACCACTTCCCTGCAAGCTCCCGCAGGGTTCCGGATAAAGAAAGTGGATCGAGACTCACATTGTTGACGGAAATGGGTGCATCCGTCATTCCTTTAAAGATGATGGCCAGGTCAGTAACCTGACCATGCCAGATTTTCATCTTCAGTCATTCTTAATGGCTGAATGACATTATCTTCCCAGACAAGGGGCCGCACAAAAACACGATTTTCTGCTGTACGCCACATAAATTCCATTTCCATGCCAGGGCGGATACCTGAGACAGACCAGTTTACGGTAGCGTAATCATCCGCCTGGAAAACCGGCGGAGTGAGCGCGGCAATTGCAATCCCCTGGTCTGTCAGTCTGCGGATCAGAAGCTTACCCTGTGTTGGGTGGCCCTGACCTTTGCTCAAGGTCAGGGTTGCGCCGTCCCAGCGTAAAATTCCGGCAGTGCTCATCCATTTTTCCGGCCAGTTGTAATACAGGTACACCATCAGAAAAAGGAGAAGGCTCGCTAGAAATACCAGCGGTGACGCCAGCCATTCCCGGCGTAATGAAATTCGGCTGGATGGGGGCAGGGGTTTGGTTTCAATGGACATTCTGCAATAATATATTATTGGTTTGTTCTGATCACTATTGTAGGCTGCAATGATGATTTCTATCGATGATGCTTGATCAGGCAACAGGCTTAATGCGCATTTTTGCCAGTGAGGATAATAAAAACCGTCTTGACAATGATACGCAGGTCAAACCATAACGACCAGTTGTTAATATAATATATGTCGTGCCGGATCCGGTTTTCCATTTTCCTGATTTCTCCGGTTTCTCCTCTCCAGCCGTTCACCTGCGCCCAGCCTGTAAGGCCCGGCTTGACCTGGTGGCGTAATATGTAAGTGTCAATTTGCTGCTGGTAGAAATGATCATGTTCCACTGCATGGGGGCGGGGTCCGACTATCGACATATCCCCTTTCAGTACATTAAGGAATTGCGGCAGCTCGTCCAGACTGGTGCGTCGAAGAAATGTTCCGAAAGGGGTGATGCGCGCATCGCCGGGAACCGCCTGGAATATTTTTTCAGGGGGTTCGGAATGATGCTTCATGGTGCGGAATTTCCATACCCAGATGCGCTCACCATGCATGCCCCCGCGCAGCTGTTTGTAGAACACCGGCCCCGGTGAACTGAGTTTGATGCCAAGAATGATAAGCAGCATGAGAGGACTGGCTGCCAGCAGTATGGAAATTGCCAAAATTTTGTCTTCGAGTTCCTTGATGAATCCGTTGATCCCTGACAACGGGGTTTCCATGATGTGGATCACGGGGAGGCCGGCAATCTCGCCGATAGAATGGTTAAGGAGATGTACTCCGTATATGTCTGGAACAAAGGTGATTTGCACGGGCAGTCGATTCAATTGTGCCACCATGGATTTCACCTGGGTATCTTGATTCAGCGGCAAGGCGATCCATACCTGGTTGACGCCGAGTCCTGTCGCTTCCTTGGGCAGAAGTTGCAGGCTGCCACGAACAGGGACGCCTTCGATTAACTGCCCTTGAAAATGAGGTGCGTCGTCATAAAAACCTATAATTTTCAGACCCGTCCAGTGGGAAGCGGTAATTCGTTGAGCTACTTCCCGTCCCAGTTCACCAGCACCGGCAATCACGATATTGCGGGTGTTGATTCCCCTGCGACGCAGAAAACGCAGGCTGCTTCGCAGAATCAGCCTGAACAGCGTCATGGATGAAAGCCCGCCTATCATTAATCCGGTAATCCATACTCTCGAATACTCGGTGCTGGTTTTGGTTGCGAACATGATGCCGACCAATACGGCGTATACGATGAACCAGGCTTTTGTTAATGTCTGGATTTCTGACCACAGGCTTTCGTCGCGGCGTGGGCGATACAAATCGAAGAATGGAAAAATTGCCAGGCAGATCAGGCATATTCCAATCAGGATAACGATATATTCCTCGGGGATTTCAAACGACCCGAAGCGTATTGCATACACCACCGTGCCGGTGATCAGTACGAGCAGAGGATCCACCAGACGCTGAATCATACTGATGGTGTCAGCGTTCTTTTTAAGCAGACTGCGAAAAGTCATGGCAGGTTCATTTTGTCTGGTGCGTTTTTTTCAGGGACAGTTGGAATTGCCGCCATTTGGCGTGCACCAGTTCCCTGAATTTTGTTCCGAAAATGGCAGATGCGAATCGGCTTGCGTTTTCGCGACAGGCTGCTGGCAGGATGCGGGCGGATTCCAGCTCGAAACGGGTGATGCCAGTTTGTATCGACTGGGCAGTCTGTTCCAGGAAAAACACTCCGGTAGGGTGCTCGTCATCCAGCCCGCGGATGGTTTCCAGTGCGGCTCCTTTGCCAAACGCTATCACCGGCGTGCCGCAAGCCTGGGCCTCCAGTGGCGCGATGCCGAAATCCTCTTCTGCAGCCAGTATGTATGCCTTGGCTCGTTGCATGTAATCGCATATCACGTCACATGGCTGGTATCCCATTACGGTTACATTGGCCCCTGAATTTTTTTTCACTTTTTGCATTTCCGGTCCGTCGCCGATGATGATTAGACGCCGTTCTGGCATGGCTGCAAATGCCTCGGCGATCAGATGCATTTTTTTATATGGCACCAGACGGGAGGCAGCAAGATAAAAATCATCTTTGTTTTCATGCAGAGAAAATTTCAGAATATCCACCGGGGGATAAATGACGGTTGCCTTGCGACGGTAGGTTTTCCATATCCGGCGGGCGATAAAATGGGAATTGGAAATGAAATGGTCCACATTGTTTGCCGTGCGTACATCCCATATCCGCATATAGTGCAGAATCAGTCTGGCGATCCATCCCTTGATTCCCTGGTTCAATCCGGTTTCTGCCAGATACTGATGCTGAAGATCCCACGCATAGCGTATCGGGGAATGCACATAACAGATGTGGAGCTGATCGGGGCCGGTAATGACACCTTTAGCTACTGCATGGTTGCTGGACAGGACGATTTCATAGCTGGAAAGGTCGAATTGCTCCACTGCCAACGGCATCAGGGCGAGATATTTTCGGAACCGGGTACGTGCAAAAGGCAACCTTTGAATAAATGAGGTATGGGACGGTTTCCCCTGTAGAAATTCCCGTTTTTCGGCTGGCATGAAATCAACCACGCTGTATAGGTCGGCTTGCGGGTAGCATGACAGGATTTGTTCCAGCACCCGTTCGGCACCTGCATATTCTGTCAGCCAGTCATGTATTATCGCAACCCGCATAGCCTGTTTTCTCAAAATTTCATTTTGCCGGAATGATGTGATTTTGTTCGGGTACACCCTGTAATATAATTTACTTGCAGATTCCTGTTTTTCTCAGTAACTGATCGGAAAACCAGGTTTTACAAAAGTCAAATTGTTCTGTGTAATTAAGTTGCGATGCAGCAAGTATGCATCAGGCAAGCAGTTCCGGGATACCTGATGGTTCATGAGGTTTGATGCTGGAAATCTTTTTCAGTGTACTCAGCGCATATGGGAACCTTATTCCCGGTGTTTGAAGTACATAATTTGTAATTATAATTTAATCCGCATCCAGCGGGATTGCTTTTGCCCTTTAATTTTGCTTGCGATGCCAGTCAAGATTGGTTGAAAGCAGGTCGATTAAACCGGATGGTTACTGGCTCATCCTGCCCCGCATGATTTCCAGCAGAAGATGAGGTGTTGTTTATCAACCCGGGACGACCTTTATTTTCCCTGAAGGGTGGAACACAAGATTTCGAAAATGGGCAGCACTGGTGCAGTTTCCGGGTAATTTTTATGGATTTTCTGTTTTGGCAATATTGTTTGGGAATTGAAGCATATGGATGCTGATTTTTGGCTTGACCGATGGCTTAAAAGTGAGATTGGTTTTCATCAGAATGAAATCAATCTGCATTTGCAGAAATTCTGGCCTTTGCTGAATCTGCCTTCAGGAAGCCGTGTGTTTGTTCCACTCTGTGGCAAGAGCCGCGATATGGTCTGGCTACATGAACAAGGGCATGATGTGATAGGCGTGGAAATGAGCCCTGTTGCAGTGGAGGCATTTTTTTCTGAAAATTCCATACCCTTTTTTGTAACAAAATATAGAGATTTCAGCAAGTATCAGGCAGATGGATTTGCACTGTATTGTGGTGATTTCTTTCATCTGCTCCCTGAGGATATGCGGGGTGTGAACGCGGTCTTTGATCGAGGGTCACTCATTGCGCTTCCGCCGTCCATGCGGTGTGCTTATGCCAGCCAGATGCACGCTATTCTGCCGCATGGCTGCAAAATTCTTCTTGTTACTCTGGATTATCCGCAACATGAAATGAATGGACCGCCTTTTAGCGTCGGGGAATTGGAAGCCAGCGCGACTTATGCGAAAACAGGCAATGTTCAATTGCTGCATAGTGCAGATATCCTGGACAGGGAAACACGATTTCGCGAAAAGGGATTAACCCGTCTATTTGAGAAAGTATATCTGGTTACGCACAATCCTGACTAATCCTGGGAAGCCTTCCGGAGGCAGGGAGAGTGGCGACAGGCAGAAATTACCCTAGGGCCAATGATTTTTCCGGTCGTTCCGGGTCGTCAGCTAAGCCGATTCTTGCTATGATTAATTTAGTTACAGTACACATTTCCTGGTTTGTTCATGAACAACATTACGATCTATCATAATCCGGGTTGCAGCACCTCACGCAATACGCTGGAACTGATCCGCAACCGCGGACTGGTGCCCCATATCGTTGAATACCTGAAAACGCCACCCACCCACGCTGAACTGGCATCTTTGATCTCAGCCATGGGTAAGTCAGTCCGGGATGTGCTGCGCAGTAAGGAAAAACTGTACGCTGAACTGGATCTGGGCAACCCGAAATGGAGCCATGACGAGTTGATTGAATTCATGATTGCGCATCCAGTTCTGATCAACCGCCCGATTGTTGTAACCCCGCGTGGAGTGCGCTTATGCCGTCCTTCTGAAACGGTTCTGGAGATTCTGCCTTGAGCGGTTGACGCTATGAATGGTCTGGAAGGGCGGAGGAGGAGAGCGTTATGATTTCAGACATCATCATTTGACGTCTGGTTATTTCAAGTAATTCATTTATATTCATTTTTTCGCATCCATTTGGTTGCGATCCATTTTTCACCAGATTTAACCGGTGCCCCTCCATGGAGCGTCAAAGGGTCCGTCTGGTTGAGTGAATTCAGGTAGGAGAAATAAAGGGCAGAACCTTTTCTGGGTATCACGCTGAGATGGATGTCAGGAAAAATGGTTTCTCCCCCGTCCTCTACTTCGTTGAGGTACAGGATCAGTGTAGATATTCTTTGTCCTCCCTGACTTAAATAAGTGGCACTTCCGGGTTCCTGTTCCGGGAAAAAATCAAAATGTGGTCGATATTCCTCCCCGATTTTATACCGCAGTATCTGAATTCCCTCTCCATTCTCGATCGGAAAATTCAATAGCTCAGAAATTCGAAGCTCCAGCTGCTGGATCAAGGTATTTTCGTTTCGATGAAAATAGGTGCCTTCACTGGTTCTGCCTTCGTGCAGGATTTTGCCCCCGGACTGCAGGTCAACGACTGTTGATGGAGACAATTTATGTTGCGCTATTCCGATCAGTTCGTTACATTCGCTATCCGTCATAAAACCGTCAACGAGGACTATTTCCGGGCGGGATAGGCGCAGCCTGACATTGACCAGACGATCAGAAAGCTGGATAAGGTTTCCCGGAGCAATCCGGCTGGGTTCGTAACTATACGATTCGTTCGACAAATTGGTTTCCATCGTTTAACTTTCCTGCCAGTGGCAGTCATGTTTGAAAGATAATGTTTGCAAACTTATGAGTAAAGCGGTTCCGGATTATGTCATTACATCATGAAGAGGGTGTATATAGAATATATTTCTGATTGCTGACGATCCAGGCATGTCAGCCTGGATGGTACATTTTTCCATTTTTTCAACTGATTATTGAAAAATCCCAGTCAAGAACCGGATTGCCGCCATGATATGTTTGTGCCACGAATTCAATGTGTTTTGTTCATCCTGATCTTGGTTTCGGGCTACAATATCATTTCGGCTTGTTAGTCAAATATTGTTGCAATGTGGCCATCAGAATTTTGAACGCCTGATCTTCAATTTTATGCCCAGGCTGATTCCATTTGGTTAAATTTGCATTGAGTAAGTTGATTTTACTGATCGAGTCTACAGGAAGACCGGTGTATGCAAATTCATCTGTCTGAATCACCAGGATAATTCCGGAAACTTCAGGCTTCATCAGTAATGCCTTGCATCGAAGAAACAGGCTGTCTGCCTCCAGTTCCAGATGGGTTTCTTCCGTTGCATGGAAGCTTGCCTGATGAGTAGTCAGATGCGCCCGAATTCCTTTCTCAAGCAGGAATTTTTGTCTTGCGAGGCCCTGATGCATGGCCTCTTGGTCTCCAACAAATACCTCGACGGGAATTCTTCCCTTGTATGGCAAAAGATCTTTGAGATATTCCGATATAACTTTTTTTGATTCTTCTGAGCTCCCGCTTAGATAAGGGACACAATTAATCTCATTGAGGGCGGCACCATTTTGGTGCCAGGGTATCCGGACATCCGTGGACATCAAGTCTACACCTGCAACATTCAGTCTGAGCAGTCGGGTGGCTTGTATAGCCAACTGAATATTATCCGGGTGAATCGTGTCGGTCATTTTTTCGGCAGATCCTCCCCATTCCGTGGATTCAATTTTTCTGAGGGGAACCAGAACGTCTTTTTCCGGAATGGAGTTAAGCCGATAGCCGGCGGATGTAATGGATTCGATAGCCAGTTCGTCCAAAGGAAAGGGTTTCAGGCGTTTATGCTTCGGTTTTTTTGCTTCATCTGCATTGGCTTTGCCGATGAGTTCCTCAACCGTCAGAACCCCGTCTCCTTTGACTGATTTGGGTGTGCGCTTCACGGTAAACAGGTGTTTGTCATTCGCGATGAAAATTCTATGGCAAACCCCCTGGATTTGTTTTTCGACCAGAATGTTCCCGGAAAATCCAGCCGCCTTTTGATAACCTTCTGTGACCAGTGCGTCACTGTCGATATTGATGGTGACGCCTTCTCCGCGGTCCTTGTCGGCTGGCTTGATTACAACCGGAAACTGGATCCGGTGCGCCGCATGGATGGCATCTTCGGCATTTTTTACCAGAATGCCTTGAGGGACCGGGAATCCGGATTCTTTGAGGATCTGGCTGGCATGGTGTTTCCTTTGGCTGATTTTTGATCCAATGGCTGAATCCAGTTCGGTAGAGCTTCTGTCCATTAATCGTGACTGAGCTCCCCATCCCAGCTGATATATTCCAAGTCCCAGATAGCTGAAGGGAATGTTTTCCCGGAATGCGGATTTCAGGATGGATATGGTGCAGGATTCGCTGCCCAGGGAGAGTTCCCTGTCAGAAGAAAACTGTTTCTGCAGGTCAGCAAAAATCTGGTCTGAATCTGGATTTTCCAGATTTCCATTCTGGAATTGCAATAATGCCTGTGTGGCTTTTTCAAATGAGGTTGTGACTGTGCTGAATGGCACGTGATTGATGTATGGTATGAGCAGGGTGGTTTTGAACATGGGGGGGATGCTTGCTTCAGGTTCTATGCTTAAGATGCATCCTGGATCAAAACTGGGTACGCGAAGAGCCTGAAGCAATGAGTTTGCCAGGTGGTTCACCCGCCAGACAAATTGAGCCAGATGGACGATATCCTGGCTGCTTTTTGAGAAATCGAAACCATGGTAAGGAGCTACATCAATTTCAAAATTTTCTCGGAGCCAGTCATCCATTTTTCCTGTATCGATGGCCGGAATGATCGCGAATGTAAAACTGACTACCTGGGAAGGCTGACTTAAACCATGCCGAAAGCCATTGAGTGTCAGGTTTTTAGGGATTTGTGCTAAAGTCGAATCTGTAGTATTTTTCATTATGGAAAGCAGCTGTATTTAATGCGGGAAGAACCCTTTGCAGGTTGCATTGTTATGGTTCAATGGGTTTCAGAATGATTCCGCTGGCTATTTGGGGTTGGTGATAAGTCTGTATCCAGTTTGCGGTATGGTATGCGGTAATTTCACTATGGTCTGACCAGTTGGATTATATTTTATGTAATTTAACTGGTTATCGTTATTTATTCAACTGGTTATTTTCATGAATTCAACTGGTTATTTTTATCCGTCACGGGATCGCGGTTTGGAACTGGACTGTCAGATCAGAGCATCTCTATCCGGGAGCCTGAAATGGTGTCTCAGCAATCCTAATCTGCCTGGGAAAAAGAATTTATTGATCAAAGACAACTGGTTTGCCAGGCCGGTTGATTTTGGTATCTATTATGATCTGGTCCAGGCTCTCATGCTTATTGAAGAGCAGGGAAAGGATGTCATCCCGGTTGAGGACATTGAACTGCTTGTCAATCAGCTTGAATGCTCCATGAATCAAACTGGCTCTCCGGAATTGCAGCGATCCGGGTATCCCGAGATCGGCACGTTGAGATCGCCGTTTTTTACTGATAAAGAACTGGAATGCATGGTTCGCTGGCTGGATCTGGAACCAGAAAATTCGATGGGTCTGACTTCTCTGGAAGAAGGTGAACTGAGTCAGTCCGGGAAAAATCTTGCACGGGCATTCGATGCGTTGGAGCGCCTGGTTCCTGATTTTCACGCTGAGTTTTTTGCAATTACCAGGCAGGTTATCCTGGCGAAACCCAATGGCTCTCAAAAATTAACTTTCGGTGGGGCATCTTCTTTCGCACTGTGGGGGGCGTTGACCCTTAACGTTGATGCACACCGCGACTGGTGGCTTTATTTACCTTCCCTGGTTCATGAATATTCTCATAACCTTTTATTTGGCATTGCCAGAAATGAACCGCTGGTATTGAATGATCCTGAAGAACTCTATCATTCTCCCTTGAGGCAGGAAGCCCGCCCTATGGACGGGATATACCATGCAACATTTGTTTCAGCCAGAGAGGCAGTTGCCATGTCCCGGGCATTGCAGGTTTTGAGGAGTCCGAATATTCCAGAATCTCTTACAGAGATTCTGGAATATTGTGAATCGGTTCAGCAGTCTTCAACCCGTGCTTTCTGGGATTGTCTGGGGGTACTGGAAAAAGAGGGGCGGCTTTCAGATCTGGGTGCCCAGGTGATGAAAGATACCCGGGTGGCTATGCTTGAAAATGGGCTTGAACTGGTTTGAGGAGTATGCTAGTGTTCTGAAAGAAGTTTCGGGGCGTAAGTCCGGGTTGACTACGTAAGGTTGGTGGTTTCCCGTTTTGGATGATTCCGGATTTCGCAGAATTTGATGGCTCTGGTCATGGATCATTATAGAGGATAACCATGATTACAGCTTAAGATCGGACGGAAAAACACGTTTCATACAGACCATGGACGTTGGTTCCGTTGGTTGCCCAGGTTGAAGACAAGATGTTTTTGTAAAGTCGGTGGATACTGAGTCCTGGGTAAGTTTTCGAATCTTATACAGATTACTTGTTTTCAGATTCATAAAGCCTGTTTTGAATAGGCAGGAAAACACAGCTGCCACTAGATAAAAGTGCATGAACTGCATGTCAGGATGTTGTATTTTTTTGTTAGAGTGTTGTTTGGTATGTTTGATTTTAATTTTTTTCGAGGAGATTACAATGAAAAAGAACAAGAATATAACTTTGTTGGCCCCTTATGGTTCCATGAAATTTGCTTCGCTGGCGGTTAAAGTAGGGAAGGTTCCGCCTCCACCAGTAGCTCCTGCGAACAAAATCCCCGGGAAAATCCCCGGTTAAAAATTTTTTACTGAACCTGATGCCCGGAGTAGCTAAGAGCTTTCTATTTTGGGCGGGCGGTTCGATTCAGGAAAAAATTCAACTGTACAGTTTTGAATATTTTCCACTATGGAGGATGCGATGCTAACTCAAAATACCAGGTTTGTCCTGGCTCCTTATGGTTCGATGGAATTTGCTTCATTGGTCACTAAGGTTGGCGAGGGAAAAAATTTTTCCATTCTGGCTCCTTACGGGAGCATGAAACTTGCTGCTCTGGCCACCAAAGTGAGTGGCAAGGCTACGGCACCAGTTGGCCAGGTTTCAGTTTAGGGAGCCTGCGGGTGAGAGCCTGATTAACTTGTTTCATTGAGGAGAATAATTATGTCGAATATCAATAGCGTTATTTTATTGGCACCATATGGTTCGATGAAGTTCAAGGCAATGGCGACCAAGGTAGGATTAAGAAAGATGCCGCCGCCTCCACCTTCTCCTTCGCCTTCACCGCCACCTACTGTGACTTCTGCTGTTCAGAGTTAATATATTTGGTTCAGGCGAAATATCAGTCAGGCCGTTCGCAGAACGGCCTGATTTTTTTCATTGGGAAGAAATGTTTTTAGGGAGGTAGTGGGCATTTTTTGCGGATCGATTTTGGTTGAAAATGCTTGCTGGTAATATTCGAACTGGGTTCTCAGGCAGTGACCCCCTGATCCCGCAGATACTCCTCATACGTGCCATGATAATCGGATACCCCGTGTGAGGAGAGTTCGATGATGCGGGTGGCGAGTGATGACACAAATTCGCGGTCGTGGCTGACAAATATCAAGGTACCCTTGTATTCATTCAGCGCAGTATTCAGCGACTCAATCGATTCCATGTCCAGGTGGTTGGTTGGTTCATCCATCAGTAATACGTTCGGTCTTTGCAGTATTAATTTTCCGAAAATCATGCGACCTTTTTCGCCACCGGACAGAATTCTTACGCTTTTCTTGACCTCATCCCCGGAAAACAGCAGGCGTCCAAGAACGCTGCGCACTTTTTGATCGTCGTCTCCTTCTCGTCTCCAGTTGCTCATCCAGTCGGTCAGGCTGATGTCCATATCAAAATCATGGGCATGGTCTTGCGCGAAGTAGCCGCGATTGGCTTTGTCTGTCCATTTGATTGTACCGTAATCCGCATCAAGGTCGCCTGCGAGGCAGCGCAACAGTGTAGTTTTTCCAATTCCGTTCGGGCCGATGATAGCAATGCGTTCCCCTGCATCAACCCGGAAATTCAGGTTGGAAAATATCGGCCGGTCAAACCCCTTGCTCATGTTTTCGACTTCAACGGCAACGCGATGCAGCTTTTCGCGTTCATCGTATTCAAAACGTATGAAGGGATATTGACGGCTGGATGGCTTGATTTCCTCAATTTTGATCTTGTCGATCAGCTTGGCTCTGGATTGAGCCTGGCTTGATTTGGATGCGTTTGCTGAAAACCGCGCCACGAAGGCTTTTAGTTCTGCGACTTTTTCCTTGGCTCGTGCGTTCTCTGCGGCAAGTTGCGTGCGGGCAGTCAGGGAGGCGAGCATGTAATTGTCATAGTTACCCGGGTACGTGGTAATTTTTCCATAATCCAGGTCGGACATGTGGGTGCAGACGCTATTCAGGAAATGACGGTCATGGGAGATGATGATCATGGTGCTTTTGCGGCTATTCAGCAAATTTTCCAGCCATCGTATGGTGTTAATGTCGAGATTGTTGGTTGGCTCATCCAGCAGCAGAATTTCCGGGTCGGCAAACAATGCCTGTGCCAGAAGCACGCGCAACTTATATCCGGGTGCGATCGCACGCATGGAGCCATTATGTTGTTCCTGGGGTATGCCAACTCCGTTCAGTAGTTCGCCTGCTCGCGCCTCAGCAGTGTAGCCATCCATTTCGGCGAATTTTGCCTCAAGATTGGCTGCATGCATGTAATCCTCTTCGCTGGCATCGGGATTGGCATAAATGGCATCGCGCTCTCGCATGACTTCCCACATTTCAGCGTGACCCATCAATACTACCTCCAGTACGGTATAGTCCTCGAATGCGAACTGGTCCTGGCGCAATTTGCCAAGTCGCTCCCCTTTGTCCAGCATTACTGTGCCGGATGTCGGGGCGAGGTCTCCACCCAGGATTTTCATGAAGGTGGATTTTCCACAACCATTTGCGCCGATCAGGCCGTAACGATTGCCATCTCCAAATTTGACGGAAACATTTTCGAATAGTGGCTTGGAGCCGAACTGCATAGTGATATTAGCGGTAGATAACATGGCATGCCTGTAATATTAAGATGTGCATTCTACCATGTGCAAGGTTTACACCGGTTCGGTTGGCTGGGCTACAATGACCCCCTTGCTATTATGTTCTTTAATTGCCCGTATTTTTGAAGGAAACCATGATCCCACATCTCACTACTGCCCTGAATGGTCCCCTGCTTGACCTTGAGCAGCGCATGTTGGATGCGCAACCTGCAATCGAGCATTGGTTTCGCTTACAATGGATTGAACGCACTGTCCCTTTTTATGCTTCGGTAGATTTGCGCAACAGTGGATTCAAGCTGGCACCGGTGGATACCAATTTGTTCCCGGGCGGCTTTAACAACCTGAACCCGGATTTTTTGCCTTTGTGTGTGCACGCAGCGCAAAGTGCCATAGAAAAAATCTGCCCGGAAGCGCGTGGTGTATTGCTGATTCCCGAAAATCATACGCGTAATCTGTTTTACTTGCAGAATGTAGCCCAACTAGCCCTGATTCTCAAACGGGCAGGGTTGAATGTGCGCATTGGCAGCCTGTTGCCTGAAATTTCCCAGCCGACCAGGCTTGCCCTGCCCAATGGCAGCACGCTGACTTTGGAGCCTCTGCAGCGCAGGAATAATCGTCTTGTCCTGGAAAATTTTGATCCCTGCGTAGTATTGTTGAACAATGATCTTTCTGCAGGGGTGCCGGAAATACTGAAAAATCTGGAACAGACCACGCTACCGCCCCTGGCAGCGGGCTGGACATCACGACGGAAATCTCAGCATTTTCGGGCCTACGATCAGGTTGCTGCCGAGTTTTGCCAGTTGCTCGATATCGATCCCTGGCTGATCAATCCTTATTTTGCAAGTTGCGGCCAGGTTGATTTCAAGCAGAGCGAAAGTGAGGAGTGCCTGGCTTATCATGTGGAGACTATTTTGCAAAAAATGCGGGTGAAATATGCAGAATACAATGTCAAGGATACACCATTTGTGATCGTCAAGGCCGATGCGGGTACGTACGGCATGGGTATTATGACGGTAAAAGATGCCAGCGAAATTCGCGGACTGAACCGCAAACAACGCAACAAGATGGCGGTCGTAAAGGAAGGTATGCACGTCTCCGACGTGCTGGTGCAAGAGGGAGTGTACACCTTTGAGAGCATTAACGATGCCGTAGCGGAACCGGTTGTGTATATGATGGATCATTTCGTGGTAGGTGGTTTTTATCGCGTGCATACCGGGCGTGCGGTGGATGAAAACCTGAATGCTCCAGGGATGCATTTTGTCCCGCTTGCGTTCGATACCAGTTGTATCTTGCCTAACCCGGATTGTGCGCCAGATGACACGCCGAACCGCTTCTATGCTTATGCTGTGGTGGCCAGGATTGCGTTGCTGGCGGCGGCACTGGAACTTGAAGCAATGGAAGCGTGAATCGGCCTGTTTTATTCAGGAGGTGGTATCGGAAGGAACACAATAAACCAATATTCAGTGATTGGTTGCTGGGCGAAAAAATGGCTGTATAGATATTTCCTGAAAAAACGGGCTGTCACTTGCTTTACGCAGGCAAGCGATGTTTTGCCGCAATTTCCCTGGGTAATGCCATTTTCAGGGCAGGACTTCCATATTACAAGCATGGATCGATCTGGCATTCATAAGGGGATCAATCTGGAATGGCCGTGCTGAGGCAGGGCAGGGAATCCGTGTGGTTGATGCTTCATCTGATTTCTGCTGGCAGGCATTCAGGTATTGTGCTTCTGATAATTACTGTTATGGAGTGTTTTTAAGTGATCGGGATTCTATTGATAACCCACAATGCTCTTGGGGATAGCCTGGTGGATTGTGTTCGACATGTCATGGGAAGTGTGCCAGGAAATCTGAAAGTGTTGTCCGTTCTTGCAGAGGATGATCTGCAGTGCAAGGAAGAAGAAGGCCGTGACCTGATGGAGCAGTTGGATACGGGTCAGGGGGTGCTGGTGCTATCTGATTTGTGTGGGGCAACTCCATATAATATTGGCCAGCGGCTGATCCAGCCTGGGCATGCAGAAGGTATAACCGGAGTCAATTTGCCAATGCTGTTGCGTGCAATCTCTTACAGCCATATGCCTTTGGTCGAGGTTACCCGGAAAGCCCTTGATGGTGGCCGTGATTGTATAGTTTTGATGAATAACGATGAGGGAAAAAATGCTGAATCAGGATGCTGTGATCATTAACAGATTGGGTTTGCATGCCCGTGCTTCATCCAAACTTACGCAACTCGCTTCAACTTTTCCATGCGAGATCTGGATGTCCCGTGGCAACAGACGTGTAAATGCAAAAAGTATCATGGGGGTAATGATGCTGGCTGCAGCCAAGGGAAGCACAGTTCACATCGAAACAAATGGCGAAAAAGAGCAGGAAGCGATGGATGCGATTGTTGGACTGATCAGCAGTTATTTTGGAGAAACAGAGTGAGTTTCACAATGCATGGCATACCGGTTTCCAGTGGTATTGCAATTGGTTATGCACATCTTCTTTCTCATACCGCGCTCGAAGTCGTGCACTATGTGTTACCCAGGAATCTGGTGCATGAAGAAATTGCGCGGTTTGATGCCGCTCTGGAAAGCACTCGCAATGAACTTGAGGGATTGCGCAGTAACCGCCCGGTATATGCTGCTGCCGAGTTTGATGCTTTTCTTGACCTGCATCTGATGATTCTGGCGGATGAGCATATCACCCTTACGTCCCGGAAAATGATCGAGCATGAGCAGTGCAATGCAGAGTGGGCTCTCAAGGTGCAGATGGATGCCCTGGTTGCAGAATTCGAAGCCTTTGAGGATGCTTACCTGAGCGAGCGAAAAACGGATGTTGTGCAGGTGGTGGAGCGAGTGCTTAAAAAACTTACAGGCCAGCCGGGGTATGTACCCCCCGTTGATAATCAGGGCGTAAAAATGATCCTGGTTGCTCATGATGTCAGCCCGGCTGATTTAATCCAGCTCAAACCGCATCAATTTGCAGCTATCCTGACGGACCTGGGTGGTGCCACTTCGCACACAGCCATTATTGCCCGTGGGTTGAGCACGCCTTGTGTTGTGGGATTGCATCATGCGCGCCAGCTACTGCGAGAAAATGATCTGGTGATTGTGGATGGCACGCAGGGTGTCATCATGGTTAACCCAGAGGAACCTGTTCTGGTTGAATACAGGTTGCTCCAGAGCCAATGGGAAGAGGAGCGGAAAAAACTCAGGCGCCTGAAAACCACTCCTGCCCAGACTCTGGATGGAACAGCCATTGAGTTGCATGCCAACATTGAGCTGCCAGATGATTTGCCTGAAGTTTTTGAGAATGGTGCCACCGGTATCGGTTTGTTTCGCAGCGAATTTTTGTTTCTTAATCGCGATGTGCTGCCGGATGAAGAAGAGCAGTTTACAGCTTACCGGAGGGTGGCAGAGTCAATGAAGGGAATGCCTGTAACGATTCGTACCTTTGATCTTGGCGCTGACAAACAGCTTAACGGTGCACAGCGAGTCGCCAGTAATCCTGCGCTGGGACTGCGCGCCATACGTTTTTGCCTTGCCGAGCCACAATTATTCCGCACTCAATTACGCGCATTGTTGCGCGCGTCTCTTTACGGTAATGTAAAAATCCTGATCCCCATGCTTTCCGGCGCATCTGAAATTAACCAGACTCTGCAATTTATCACGGATACCCGTAAACGCCTGGATGAAGAAGGGATTCCCTATGATCGTCAGATAAAAATTGGGGGTATGATCGAAATCCCCGCTGCAGCATTGTCGATGGATACGTTTGTAAAAAAACTGGATTTCTTGTCTATCGGGACTAATGATTTAATACAGTATACATTAGCAGTGGATCGCACGGATGAAGAAGTCGCGCATCTGTATGACCCGTTGCATCCTGCAGTATTATTTTTGCTGTCCCACATAATCGGGAGCGCTATCAAGGCTGCCGTTCCTATTTCAGTTTGTGGGGAAATGGCCGGTAATGTTTCGTATACGCGCTTGCTGCTTGGCTTTGGCTTGCGTAATTTTTCCATGAACCCGTCACAATTGCTTCCTGTCAAACAGTGCGTGCTGGGGACAGACCTGTCAGAAATTTCAACATTGATGCAAAGAATGTTGCGAGCCAACGATCCTAATAAAATACGCGAGTTGCTGGAGAAACTGAACTGTAATCTGTGATCCGGGAACAGGGCGGTGAATGGTTAGATTATTGCTCCTGGTGTGGCGCTATGCCGGCACGGATTATTTTTTCTTCCAGACTGGGGGAGCATAGTTCGATAAAACGGTACGCAAAGTCACGTAGAAAGTGCCCGTGGCGCAAGGCGATATAAGTGGTGTTTTTGCCAAACAGATGTGCGCTGTCAAGCATGCGGAGATCTGTGTCCTTTGCAGGGTTGAATGCCATTGAGGCAATGATCCCGATACCTAGCCCCAGTTCAACATATGTTTTGATTACGTCTGCATCCAGTGCGGACATGGCGATATCCGGCTCCAGCCCTGCAGCGGCAAAGGCCTGATCTATTGAGGCTCGCCCTGTCAGGCCATCGTGGTAAGTAATAATGGGATATTCTGCAGCTGCTTCCAGTGATACAGGATGGATGCATTCCAGGGGATGTCCGGTTGGAACAATCACCGCATGATGCCATGAATAATAAGGGAATATATTCAGGCCGGTGACGTCCGAGACGGCTTCAGTGGCCACGCCGATGTCTGCATCGCCGTCCAGTAGCATGGAAACAATTTCATTCGGGCTGGCCTGGTCCAATTTCAGATGGACCTTGGGAAAAGCTTTCTTGAATTCAGCAACCACTCTGGGGAGTGCGTAACGAGCCTGGGTATGAGTGGCAGCCAGGGTCAGTCGGCCTTCATCACGACCGCTGTAATGATTGGCCAGGGTTTTGATGTTGTTCGCGTCCAACAGGATACGATTGACAATGGTTACCAGTTCACGTCCGGGTTCGGTTAGCCCCAGAAGCCGCTTTCCTTTGCGTACGAATAATTCTATACCCAGCTCGTCTTCCAGATCCTTAATGTGTTTGGAGACGCCGGACTGAGAAGTGAACAGTGCATTTGCTGCTTCGGTGAGGTTGAAGTTGTTTGCTACGGTTTCGCGAATGATGCGCAATTGCTGAAAATTCATGATTCCCCTTTTTGTCCATCAAAAACAGCCTGATCTGGCGAGGATAGTTGATGACTGTATCTCCTGCGCATACGGGCACTGCATTAAAATGCTTGCAACGCAGCGGGATTTCTACTATTTCTCCATCGTGCAGACAGCCACATTTCTCGGGTAGTGTAACGATTCCATGCAGCTTTCAGAAATCATTTATTTGGCTAACCTTATCTGGTTTTCGTATTAGCAAGGTTGGGATAAGGCTAGGTTTATTTAAACTGACCGAAACAGATCTTGACTGGGTTGGAGCAGGCTTTTTTTGTGAATTGGCTTTTGTCTAAATGGGAAATTTCATCCAAATCGAAATTATTTCTGAGATGGGCGTAACCGGTGACCTGACAAAATCCCTTTGTATAGATGCGAGGCTGATGCAAAATTTTTCAAGAAGGGAAGAAGGGTATCTTTAGATGCTATTTCTGGGAAAAAAATGCATGTGGCAATTAATGCAATAATCTGAGTAATTTTCCAGGTGTTACCCTAATAAATGTCAAGCAATGAGAACATGTTCTTTTCTGGAAAATCAGTGTCAGTGACTGCCTGTGCTGCCAAAACCTGCGTTTCCGCGCTGGCTCGTAGGGAAATCCTGCACGACATTGAGCTCCATTTGCTGTACTGGAACAATTACCAGTTGCGCGATGCGTTCCAGGGGCATCAGGGTAAAAGGGTGTTGTCCTCGGTTCCAGGTTGAAATGAATATTTGGCCTTGATAATCTGAGTCGATTAGTCCGACCAAGTTGCCTAGCACGATGCCATGCTTATGGCCCAGTCCGGAGCGAGGCAGGATCATGGCTGCGAAATGAGGGTCGGCCAGATGAATTGCAATCCCACTTGGGATAAGTTCGGACTGGCCGGGATAAATAGTCAGGCTTTGGTTTATGCATGCGCGCAAATCTATCCCCGCTGACCCCGGAGTGGCGTATGCAGGCGGATGTTCATGTAGGCGAGGATCAAGTATTTTTATATCCACTCTTTTTTTCATGTCTGGGTTCCTTGCCGGTAAAGTTGGATTATGCGCTGCAATAAAGCGCGCGCTTGTGTAAGTTTATCAGCACGCGGCAATATTGTTTCCCCTACAGCATCGAGTAACACCATTTCATTGTCGTCGGCCCCAATTGCTTCTTGAACTAGGTTTGCAGCAATTAACTGGATATTCTTTGCCTTTCGCTTGGTTTCAGCATATTCCCGGAGATTTTGGCTCTCAGCTGCAAAACCAACACAGAAGGGGGGGCTGGGTAATCCGGCGACATATCCAAGGATATCAGGGTTGGGTATCAGTTCCAGAGTAAGTGTGCTGGCACTTTTCTTGATTTTATGTTCAACTGGCTGGGCTACCCGATAATCCGCCACAGCTGCTACTCCGATAAAGATATCGGCATCCGCAACAAGCTCTTGAACTGCAGAGAACATTTCCGCTGCACTGGTTACATTCTTCAATGCAATCCCATGCGGACACAATAATGTGGTAGGACCGGAAATCATGGTAACTACTGCACCAAGTTCAAGCGCTGCCTTTGCGACGGCATATCCCATTTTCCCAGAACTGCGGTTTGTAATGCCGCGTACTGCATCAATTTGTTCATAGGTTGGCCCGGCGGTAATCAGGATTTTGATGCCGGAAAGCAATTTTGGCCAAAAAAAAGAGAATACAGCATCAGCCAGTTCCCCGGGCTCCAGCATCCGCCCCATGCCTTCTTCCCCACATGCCTGGATGCCACTGGCCGGCCCCAGGATGGTAATGCCATCCGTTTCAAGTTGTTTGAGATTTCGCTGCATTGCGGGGTTCTCCCACATTTTCCGGTTCATTGCAGGCGCAACTATCAAGGGACAATCGCGGGCGAGACAAACCGTGGAAAGCAGATCATCGGCCAGCCCATGAGCCAATTTTGCGATGAAATCTGCAGATGCAGGTGCAATCAGGATAGCATTGGTTGTACGGCCCAAATTAATGTGGTCCATCTGATTGGTGGCATGATTATCCTGCCAAAGTTCGGTGAATACTGGCTTGCCTGATAATGCCTGCATTGTGGCAGGAGTAATAAAGCGGCAGGCCGCATCGGTCATTACGACTTGTACTTGTATTCCTTGGTCTAGCAATAAGCGGGTTAATTCGGCGCTTTTGTAGACGGCAATGCTACCTGTCAGGCCAAGGATAATATTTTTGTTCTGGATTTGATTCATAATGCGCTGCATATATTGCAAATATTTGCCATTATATTAGTTTAGTTTATGAGCCGCTGCAGGGAGAAATAATGGGTATCAATGATTGGCCCGAAGGGGAGCGGCCACGCGAGAAATTAATTATGCGCGGGGCCTCTGCACTTTCAGATGCAGAACTGTTGGCAATTTTTCTACGTACTGGAGTGACCGGGAAAAGTGCGGTGGATTTGTCACGCGATATTCTTGCCAGGTTTGGCAATCTGACCGGCCTGTTTTCAGCCAGTCAGGATGAGTTTTGCTTGATTCATGGTATGGGGCAGGCTAAATACGTTCAGCTGCAAGCTGTGCTAGAAATGTCAAAACGAGCCTTGCAGGAGGTAATGCATGTTGGGGATGCACTGAATTCTCCAGGTGCGGTACGGGATTATTTGCGGTTGCTTTTGCGTGATCGGGAACAGGAGGTATTTATGGTGGTTTTCCTTTCTGCCCAAAATCGTGTAATTGCATCAGAGGAATTATTTTACGGTACGCTCATTCAAACCAGTGTATATCCGCGCGAAGTGTTGAAAAGAGCCTTGTACCATAATGCTGCCGCGGTCATATTGGCTCATAATCATCCCTCAGGCATTGCAGAACCCAGCCGGTCCGACCGTTTGCTTACCGAATCGCTAAAACAGGCGCTGGCGCTAATCGATGTAAATGTGCTGGATCACTTCATTGTGGCTGGTTCTGGGTCTTTGTCATTTGCAGAACAAGGTATGATGTAACGGTATTAGATTAGACACAATGGGTTGCTTGTGTGTTTCACGACAGCCTGGTGAATGGCACTTAATGTTCGTCTGCCAATTCTGACTACGAAAAAAATTTGTCGCAGCAAGCGGTAACCGCAAATCTGGTGATTTTTTAATTGAATGTCTGGAAAATAAAAGGCTGGGTGTGGAATTTCTTAAAAATTAGTGTATTCAGATCGTTACTATAATACTCCTGGTGTTTGAAGCATGCATGGGGGTTGATTGGAAAATATTTTAGATGAGGATTGATCAAGAAAAGAGGATAATCAAAAAATTTCCAGGAATATCCATATGTTAATAATGCTCGCGCATGGATCATGTGTGGCTACTACAGGAACCCCAGTGTATTAAATTAGATCGTGGCTGTGAATGAACTACTTATCAGAATACGATTCAAATATTTGGCTGTTGCAGGTTGGTTTTGCGAAATCTTATGACGAAAGGCATATGGTGTTTGGACTGACTGTGAAAGATGCCGATTTAAATTATAACACTGTGATTTTATATTGATATATTTTCCAATTACTTAGGGAAATTTATGAATATGCCCAATTTTTAAAACGGAGCTTTCATGAAATTGATTTATGTTTTTTTACTGTTGACGCTGTCTCTTGCGGCTTCCGCCAGCACATATGCGGCGGGTTCTGTGTTGATCATCAATTGCGGGGGGGCAGATGTAGGTGCAGAGGTATTGGTAAATGGTGAGTTTAAAGGGGAGTGTCCACTAGATATCAATGTACCTGCCGGAAAACTGAGGTTAATGGTTCAAAAAAAGGTGGATGACTACAATGACCGGATTTATGAACAGGAAATTCGTCTGGGAGAGGATGTTGTAAAAAAAATCGACGTTGTATTGGGAGTCCCTCAGTTGAATGCGGAGGGGAAAAAACTGACATTAAAATCCTCAGGTACAGAATTGGCCAACACAGATAAATTGCAGGAAGAAAAAAAGATATGTGTTCATTGTCCTGAAATGGTTCCAATTCCCAATACAAATTTTGCCATTGCCAAGTATACCGTAACATTCCAGGACTGGGATGCCTGTGTGGTTGATGGCGGCTGCAATGGATACCGGCCTTCGGATAAGGAATGGGGACGCGCAACACGCCCGGTGATTAATGTGAGCTGGAACGATGCTCAGGCTTATATCAAATGGCTGTCAAATAAAACGGGCAACACCTACCGTCTGCCTACTGAGGAGGAATGGGAAATTGCTGCGCGGGCTGGCACTACCACAGATTATTATTGGGGTATTTTCCCGTTCGGAGACTCAACCGAAAGCGTAAATGCGAATTGTAATGGCTGTGGAAGCAAGTGGGATAACAGAACAACCGCGCCGGTCGGAAGCTTTAAGCCGAACGGATATGGCCTGTATGACATGTCTGGCAATGTCTGGCAGTGGACTGATAGTTGCTGGGGAGATGACTGTAGTTACCGGGTGCTTCGCGGTGGATCATGGAATGACACTGGAACAAATATCCGGATTTCCGCCCGGTTTAAGGATGCTGTGAATGAACGTTACCATATCAGTGGATTCAGACTGGCAATGACCCTGAAAAAATAATACCAGCCCAGATTTGTTCTGTGGTCGTGTCGATAGAAGAAAGGGCTGGTACAGCAAGCGATGTCCCAAAGACCGATGGTGCAGCTGAGGTCAGTCTCAGTCTGCGTTTTAATCAGCCATTTCCAGGAATGAATCTATTCTTGGATTTATAATAAGCAAGATTTTGTTTGGATAGACTTAAGTACCTTTATATTCGTCCTGATTTTTATTTTATTAACGGAGATTTCATGAAGTCCATATATTTTCTGAGCATCCTTATGTTGAGTGCATTCACCACAAATGTTTATGCTGTCAGTTCCAAATTGAATGTGGTCTGTAAAGGTGATGATGTGGGCGCAGAAGTTTCAGTTAACGGAAAATTTAAAGGTGAATGCCCGCTCGAAATTAAAGTGCCCATGGGTAAATTGAAATTGAAGGTGCAAAAAAACGAACGTATATTCGAGCAAGAAATTAACGTAGGAAATAACACCACTAAAACAGTGGAAGCAAACTTGATTACTCCAGTATTCCATACAGCAGGTAAAGAATCGCAGCCTGAGCAATCGAAATCTGCCAAGAGGGATAATAAAGGGAATGTAGTATCCAATAAGCCTTGCAGTTTCTGCCCTGAAATGGTGCCGATACCAGGTGCAGATTTCGAGATCGGGAAATATACGGTTACATTTGAAGAATGGGATGCATGCGTCGCAGATGGTGGATGCAACGGTTATGTACCTTTGGATGAAGAATGGGGGCGTGGTAAGCAACCTGTGGTCAATGTGAGCTGGAACGACATACAATATTACCTTGAATGGTTATCTGCAAAAACCGGAAAAACCTACCGGTTACCCAGTGAACATGAAATGGAAATCGCGACGCGGGCTGGCACCCTGACCCAATATTATTGGGGGGATGACCTTGGGTTCCATAATGCCAATTGTCGTGGTTGTGGCAACCGGTATGAGAAAAAGAGAAATATTCCTATGCCGGTTGGAAGTTTCAAACCCAACCCGTATGGTTTGTATGACATGATGGGTAATGTCTGGCAATGGACGGATGGCTGCCGGGAAGGGGACTGTTCAAGACTGGTACTTCGTGGTGGTTCATTCGAATACGAGCCTGAATATATGACGTTAGGCTATCGCGAGGGTATCGAGGCCAGTGAGCGGGTCAATAATCTTGGATTCCGCGTAGCCAGAACTTTGCCGTAATTTCTGGCAGATTTTGGGGATTCCGTGCTCATATGTCCATGCAAGCCTGCACGGGCATTCAGGCCTGCTTATTTCTAAAGGAATGGCCTGTCTGTCAAAGATTCTCCAGTGTTGCCTGATTATGTTTTGCAAGCGACAATGCGCAATATTTATCCTGAAAATTCAGGTTAATTTCTAATAAAAAATAAGTTCGTGAAACTGGAATCGAAGAATTAAAGTATGGCAGCAAAATCTCAAAAGATACCTAGTTTTGAATTGGCGCTGGCAGAATTAGAACAGGTGGTCGCGGATATGGAGATGGGCAAGCTGTCTCTGGAAGAAACTTTGACAGCGTACCGTCGCGGAACCGAACTGTTGAAAATCTGCCGCAGTCGTTTAGAAGACGTGCAGCAGCAGGTACGTATCCTGGAAGGCGGCACATTACAAACCTTCTCTAACGGTCCGGTTTTTCCAAGCGATTTGCCGATGCGAGAAAATGAATAGATATAAATCGCTTAGCATTGATTTCCAGATATGGGCTCGTTCTCATCAGAGTAGTTTTGAAGAACTGCTAAAAAATATTCTTCCGCAATCGGGTGTTGCGCCACAACGTTTGCATTCAGCCATGCGTTATAGTGTATTGGATGGCGGTAAGCGAGTGCGGCCGCTTCTGGCGTTTGCCGCTGGAGAACTGGCAAGGGCGGATATCACGCGTGTCAATATTGTTGCTACAGCCGTAGAATTAATTCACGCGTATTCTCTGGTACACGATGATATGCCGTGCATGGACAATGATGTTCTTAGGCGTGGCAAACCAACTTGTCACGTTGAATATGATGAGGCGACTGCACTTCTGGTTGGAGACAGTTTGCAAAGCCTGGCATTTCAGTTGCTGGCTGAAAACAAGCTTAGTGATGATGCCGGGCATCAACTGGATATGATCAGGCTGTTGGCGACCGCTTCTGGTTCTCGTGGCATGGCAGGGGGGCAGGCAATTGATTTGGCAAGCGTGGGTAGTCAGCTAAGCTTGCCTGAACTTGAATTCATGCATATTCATAAAACTGGCGCGCTCATCCGAGCCGCAGTATTGCTTGGAGCCAGGTGCGGGGGGGTATTAACGGGATCAGAACTGGCTGCCCTTGATCATTATGGCAAATGCATTGGTCTGGCTTTTCAGGTTATGGACGATATTCTTGACAGCGAGGCGGACACTATTACCTTGGGAAAAACTGCAGGAAAAGATGCTGAACAGGATAAGCCTACCTACGTCACTTTACGCGGCTTGCAGGCTGCCCGGAAAATGGCAGCGGAATTTCATGATGAAGCACTAGATACTCTAAAAATTTTTGGGGAGTCGGCGCTCCGTCTGAATGAAATGGCAGATTTTATCTTGTTTAGAAAGTATTGATGGTTTTGTGATGGTTTTGCTGCTAAATACGATTAATACCCCTGAATATTTACGTCAGTTGGATCGAAAACAATTGCCGCAGTTGGCAGAGGAATTACGCCAGTTTCTGGT
This sequence comes from Candidatus Nitrotoga fabula, assembly GCF_905221025.1. GTDB lineage: Bacteria > Pseudomonadota > Gammaproteobacteria > Burkholderiales > Gallionellaceae > Nitrotoga > Nitrotoga fabula. The sequence goes on from NZ_CAJNBL010000002.1 coordinate 37,328, forward strand.
GAAATCGGTGAGCAAAACTGGTGGCCACCTGTCTTCGAACCTTGGAACCATAGAATTAACCATAGCATTACATTACGTATTCAATACTCCGTACGACAGATTAGTGTGGGATGTCGGCCACCAGACTTATTCACATAAAATTCTTACGGGACGGCGGGAATTAATGAAAACCCTGCGAATGGCAGGCGGAATATCAGGTTTTCCCAGTCGAACTGAAAGCATTTATGATGCCTTTGGTACTGCTCATTCCAGCACATCGATCAGCGCAGCATTGGGGATGTCAGTGGCAGCGAAAATTGACGGCAGCGATCGGCGTGCTGTTGCCATCATCGGGGATGGTGCAATGAGTGGTGGTATGGCATTCGAGGCTTTGAATAATGCTGGAGCCATGGACACCAATCTGCTGGTTGTTCTTAATGATAATGACATGTCCATTTCGAGGCCTGTGGGTGCACTAAACAATTATTTTGCCAAGCTGATGTCGGGTCGGTTTTATTCAGCAATGCGGCGCAGCAGTGAAAAAATGCTGAAAGGAATTCCACCTGTACTCGAATTTGCCAAGAGAGCGGAAGAGCATGTCAAGGGGATGGTCACCCCGGGAACATTATTTGAAGAATTCGGGTTCAACTATATTGGTCCTATCGATGGGCATGATCTGGATACCCTGGTCACGACTCTCGGCAATATTCGACAGCTCCACGGTCCGCAATTCCTGCATGTTGTTACTCGAAAGGGGAAAGGTTATCTGCATGCTGAGGAAAATTGTCTGCTCTATCATGGGGTTGGGAAGTTTGATCCTGAGCAGGGTATTCTGCCGAAAACTGCTCTTGAAGATGGGAAAGGGCAAGCCCGCAAGCAAACCTATGCTGAAATTTTTGGCGGATGGCTGTGCGATATGGCGAGGCAGGATAAACGCCTGGTTGGCATTACTCCCGCTATGTGCGAAGGTTCTGGCATGGGTGATTTTGCAAAAAATTTCCCGCAACGTTATTTTGATGTGGGCATTGCCGAACAGCATGCGCTGACTTTTGCTGCTGGATTGGCTTGTGAGGGTTATAAACCGGTAGTCGCCATTTATTCCACTTTTCTGCAGCGCGCTTATGATCAACTCATACATGACATTGCGATTCAGAATCTGCCTGTTGTGTTTGCAATCGATCGTGCTGGACTGGTGGGTGCGGATGGTGCAACGCATGCCGGGAGTTTTGATCTGAGTTTCTTGCGTTGTATTCCGAATATGACAGTAATGGCTCCGTCTGATGAAAATGAGTGCCGTCAACTTTTATATACGGCATTTCTGCTGGATACTCCTGCTGCCGTGAGATATCCGCGTGGTTATGGACCGGGTAGTGTTCCTCTCAAGGCAATGAAGGGATTGCCAATAGGCAAAGGCGAGATTCGCCGTCTAGGTCAAAAAGTGGCCATTCTTTCATTTGGTTCGATGCTCCATCAGGCTATTGATGCCGCTGATGTTCTGGATGCTACCGTAGCCAACATGCGTTTTGTGAAGCCTCTTGATACTGGACTGATTTTGCAATTGGCCAAGGAGCATGTGTTACTGGTTACGGTTGAAGAAAATACTGTTCTGGGAGGTGCGGGCAGTGCGGTTACAGAATGTTTGCAGCAACACGGCATGTCAGTTGCAGTGCTGCAACTTGGCTTGCCTGATAAATTTTTGGAGCAGGGAGAGCCAGAAAAAATGCTGGCTACATGCGGTTTGGATGCGGCTGGAATTATAGCTTCAATTCGTTCGCGAATGTCCTGATGAAATTGCATATTCCGGGACACTAACGAGCTGGAAGCTGACGCAATAATCGTTTAAGCGGCCTATTCTGGATAACTTGTGTTCATTCAGGTTGGACCATTTGGTTCATAGGAATTCTTTAGGAGTATACTGGTCTTAATGCAAGCATATGATGCATTCCAGATGTGAAATTTTGAAATGGTTTGTAATCGATATGTGGTTGTAAGTGGCGTCTTGACGGAATTTTAATTATAAACGGAGGATGGATCATGTCATTACGAATCAATGATGAAGCACCAAATTTTACTGCCCCGACAACTCAGGGTATCATTAATTTTCATGAGTGGATTGGAAATGGTTGGGCAATCCTTTTTTCCCACCCTAAGGACTTTACTCCAGTATGTACTACTGAACTGGGATATATGGCCAAACTGGAGCCAGAATTCAGAAAGCGGAATTGCAAGATTGTCGGCTTAAGTGTGGATCCGGTGGAAAATCATGAAAAATGGGCCAAAGATATCGAAGAAACACAGGGGTATGCTGTTAATTATCCGATGATTGGCGACGGGGATTTGAAGGTGGCCAAGCTGTACAACATGCTTCCGGCCGAAGAGACAGGTACTTCGGAGGGGAGAACTGCAGCCACCAATGCAACGGTGCGCTCTGTGTTTATCATTGGCCCTGACAAGAAAATTAAACTGACGCTTACGTATCCAATGTCTACCGGACGCAATTTTGATGAGATATTGCGTGTGCTGGATTCAATACAGTTGACTGCCAATTATAAAGTGGCTACCCCTGTGAACTGGAAAAATGGCGAGGATGTAATCATTGTTCCTGCAGTGTCAGATGATGATGCAAGAAAGATGTTTCCCGATGGCTGGAAAACCGTTAAGCCATACCTTCGTATAGTTAAGCAGCCTCATTAAAAACACTTGGATTAAATTAGTGCAGCAACAGTAGCCTGAAGCGAAACAATGGCTTTTCAATTTTCAGACATTTGTTCCAGTAATCGTAAACATGATCTTTAGCTTCTTTAGCATGTCATATGCAAATTAAAAAGCTAGGGGAGTGGTGGGTATTGTTGTTGCACCTAAAAATTTTCTGCACGTCCCTTTCCGCATGAAGGCGACTATTTAGAGTTTGCAACCCAAATCTCTTGTCAATGGATACTGCATGATTTTTTGTTCAGTATTGATTGCAGATCTTTTCTTATGATGATTTAACAGACGAAATTTTTAGATACACTGATTTTTGAGATTTTAAATTCTGCGAACATGATTCCTTTGAATGCCACTTCAATCCCTGATGTACAAAACATGATCGACACGCGTCATCTTGCAATCAACAAGGTTGGCATTAAAAGCATTCGTCATCCTGTCCAGGTTAAAGATAAAAATGAAGGTGTGCAACATACTATCGCTACATTCAATATGTATGTGTATTTGCCCCATAATTTCAAGGGTACTCATATGTCACGTTTTGTTGAGATACTGAACTGCCATGGGCGAGAGATTTCTGTTGAATCATTTGAGAGTATTCTCAGGGAGATGGTGGAAAAACTGGAAGCTCGTTCCGGTCATATTGAAATGAGTTTTCCGTATTTCATAAATAAGTTGGCTCCGGTATCTGGAGTGCAAAGTTTGCTAGACTATGATGTCACTTTTGTCGGGGAAATAAATAAAGGTCAATATAGTTTTGTCATGAAAGTTCTAGTGCCAGTTACTAGTTTGTGCCCATGTTCTAAAAAAATTTCCGATCGGGGAGCGCATAATCAACGTTCGCATGTAACCATCACTGTCCGTACTAATCGTTCTGTGTGGATAGAAGAGATTGTGAATTATGCCGAGAAGCAGGCATCATGTGAATTGTATGGCCTGCTTAAGCGTCCAGATGAGAAATTTGTCACGGAACGGGCTTATGACAACCCCAAATTTGTAGAAGACATGGTTCGTGATGTTGCATCTGCGCTCAATCGGGATGAGCGCATTGATGCTTATGTAGTGGAATCCGAAAATTTTGAATCAATACATAATCATTCTGCATATGCATTGATTGAGTGGGATAAAACGTCCATGAAATAAGGTAGGGCAACATTTTGAATATTGGTGAATTACTAAAAATACGCTGCATATTCATTCGCGCAGTTATTTTTTACATGATTGTGCTTGAGCCGTTTGGTTAATCTAATGAATAAACTGGTGGCTTTATAAACTCTTCTCTGCCATAAAATTCAGTAGTTTTTTGAATAATCAGGTCGTCATAGCTGACACTGGCCTGTATTTTGTTTAAAATGGCATCTATTTCATTAGGAGTTTGGACACATGGCCTATGTAGTTACCGAAGCATGCATCAAATGTAAGTATACGGATTGTGTTGAAGTATGCCCCGTGGATTGTTTTTACGAAGGACCGAACTGTCTGGTGATTGATCCGGATGAGTGTATTGATTGCACTTTATGTGTTGCAGAATGTCCAGTCAATGCAATTTATGCAGAAGATGATTTGCCAGAAGATCAGCGTCAGTTCAGCGCGTTGAATGCGGAGCTATGCAAGGTATTCAAATGTATCGTTGAGAAGAAAGATCCGCCCGCAGATGCAGATGACTGGAAAGAAGTAAAGAACAAGCTTCATTTATTGGAAAAAGAATTTCCTCCTGGCGAAGATGAACGTAATTATCCAGGTGGATCACGGGATGAAAAAGATGAAGATGGCTTGACTGGCCTGGACAAGCTATTGATGCGATGAAGTATTGTGTGTATTTCATTTTGAATACCCCTCTTGAATGAATTGTTGCATGTTGGACAGCATGGACATGCGGTTTTGCTTGGTATTGATCAAACAGAATAAAGGCAGAAATTCTGTCTGACAGGTAACTTCAACGGGAAATGTCATTCTAAATAACACATATTTTCGATAGCTTGCCGTTAATGCTGCACAATGTCATGCTCTGAAGTTTTTAAAGATTGCATTCAGCAGGTTGTCTCATGCGCTGCCTGCCTGGACAGGCCTGCTGGATTGCTGTCTGTAAAACTGGATTAGTTGCTTGCATTGAAAAAGCTTACCTGTCTTTCTTCTTGCGTATAAATTAATATTGGAACGAAACAGGAAGATTTTTTCTGAATGAACTGTCTAGTTGTGTTCCCAGATTCTGAATTTTTAGTATATTTATTCGGTTATTCTGGTGCAGCAGCATTAACACAGATTCCGCATAAAAATCTGGGCCGAGAAATGACTTTAGCTTGAAAATATTGTCATATCCTCTCCGGCGATAGCGTTCTTTTCTCGGAAATTATTTATATGTATCTGATTTTTAATAAACGTTTTAAACGTCCTGCATCCTCAGATTAAAGTCTGGCATGTTTATGCCTGTGTGACTGCCATTAAGTTCCTCCTGACCGTGTTAGCATGATGCAATTCTGGACAAACGGCATGATTCCATTCATTGCTTGCTTCGTCGCTTTGGCCAGCGTACAGTATCAAATGATATTGTTCATTGCATTTCTCTGAAACAGAAAATTGATTATTTAGCTGCTTATGCTTGGAATGTTGAACGTTCAATTTCTGTTGTGTATGCGATTTGTAGTGGGAATACATGGTTACACAACTATAGGTTCCCATCGGCTCTCGTTTTATCTTCAGGGGGAGATTTGCCATGCAGTCAGAAAACTGTCCAGTTATTTCGTCCGGATTATGTCAAAAATTAAAAAAGGTGCTGGAAGCCTGTCTTGCACCGTTATATAAACATACCATCCTGGTTTTAAGTACCATCTTCGTTGGCGGTGCGCTGTTGGCGTTCTGGTACCTGTCTCATGCGACTACTACCTTGGTGCAATCCGCAGCTCTGCAAGGAATTACAATGTATTCGGAGTCTCTGACTGAACTGCGAAATTATTACACTTCTGAAGTGGTGGATCGCCTGAGAAGCAGTAATATTGAAGTAACACATGATTATCAACTCAAGCCGGGGGCAATTCCGCTGCCTGCCATTTTCACCATGGAACTTGGAAGAAGGATCAGCCTGCATGGAACCGGCATGAGGGTGCGGTTATATAGCAATTATCCTTTCCCCTGGCGCAAGGATGGGGGGGCACGTGATGATTTCGAGAGACAGGCCTTGGTTGCGTTACAGGCAGATCCAAAGCAACCCTATTACCGGTTTGAGGAACTCGATGGACGTGCATCGTTGCGCTACGCTACTGCAGATGTGATGCATGAAGATTGCATCGGTTGTCATAATGCTCACCCGGATAGCCCTAAACGTGACTGGAAAGTGGGCGATGTTCGAGGAGTGCTGGAGATTGTTCGGCCTCTGGATGTTGTGGTATCTCAAAGTCGGGCTGATCTGAGAGATATTTTCATTCTGTTTGGGGTGTTGCTAACACTGGGCTTGGGTGCCCTTGCTCTTGTAATTACCCGTTTACGCCGGGTATCCGTGGAACTGGAAGATCAGGTTACACGGCGCACAACCCAACTGGCTGCAGCCAATAAGGAACTGGAGGCTTTCAGCTATTCGGTATCACATGATCTGCGCGCTCCGCTCCGTAGCATTGATGGCTTTAGCCGTGCTTTGCTGGATGATTATGCCCCCCAGCTGGATGATACAGGAAAGGATTATTTGAACCGGGTCCGTGCATCTACCCAGCGTATGGGGCAGCTAATTGATGATATGTTGATGCTGTCGCGCGTTACGCGCAGTGAAATGAATGTAGATACGGTAAATCTGAGCGCACTGGCGCAGACAGTGGTTGATGAGCTGCAGCAGGAATATCCTGAACGTTTTGTGGAATTTGTATGCACGCCTGGCATGATGGTTCGGGGCGATGCTAGGTTGCTAAAAATTGTTCTGGAAAATTTATTGGGGAACGCATGGAAATTTACTTCTAAACGCGAGCATGCTCACATAGAGTTTGGGGTCATGCATCAAGTTGGTGCGTCAGTGTATTTTGTTCGTGACAATGGTGCCGGATTTGACATGGCATACGTGGGGAAATTATTTTCTGCCTTTCAGCGGCTGCATGCCATGACTGAATTTCCAGGAACCGGGGTTGGTCTGGCTACCGTGCAGCGTATTATTCACCGTCATGGTGGGGAAGCATGGGCAGAAGGAGAAATTGACAAGGGCGCAACATTTTATTTTACATTGCCATAGCGCCGCTCATTTCATAGCATGAGCTTAAAATTGAGAAAGATGCAAAACTTTGGAAAACAGCATGGATAGGAAAAAATTTATTTTGCTTGTTGAAGACAATCCTGATGATGAAGCACTTACCATGCGTGCCCTCAAGCAAAATCATATCGAAAATAACGTGGTTGTTGCGCGGGATGGGGCAGAGGCGCTTGATTACCTGTTCGGCAGAGGAAAGTACGCAGGCCGAGATTTGAATGAAATGCCAGCGTTAATTTTGCTTGATTTGAAACTTCCGAAAATAAATGGTCTGGAAGTTTTGAAACAACTGCGAGCCAATACGCTCACTGCACTGTTACCTGTGGCCATTTTAACTTCCTCAAGCGAAGAGCACGATCTGTTGACCGGCTATAAACTTGGCCTGAACAGCTATATCATCAAACCTGTGGATTTTGACCAGTTTATTGATGCAGTTTGCAACCTTGGGAAATATTGGCTCTCCATTAATGTAACTCCTCCAGGAAGTGGGCTGTTGAAATGAGCAAGCCAGTATTGCGTACGCTGATTATTGAAGATTCGGAAGATGATGCTTTCCTGTTAGTACGATTCTTGCAACAGACCTATGAACTCAAACATATACGGGTAGATAGTGCCGATGGGTTAAAAAAGGCCCTGCAAGATGGCGAGTGGGACCTGGTGCTTTCCGATCATGCCATGCCTGGATTTGATTCATTTTCTGCATTAAAAATTGTTCAGCAAAGCAGGCATGATTTGCCATTTATTATTGTTTCCGGAGCGATAGGGGAAGATCTTGCAGTGGCTGCTATCAAGGCCGGAGCGCATGACTACCTGTTGAAGAGTAATCTGAAACGTCTGATTCCCGCCATAGAGCGTGAACTTCAGGCAGCTGAAGCAAGACGCCTCCAGTTTCAGACTGAGCAACGTTTCCGCGCAACATTTGAGCAGGCAGCTGTAGGTATTGCGCATGTCGGGCTAGATGGACGCTGGTTGCGGGTTAATCACAAACTTTGCGTGATTTCCGGCTACTCTGAAGATGAGTTGTTAGCTCGAGACCATTCCAGTATTACTTATCCTAACGATTTGAACGAAGAACTTGCCAGCATAAAACAAATTCTGACAGGTGAAGTCCCGAGTTCCACCAAAGAAATACGCTATGTCCGTAAGGATGGTTCACTGGTATGGGTGAATTTAACATGGTCCCTTACTCGTACCAGTATGGGCGAACCGGATTACATTATTGAGGTGATCGAGGATATTACAGAACGGAAGGAGGCCACGGAACGGCTTCGCTTGTTCGCCCGAATATTTGACACCATCAATGAAGGGGTTGTCGTGACGGATGCAAGCAACCATATCCTGTTTGTTAATCCGGCATTTTCCGAAATTACTGGGTATAGTCCGGCCGAAGCGATCGGAAAAGATCCTAATATGCTGCACTCTGGTTTGATGGACCAGATTTTTTACGACAAGATGTGGCAGAGTATCAGGAAAACAGGACGATGGCAGGGTGAAATAAGCGATCGGCGCAAAAATGGAGAGAGTTATGTAGAGTGGCTGAGTATTAGTGCCCTGAAGGACAAGCAAGGAGAGCACAGTCACTATATTGCTGTAATTTCAGACATTAGCGAGCGTAAGGCTGCAGAAGAACGCATGGTTTATATTGCGCAGCACGATTTTCTCACTGGTCTTCCCAATCGGATGGTGCTGCATGACCGTCTCACGCAGGCAATAGCCCATGCTGAACGTGAGCAGCGCAAGGTAGCAGTTATGTTTCTGGACCTGGATCGTTTTAAAGTAATAAATGATACATTGGGTCATCTTGTCGGGGATAAACTGTTGAAAATTGTTGCCGACCGCATCAGCAGTGTTGCTCGCATTACGGATACCGTAAGTCGGTTAGGCGGCGATGAATTTGCCGTATTGTTGACATACGTAGATCATGCCGATGATCTCGGGGCCATTGCATTGAAAATTCTGAAATGTGTTTCTGGACCTTGCGTGATAGATGGTAATGAAATAGAAGTCACAACCAGCGTGGGAATCAGCGTATTTCCTGAAGATGGGAATGATAGTGAATCCCTGCTTGCGCATGCCGATGCGGCAATGTATCAAGCCAAGCTAAATGGAAGAAATAATTATCAGTTTTTCACTCATGACATGAACAGACGTTCTCTCGAACGCATGTCGATGAAAAACAAATTGAGTCATGCTTTAGAACGGGACGAGCTCTATCTGCTTTACCAGCCCCAAGTGGATTTGCAAAGTGGCCATGTTGTCGGCGCAGAGGCGTTGGTGCGTTGGGATCACCCCATGTATCAAAATGTATTGCCATCGCAGTTCATTCCTATCGCGGAAGAAAACGGCCTGATTCCCCAAATCGGGGAGTGGGTTTTACGTGAGGCATGCCGTCAGAATCAAGTTTGGCGTATGCAAGGTTTGAAAGAGATCACCATGGCGGTCAATCTTTCAACCATACAATTCCGGCAAAAAAATCTTGGTGAAACGATCAAGTTGATTTTACGTGAAAGTGGTTTGCCTCCTTCTGGCCTGGAACTTGAAATTACCGAAGGTAGCGTTATGCATGATGCGGAAGCTGCAATTTTGCTTCTGGAAGATATGAAATCCATGGGATTAAAATTGTCAGTCGATGATTTTGGCACAGGTTATTCCAGTTTAAGCTACCTCAAGCGGTTCCCAATTGATAAATTCAAGATTGATCAATCCTTTGTGCACGATCTGGCCACTGACAGGGATAGCGCAGTGATTGTAAGCGCGATTATCACCCTGGCACATGGGCTTCATTTAAAAGTAATTGCCGAAGGGGTTGAAACCGCAGAGCAGGTGGCCTTCCTGAAAAAACAAGGATGTGACGAAGTTCAGGGATATTACTTTGGAAAGCCAATGAGCGCGGAGCAATTCACCCTGCTTCTGGTTTCAGGGAAAGAGTTGCCGAGGTTGCAAGGTTGAACTTTTTGAGGTCATTTCAATTAGTGTGCGGATGAGCGACAGCGGCTTTTGCTATTTATTTCTCCGCCAGGGAAATCAGGGATGCGATCTATCGGTTTCGGGTGTTATTATCCGTTAATTGTGAAGAGCAAAAATAATTGTTTGATAAATTGGTGAACAGATGAATAGCAGTGAAATACGTCTGAAATTTCTAGAATACTTTGCTTCCCAAGGACACACCGTCGTACCTTCAAGCCCGCTGGTTCCAGGCAATGACCCCACGTTATTGTTCACCAATTCCGGTATGGTGCAGTTCAAAGACTGTTTTCTGGGTCATGACATGCGTCCCTATATCCGCGCTGCCTCCTCGCAGCGGTGTGTACGCGCAGGTGGAAAGCATAACGATCTGGAGAATGTAGGTTATACCGCGCGTCATCATACTTTTTTTGAGATGCTTGGTAATTTCAGTTTTGGAGATTATTTTAAGCATAGTGCCATAAAGTATGCATGGGAATTGCTTACTCAGGTTTACAAGCTGCCTGCCGAAAAACTCTGGGTAACGGTTTACGAAGAAGATGATGAAGCTTATGGCATATGGGCTAACGAGATTGGGGTTCCTACAGCACGCATTGTACGTATCGGGGATAAGCCGGGTATGCGGTATGTCTCTGATAATTTTTGGCAAATGGCAGATACAGGCCCTTGTGGCCCCTGCTCAGAAATTTTCTATGACCATGGGCCTGAGGTATGGGGGGGGCCGCCGGGTAGCGCAGAGGCAGATGGCGATCGCTATATCGAGATATGGAATCTGGTGTTCATGCAGTACAACCGTGACGAAAATGGTGTGATGCATTCCTTGCCCAAACCATCCGTGGATACGGGAATGGGGCTTGAAAGAATTGCTGCAGTATTGCAGCAAGTACATTCCAATTATGATATCGACCTGTTTCAGAACCTGATTTGTGCTGCTGCCCGTGAAACTAATACCAGTGACCTTACGAATAACTCACTGAAGGTAATTGCCGACCACATTCGTGCCTGTTCTTTTTTAATCGTGGATGGGGTGATTCCTGGAAATGAAGGACGCGGCTATGTATTACGTCGCATTATTCGCCGTGCAATCAGACATGGTTATAAACTGGGTTGTCGTGCAGCGTTTTTTCACGGAATGGTAAAAGATCTTGCCAAGGAGATGGGGGGGGCGTACCCTGAACTGGTCGATGTGCAGGCAAATGTAACCGAGATTTTGCGCGTCGAAGAAGAAAGGTTTTTTGAGACAATCGAGCATGGCATGAAAATTCTTGAGGCAGAACTTGGGAATATTACATCCGACCGGCGCGATGAAGCGGCAACTGGAGGTGCGAAGGTAAGAGAAAGCATACTTTATCACGCTCCTGTTCTTTCTGGCCAGGTTGCTTTTACATTACATGATACTTATGGCTTCCCGCTTGACCTGACCCAGGATGTTTGTCGTGAGCATGGAGTGATTGTTGATGATGCCGGTTTTGAGCATGCCATGACGCGACAACGTGAACAGGCAAGAGCTGCAGGGAAATTCAAATTGACGACAGGCCTTGAATACGAGGGAGTCAAAACGCAATTTCATGGTTATGAACAACTGATTGCACACGGCAAAATAGTGGCGCTATATAAAAATAACGTGGCAGTACAGGAATTGTCAGCTTCTGAATCTGGGATTGTAGTTCTGGACAATACCCCGTTTTATGCAGAATCTGGTGGACAGGTGGGAGATATCGGCGTATTGAAAACTGCTTTTAGCAGCTCTGTTTTTCAGGACAAGGGCACCAGAGACGAATCAAGGTCTGCGTTTTTTGTTGTGGAAGACACTCAGAAGATTCAAGCCGACGTTTTTGGTCACCATGGGCAGGTAAAAAGCGGTACGTTGAAGCTGGGTGATATGGTTGATGCAATAGTTGATCAGGCTGCGCGCGCACGCATCATGCGCAATCACTCAGTTACGCACCTAATGCACAGGGCACTGCGAGATGTCTTGGGAAGCCATGTGCAACAGAAAGGGTCACTGGTTGACCAGACAAAAACCCGTTTTGACTTTTGCCATCATGCACCAATGACTGAGATGCAGATTTGCGCGGTGGAAAATCGGGTAAATCAGGCTATTCAGGCCAATACCGAAGTGTGCGCAAAGGTTCTCCCATATGATGCAGCAATCAAGTTGGGAGCCATGGCGTTATTTGGTGAAAAGTATGGAGATGAAGTGCGAGTGCTGAGCATGGGGGAATATTCCACGGAATTATGCGGTGGTACCCATGTGCAGCGTACTGGCGATATTGGCTTGTTCAAAATTGTCATGGAGGCTGGCGTGGCAGCTGGCATCCGGCGTATTGAGGCAATCAGTGGAGAGAATGCCGTGAAATGGGCTCAACAGCTGGATGCAACCATAAAGGAGACTGCAGCCGCATTAAAGGTGCAGCCTAACGAGCTGACTCAGCGCATCGACCAGTTACAGAACTCGATGAAAATGCTGGAAAAGGAACTTGTCAGCCTGAAGTCAAAAATGGCATCTTCGCAGGGTGAAGAACTATTCAATCAGGCAATAGAAATTGGAAATGCGAAAGTGCTGGCTGCAATCCTGCAGGGAGCAGATAACAGAATGCTGCGTGAAACAATGGACAAGCTGAAAGATAAACTTAAATCGGCGGCTATAGTGCTGGCTTCCGTAGCCGACGGGAAAGTGATGCTTATTGCTGGTGTAACTCCCGATCTTACTGGCAGAGTTAAAGCCGGAGAGTTGGTAAATATGGTAGCGCAACAGGTTGGTGGAAAGGGTGGCGGTCGCGCAGATATGGCGCAGGCAGGAGGAACACAGCCAGAATCCCTGCCAGCAGCGCTTGCTTCTGTATCAGACTGGGTAAAAGGAAAGCTATAGCTTTGTTGCTGCCAGCAGAAATGGACAATCATTGCGTATGTCCCGTTCCTGCTGGATAGCTTCCTGATGGCAGAAACTTGCTTTGGAAACAAGCTAATACCAGTAAGGCCACCTCCATCCATACCGTCCATCCCAAGTATTCCACGGATTATACCAGTAGGGACCATAATAGCCGTTAAAGTAGGGGTATGGTGGACCATAATAATAGGGGGAAAGCTGCGCCCATAAATAGACGGTTTCTGCCTTGATCTGCGGGTAGCGATATTCATATTCCCCGAGTTTGCGTGTGCTGATACCCTGAATGGTTCCGATAACTGTTATTTCCCGGCCTTTTGCATAGACGACAGGATCATAAAAGAGAGGAGTGCATGCGAGGAATCGTCCCGACGTAGCATCTGTTTCCAGAGGTCTTGCGCTTGAACCTAATGGATAACTGACGACTTCAAAGCAAGTTTCGTCTTTTCCCGGCTCTGTATTGACTATCGTGCCACCCCAGCGCACACGCTGACCTTCAAGATTTTGGTTCTGGGCTGCAAGTGGAGTAACTTCTGCAAATGTGCCCACCAATAATTGATTCGGGACGGTGGAACACCCTGTTACCGCAATGGGAAGCATTATTAAAACAAATGTCCGGAAATTCATGGTAACCTCCTGATAGTTATTTATCATAATTCCACCAGACAAATCAGTATCTGGTTCCCTCTACTATATCAATCTAGGACCTTCAGTCCGGGTTATCCGGAATTTCGATTGCTGGAAAAATCGGAAATCCCATAATATGGAGCGGGTTTTGGCCATAGATAAACGGATTCTGCATTAATTTTCGGATAAAGATATTCATATTCACCCACCCTGCGCGTGGTAGTGCCCTGGAGGATGCCGACAATGGTGACCTCTCGGCCTCTTGCATATACTTCCGGCTCGTAAAAACCGGGGACGCATGCAATGAAACGACCTGATCGCATGTCTGTTTCAGGAGATCTGACGCTAAAACCCAATGGATAGCTTATTACCTCAAAACAGGTTTCATTTCTGCCGGGTTCGGTATGTACGATGCTACCCCCCCACCGTACCCGCTGGCCGGAAAATTTTTCGATTTGAGCGGTATGGGGAGTAATGTCAGCAATGGTTGGATCGGTAATGCATCCCGCGATTGCGAAAGGGAGTATAAATAGCAAAATCCGGTATTGCATGACGCCCTCCTTATTATTATGCAGGCTAATTGTAATCAAACTGCCTAGGATTGGGACTGTTTTTATATGATTGCTAAAATGAACAATTAGGTTAAAATCTCATGCTACGGTATTTTAAATATAAAGGAATTGAATCGTGAAAATGAAATTTGCATTACCGATGTTTCTGCTAAGCGCATCCATTGGCTATGCGCATACTGCGATGGCAAGCTATTATGATGTCAAACCACTTGCGGTACAACGTGTTTATTTTATCGAACCCATGGATGGTGCGGTAGTTGAAAGCGAATTCAAAGTGGGAATGGGCGTGCAGGGAATGGAAGTCATGCCTGCTGGCACCATAGCAGAAAATACCGGACATCATCATCTTCTGATTGATGCCACGCAGCAGATCAATGCCGGGGAAACCATTCCAGCAGGGAGTGACAAGCATCTTCACTTCGGGAAAGGCCAAACGGAAACCAAGATAAAACTGGCTCCAGGCCCGCATACTCTGACATTACAATTCGCTAATGGCGCCCATGTTTCATATGGTGAAAAAATGCGAAGCACAATTCATGTGACTGTAAAATAAGACTTGGCCAGCCAGATCGAACGGCGGATTCATGTCCGCCGTTTTGCAGTCCAGTATTCCAAGTATCCAGCGTGCCAAGCAAGCAAAGCAGGGTAGTGATTGTTTGTGATTATTCACCTTCACCGCTATTGCTTTACGGATCATGCAATCATGAGTCAGCATAACGGATCTCATGACATTATGCGATGACTATCTTTTTCTTCTGCGCCCGATTGTTCGACATATATAAACCCGATACCCGCCTGGTTACATGCCCATGGACTTTCCTTCCTGTAAGCGCGAAACAAGTACCAGGAAAATTTACCCGGAAAGCAGTTTGATAGATTTGTGTCTGGAGCTCAGGCAGGAAATGCCTGCAAGACCTCATGTATTAAAACTGGAATGTGATTCTAAAATAAGAAACAGCGGTGAAATCCGCATGTTTATGTATTTGACTCTCGACAATCCAGTGTACCGCTGCTAAATTCAAATTTTTAAATTGTATCGGACTGAATCAATATTCATATGGATAAACCAACACAGCATCACCACCTGCTAATTCTTGGCTCAGGACCAGCTGGCTATACTGCTGCAGTATATGCTGCTCGCGCAAACCTGAAACCAGTTCTGATCACTGGCATGGCGCAAGGAGGGCAGCTGATGACTACCACGGATGTCGAGAACTGGCCCGCTGATCCGACTGGGGTACAAGGCCCTGATTTGATGTCGCGCTTTCAGCAACATGCAGAGCAATTTAACACCGTCATTATTTTCGACCACATACACACGGCCAAGCTTCAGCAAAAACCATTCTGCCTGATCGGTGATAGTGCAATTTATACCTGCGACGCTCTGATTATCGCTACGGGCGCTTCTGCACAATATCTGGGTTTACCTTCTGAAGAGAAGTTCATGGGCAAGGGAGTTTCTGCTTGTGCAACTTGCGATGGCTTCTTTTACCGTGGACAGGATGTCGCCGTTATAGGGGGGGGCAACACGGCGGTCGAGGAAGCGCTTTATCTGGCTAATATTGCACGCCATGTAACCCTTGTGCACCGGCGCGATACTTTTCGTGCAGAACGCATTACCATGGATCACTTGATGAAGCAGGTTGAAAAAGGCAAGATTACCCTGCAGTTGAATCAGGTATTGGATGAGGTTCTGGGTGACGATAGCGGTGTTACCGGCATTCGCCTGAAAGAAACGCAAACAGGAAAAATGCAGGACATCCCGCTGACGGGCGTTTTTGTCGCGATTGGTCACAAGCCGAACACGGATATTTTTAGTGGCCAGCTTGAAATGGAAAACGGTTATATCCTTACTCGTGGCGGACTGAATGGCAACGCTACTGCCACCAGTATTTCCGGCGTGTTTGCAGCAGGAGATGTGCAGGATCATATTTATCGTCAGGCGGTCACCAGTGCAGCCAGCGGATGCATGGCGGCATTGGATGCTGATAAATTTCTAAGTGCACAGCATCATCTCAAGTAGCAATATGGCGGAAAAAAAGGGGGCGACGTCACCCGATAGTGATCTGCTATTCCAGCAGGCAATGGAAGGAGTGACTCCTCTACCGTCCCTCAATAGGGTGGCTGCCATAAAACCTGTTCATCAGGCTCCGGCAAGAAATAACCCTCAAGTTACCCGGTCTTTGATTCCAGATAACCTTTCGGACAGTTTTGCTGAAGAAGAGGTTGCGCCAACCGAATTTTTACGTTCTGGAATGCCGAAAATGATTCTTCGTAAATTACGGCGAGGTCACTGGCAAATACAGGATATTCTTGATTTGCATGGCTATAACAAGGATGCCGCACGCAAAAGGCTGCTTGAATTTTTGTATGACGCAGTCGGGCGCAAACTGCGCTTCGTGTGCGTCATACATGGCAAAGGTTGGCAAATGAATGGAAGGGAAGGCTTGCTGAAAAGTCATGTTCGGCACTGGTTGCCTCAACATCCGGATGTACTGGCATTTTCTGAAGCGCCAAGGAATGCCGGAGGGAGCGGTGCGGTTTGGGTACTGCTCAGAACAGGAGACAAGACCAGGAAAGTTTCAGGGTAATTTAAAGCTGCAACGTGCTGAATAAATGGAATGATTCTAGGCGCAATTTTTATCATGACAGACCCTGGACTTATCCACATTGCGCATCAGTTGATTACTGAGTTTTCCGTCGGTACATTGTCTTGACGGAAGAATGTAGTTTACATAGACTCCCTTCAATACAACCTACCTGTTGTCAGTTTCCCCAGGGAAAATGGTTGATGATCGTTTTATAATTTTTTACAATTTTTATTTTGCTGAACAGGAAAACAAATGCCTACCATAGAAGTCAATGGCAAGAACTATGAAACCGACAATGAAGGTTACCTTATCAATTTTAACGATTGGGATCTGGATTTTGCAAAATTTGTTGCAAAGAAAGAGGAACTGGAATTAACGGACAATCACTGGGAGATACTCAATTTCTTGCGTATGTATTACCAATACCATCAGACTCCCCCAAATATTCGTGAATTGACCCAGGCGGTCAGTGAAGAAATAGGAGAAGAAAAAGGCAAGAGCCCGTATCTCTATGACCTGTTCCCTGAAGGTCCTGCACAGCAGGGAAGTAAAATTGCCGGACTGCCACAGCTTTTTGTAGATCCGAATGAATATACCGTAATCTGATCTCCAGCTGTCATATTGGATTGAAACGGATTTTTCCGGAGTATGGTTTCTGGAATATGAAATGAACAATCCCGCAGCTTGTTGCGGGATTGTTCATTGAGCCTGGTTGCTTGCCGTCATATGTGCTTTATGCACCCGGGATATACCAGGAATTTGCGCCAGGTTACCCCAACGTAAATTCCGTCCATTCTACAATTTGCGATCAGCGTGCAGCCTTGGCTAGTGCAGCCAAGGTATCCGCTCCCAGATCTGGACTGTAAAAACCCAGATTTTCTCCGGTCTCATCGATGCTTACCATTGGCATTAATCCTGCAGCCAGAAGCGATTCGTTCTTGGCTACACGATGCGGGTCATGAGGGTCAGTGGTACCTTCATTGGTGTATATATCAGAACCTGCTGATTTTTCAGCTTTCTTTTCCATGAGATCTTCCAGCGAATATAACGCCCGCTGGTTCAGCAAGGATACTGCATAGGTGTCATATTCCCGCAGAAGGTAGGAAAGCACAAGGTTACCCTGGACACCCTTCTGGCCGGTCGATTTTACTTGAAGAATTGCACTTTGAATGACACGATGGAACGCGAGGGTAGGTTTTGCTGCAACCGCAGGCTGTTCGTCGGATCCACTGCTTTCCGGGACGAGAGGGGTATTCTGGTTTATGTGATCCACCAGCAGCTTGCGCAGCTCTTCAATGTCTTTGATTCCATGGGCTTGCAACGTTTCTACCGCTGATACGTTATCAAGCATGGATAGCAGCAGGTGTTCCACGGAAAGGATTTTATGCCGGTTGTTGCGGGCATCTGTAATAATCTGGCGAAGACTGGTTTCCAGATCTTTTCCGAGCAAATCAGCCCGATAGAGTTTCCACATGAACGATTCCTCCGGTTTGAATTATAGCGAATGACATTATGGTCATAGACCTATGCCGTAGCCAGTTTACTGGCGGCCGGGTTAATTCCTGACCATTTGATTAAGTATATTATGAAAAGATATACCTAGCAAATGCAAGGACTTTCTGCGTGTGACCCGACTTGGACTTTCATGCATTCCCTTTGTGGATCATTGCATTTTTTTATCAAGTTTTTCAGATTTCAGGCAGGGTCGCCATACAAGGATATTTGCGCAATCTTATCGTGTGATATCCAGATTGCTAAGAATTTGGTAAAAATTATTCGGGCAGGATAGAATCCATACTGTTAACAAAAATTTTCTATCGGATTTTTTGCGGCAATTTCCCGGGATTATGTTTGTTTGCCAGCTTATATCTCTGAGACCTTGTCAATTTAGTGATTGAGTCAACCCACGAGTTGGCGCAATCCGAACGGATCTGTAACCGAAAGTTTATTTAGAGGTAAAACACTATGTCAATTTCCATGTATCAGGCCTTTGTTCCGCCCGTCGTTCATTCGCTTCGCAACCTGAAGGGAATGCTTGAAAAAGCGATGGTATATACCGAAGCTAAAAACATCAACCCGTCAGTCCTGGTCAACGCAAGGCTTTATCCAGATATGTTTCCGCTGTCGCGCCAGGTTCAAATTGCAGCGGATATCGCTAAAAATGGTTCCTGTCGTCTTGCAGGCATCGAACCGCCTAAATTTGAAGACAACGAATCCACTTTTCCTGAGTTGATGGCGCGGCTGGAAAAATCGATTGCATTGATCGAGACTTTTCGGCCCGAACAGATTGATGGTACGGAAGGGAAAGTCATTCATTTGCCAATGCATGACAAAACAACCCTTACATTTAACGGCTTGTCATACTTGCTTAATTTTGTAATACCTAATGTTTATTTTCATGTCAGCACCGCCTATGCGATCCTGCGTCATAATGGGGTGGAAATTGGAAAACAGGATTTTTTAGGTAAAATTTCCTGATTTTTATCCGATAAAACAGTAAAAATGATGCATACGCCAGCAAACGGAGGGTAAATCCAAATTACATATCTGTCATTTTTTGATTTTCGGTGCCAATAAATTTGAAAACAGCAGATGTTTCTGGAAACCGGATGGAATGGGAGATTGAATGATTTTTTGTTTTTGTGCCTTATACCTAAAGCTGCATGTCAGATTGCCGCTGTAAATGCGTTCGACTGGCTAGACTGGAGAAGCAATGATGAAAATATTTAGGGGGAATCCTATTCGGCAGTGGGTCTGGATTGCTGTCCATGCAATCATTTTCTTGTCTGCAAGCTCATCTGCAAGCGCCGAACCGGCCACGGCAGCAAGCTGCCCTGATAAAGATCTCAAATTGCCTACGGTGATGTCCGTTAAATCAGACCGGCCTGCTACAGATGCAAAGCAGGCTGCCATGGGAGAAAAAATTATCGTTGAACTGCAGGGGCTTACAGAAGCAATGCGTAGCCCATGCTTTGACCCTAAGCAGCTGGTTCTGTATTTCGACGGGTATCCCCTGGATGGAGTTTTTCCCGATACTATCGATCCAACGCGGAATGAATTGACTTTCACGCCAAGACGTAATGAAAAAAATAATGGAAAGTGGTCTTCTCTGATAGGAAGTCCTGGACAATTTCTCCGTCCGGTCAAAGTCAGTGTCGGACTGCCAGATCAGTTTGCCTTTCCTGTTGATCCATCCTCCAGAATTGATGCAAATTTTAATAACTTTGAATTTATTGTTTTACGAAAAGACTGGTTTACCGGCCTGGTAATCACTTTCATAGTGCTGATCAGCCTGTTTATCTGGCTGGCAAAAAACAGCAACATCATACGTGATTCAAAACCACCCTATCCTGATCCGGGAAGAGAGAAACCTTACAGCCTTGCAAAATTCCAGGCTTCATTCTGGTTTATTCTGGTAGTTGCATCCTTTCTTTTTATCTGGGCAGTGACCGGTGATCATACCAGCATACTTACGGAGCAGACCCTGATTCTGATTGGAATAGGTATTGGCACTTCTCTAGGATCCGCCATGATAGACAGCAGCAAACAGGAAGGAACCGACAATGAACTGGTCGGATTGCTTCCACAGGAAAGCAAAATTGCTGCCGAGCTGGATATCAACAGATCTGAGATCGCAAAACTGGAAGCGTCCACCCATGCACCTGCTGCAACAGGCAGTGTCGAATCAATGGATTTGTTGCGCAAGCTGAAAATTGATACAGCGCAGAAAGCAGCAGAACTGGAGGAAATCCGAAAAAAAATTGCAAATGTCCGCTTAGAGTTAAGTAATCCGATTTCCCGGGGGTTTATCAAAGATTTGCTCTCGGATGCAAGTGGCGTAAATTTCCATCGGTTTCAGATGCTGGTCTGGACACTGGTTATGGGTTTCATTTTTTGCGTAGAAGTTTACAAGACCTTGCGCATGCCCGAATTTAGCACCACATTGCTGGCCTTGATGGGAATTAGCGCCGGCACCTATCTTGGTTTTAAAATTCCGGAAGTGCAAGTTCAAAAATAAGAGACTGCACTGGTAATCCGATTCATGAAGGCATGCATGACGAATGGACTGAAGTCAGGTTCTGCCTGTGTTCGGAGCGTCTGATACGAGTACCTAAAAATGGGTCTGTTGTGAGAGTTAGCAGGCGCTTGTGGGCGAAACATCTGTACAAATCGAAGAATGGGGCACAAGACAGGGAAGTTCATGGAATTTCTTCCGTGGAGAAACCGACCCGGGCTTGCTTTCATCTGTTAAAGATGTACAATATATTCATCTTTGTGAGATCATTTTTTATCGCAAAGTTGCAACATTGCTATTTTTCATAACTCCTTGTGCGTTACTTTATTATAGGCGCTGCTTCCCTGGCGCCTATTTTTTTAATTCTGATGCCAAGGGTCACCCTGCTGACTCATTCCATTTACCGGTACGCCTCCATAACAATCAAGCTTACCGCATGTGCTGAATTCTCGCGGGTGCTATACCGGCACGTAAAGCCATTTTTTCCAGTTCGGCAATAAAAAATATCAAGAGGCCGGCGCACAGCACCTTGAGCCATTCGAGTATAGACAGGCTGGTAGATTGAAATATTGCCTGCAACAAAGGAATTTCGGTATAAGCGAATTGCAGCGCGATACAAATGACGATGGAAATCAGCACATAATAATTTCCGGTCAATCCTTCGCGGTTCATTACTGAAGCAAAAATGTAGCGACTATTCACCAAGTAGAAAATTTCTGCCATGACGATGGTGCTGACGGCTATCGTGCGCGCCGATTCGATACTGGTTCCGTGATTCAGTTCCCACAGAAACAGGAAAAGCGTACACCCCATCATCAGCATGGAGACCATCAGTACGCGCCAGATGAAAAATCCAGACAAGAGAGGTTCTTCAGGTGGTCTAGGACGACGACTCATAATGTTCCGCTCGGCAGGTTCAAAGGCCAGTGCCAGTCCCAGCGTGCTGGATGTGACCATATTGATCCACAACACCTGCGCCGGTGTCAGCGGTAAGGTCAGTTCAAACAGGATCGCCGCGATAACCACCAGCGCTTCTCCGCCATTTGTGGGCAGCATGAACAGGATGAATTTCTTTATGTTGTCATAGACTGTCCGACCCTCGCGAACCGCATTGACAATCGTGGCGAAATTGTCATCGGCGAGAACGATATCCGAGGCTTCCTTGGCTGCCTCGGTGCCTTTCATGCCCATAGCCACGCCTACATTGGCCTTTTTTAACGCAGGGGCGTCATTGACTCCATCACCAGTCATTGCTACGACCTGGCTATCTTCCTGTAACGCTTGAACCAGACGCAGCTTATGTTCCGGGCTGGCACGGGCAAAAACATCGACTTGCAGTACTATCCGGCGTAATTGAGCATCATCCACCAAGGCAATGTCCGCGCCACTCATTGCCTTTTTGCCAATACCGATATTCAGTTGCGCACCGATTGTGCGGGCGGTTTCTTCATGATCCCCGGTAATCATTTTTACCTGTATTCCCGCACGATGACATTCGGCAATTGCCTGAACGGCTTCCTCGCGTGGTGGATCTATGATGCCGACCAGGGCCAGCAGGGTATATCCGCTTTCCACATCAGAGAAATCAAGATGCTCTTTTGCCGGAGTGGCGCGTTTGCACGCCAGGCCGAGCAGACGCAATCCACTGGCAGCGGTGCGGCTGGCCTTGCGGTGCCAGTAATCAGCAACGAGTGGCCTTTCACCATCGTCATCCAGTTGCATGGAACATATCTCCAGTATCCGTTCCGGCGCCCCTTTGACGAAGATCCAGGGTTCGCCATCGGAATCGCGATGATAGGTAGCCATGAAGCGGTGCCGCGAATCGAACGGAATGGAGCCAACCCTGGGCCATGCCGCGTCTGCAATATGTTGGTGAAATCCTGCCTTATTGCCCGCTACCAGCAGAGCTCCTTCCGTGGGGTCTCCTTCCACGCTCCATTGTCCATTTTCTTCACACAGGCGCGCTTCATTGCATAACACCCCTGTGCGAATGGCCATGGATAGCGCCGGGTAGTGGTCCGGGTCGATGATACGGCCTTCTTTGCTAAAGTCCCCAACGGGGGAATACCCCGTACCCCCGACATCGAAAATGTGGCCGGCGCAGATTATGCGCTGTACAGTCATTTCATTACGTGTAAGGGTTCCTGTCTTGTCCGAGCAGATCACCGTAACCGACCCAAGAGCTTCAACTGCTGGCAGGCGGCGGATGATGGCGTTGCGCCGGGCCATACGCTGCACCCCAATTGCCAGAGTGACGGTCATGATCGCAGGCAACCCTTCAGGAATCGCCGATGCAGCCAGCGCAACAACCATCAAGAACATTTCTGCAGGTGCAATATTTCGCCACATCGTGCCAAGAATGAAGGTTATGACGCACAGGGCAATGATGACGATGGCCAGTACCCGGCCAAAACCGTCGATCTGACGCAGAAGAGGGGTGGTCAAACTCTGGATGCCTGTGAGTAACTGGTTGATTTTCCCCAGCTCAGTCATGCTTCCAGTAGCAATGACTATGCCCGTTCCCATACCATATACCACTACAGTCCCGGAATAGGCCATTCCGTAACGGTCGCCCAGTGGCGTTGCGGCTTGTGCTGTATCCGTGTTTTTCTCAACGGATACGGATTCGCCTGTGAGCGCGGCCTCGTCGATGCGCAGCTCTGTAGTTGAAACCAGACGCAAATCTGCTGGAACGCGATCCCCCGCTACGAGGATAACCCAATCGCCGGGCACCAGGTTTTCTGCATTTACTTCGTGTTTTTTACCGTTCCGGATTACCGTGGCACGCGGGGAAAGCATTGCTCGGATTGCATCCAGAGCTGCTTCAGCCTTGCCTTCCTGGATAAAGCCGATAATGGCATTGATCACCACTGCCGCAAGCAACACCCCGGTATCGATCCAGTGTCCGAGCAATGCTGTAATGACAGCTGCTCCCAGCATCACATAAAGCAGGATATTGTGGAACTGCATGAACAGTCGGAATAGCACACCCCGGCGTTTTTGCGTAGACAGCCGATTGGGGCCATATTGTTTGATACGCTGGGATACCTCGGCCGCATTCAGGCCGGCGGACCCGGTTTTCAGGGTCTGTTCGATCTCTGCCTGGGTCAACGTATGCCAAAGAAATGTTGGACAAGGATCAGTTCGATCAACAGCTTTCAATTGAATGCCTCCATATGGCGGGTGATGTTGCGGTTCAATCTCCTGCTTGCTGCATGATAGATAAGTATGCGCCAGAACTATATAGCACACTGGGAAAAGTCATCCGGTTCATTTGGCGGCTTCCGGGTTCAGGAAGACCGGTCTCGAGTTCCTGAGCAGGACATGATGAGGATGGCCTGCCATAGGGTCTCACTTCTTTTCTTCTGATGCAACCTGGGATGCAACGCGACATTCAGAGTATGAATTGAAATCAAAAAACAGATCGGGATAATTAAACTTATGATCTGCAGGATTGGCTTGGCAAGCCTGGGGCGGGGAAAAAAATGATTGTATTCAGGCTAAAGCAGTTTAAATTTGGCTTGTACCCTTTCTTTTGTTCTTGTCTTTAATGTTCTTTTGTTTTAACGAGACCTTGCGATGATTTCTGCCTGTTCTGGTTGCGAGCAGTGGTTTTTCTTCCGGAGCGACGATAAGTCGCTGACCTGGCTTGAGTATGCTCAGGTTGCCATTCCATTGTCTGAGTTGTGCAACACTTACCTTATAATCCCTGGAAATCTTACTGAGCGTGTCTCCTCTGCTCACCGTATATCGGGTATCTTTTACAGGTTCCTGTTTGCCGGAAAGGGCAGAAAGCGTTTCAAATACCCTGGAATCATTTTTCGCGATTTCCTCATTTGCAGGAACCAGCAGCATCTGCCCCTGGGTAAGCCTGGTTTTGGGTGAAAGACCATTCACGGATTGCAGCGTTTCTACGGATGTGCCGTAGCGTGCTGCTAGTTTGTCTAGCCTGTCACCTTTCTTGCTGTTGTATGTTTTCCAGGAAACCAGCGGTTGACTGTTATTCGCCAGATTTGTCTGAAAAGTTTCCGCCTTGTCCACAGGCAGTAACAATGCTTCGGAATTTTCCTGAAGGATCACGGGTCGGTTATGAGCCGGATTTAGTGCACGAAACTCGTCCAGGGTAACATTTGCCAATCTTGCGGCAAGCTTTACGTCCATATTTTTTTCGGTATTGACTGCAACAAAATAGGGACGGTCAGGGACAGGCTGCAACTCCAGTCCATAGCTGGCTGGATTGTCGACAATGTTTTTTATTGCTTGAAGCTTGGGAATATAATTCCGTGTTTCGGATGGCATATTCAGGCTGGCATAATTGGTGGGCAGTCCGATTCTGCGGTTATGATCCAAAGCGCGCTTTACTGCACCTTCCCCCCAGTTGTAGGCTGCAAGTGCCAGTTCCCAGTCGCCGAACATGCCATGCAATTTCTGCAGGTAATCAAGCGCACCAATGGTTGCACTGACAATATTGCGTCGCCCGTCATACCACCAGTTCTGCTTCATGCCAAAGTTTTTTCCAGTGGAAGGAATAAACTGCCAGATGCCGGCTGCATTGGCGGAAGAAAAACCACCCGGATTGAAAGCGCTTTCGATCATCGGCAACAGCGCGATTTCTGATGGCATTCCTCTTCGTTCCACTTCTTCCACAATGAAATGCAGATAGCGTTTGGCGCGTTCCGTCATCCGCCGCACATAGTCCGGCCGGTTGGCATACCACTGTTCATGATTTTCAACTAGCTGGTTATCCGTATTCTGTAATGCGTAGCCATTGCGGATACGTTGCCATAAATCATTGTGCAAGTGAACGGGGGTGGCATTGGAAATCGGTTCAGGACTGGTAGAAAAGGAAGGAGGCTGTAACAGCGATTCCTCTGGCCTGACAGCGGAATCGCTGTTCGTCAAGACATCTCCTTCTGCGAGTGCTGATCGTATTTCGACAGTCGAAATACAGGTAACACAAACAAAAATAAGAAGATTCTTTAATTTCACTTATAGTGATCCGTAAAAAAACATCAGTAAGTATTTGATAAAAAATTGATTAAATCCAAAATCCAGCCTGGCGGAACCCAAGCCATGTGAAACATGGGCTGCTAAAAATAAATGGCACGTCTGTTAGTGTGTGTCAGCTGAATTTTCTTCCGTTTTTCCAGCCTCAGCCAACACATGGCTGAGTAACATGTTGTTTCGGCTAACAGGAGTTTCCAGGCTGATACGTCCTAACGCTCCGGTGCGATAATCCTGCAATAGCATGAAAGCAGCCCTTTCCCTGTCCGGCACGCCTCCCTTAAGCAGATAACCGCGTTTTTTTGCAATCGAATCCACTACGCCTTCCCCATCCAGTGCTTCCAGAGAAAATCCATAGCGTTTTCCCAGCAGGGCAGGGTAGCGGTCTAACAGGATTTCTCCCAGAAAACTGGCTACTTCTTCATCTATTATGGCATTTCTGCCAATTGCATGACTTGCAGCCAGCATAAAGCCGTCGCAATCATATTCAATTTTTGGCCACATTAACCCCGGGGTGTCGATCACAGTCATCTGCTCATTCAGCTCGAATCCCTGCTGGTTTTTGGTTATCGCGGGCTCATCGCCCACGGCCGCTACTCTGCGTTTCAGCAATGCATTGATTAACGTGGATTTCCCGACATTGGGGATACCCATAACCATCATGCGCAAGGGTTTCAGCCTGCTGTCACGATGGGGGGCGAGCTTTCCGCATATGGCGGGAATCCTGGCTACATCACCGGGTTTCTTGCAGGATAATGCAATCGCCTTGACGTTTTTCTGCCTGTTATAAAAATCCAGCCATTCTGCTGTAGTTGCAGGATCTGCCAGATCAGCCTTGTTCAGGATTTTGAGGCAAGGCTTCTGACGAAACAGGCGCAGCTCTTTTATGACGGGATTGCTTCCGGCTTCCGGCAAGCGTGCGTCATGCACTTCAATAATTATATCAACATGCTCCATGGTTTCTGCAGCTTTTTTGCGGGCAGAGACCATGTGACCAGGGAACCACTGAATGGACATTCGAAATCAACGGGTGAATCACCCGATCTATTTTACCTGTTTCGGGAGGATGCGTCTTGTTTGTTTCGTATTCCCGGATCATCCGCGGATGAGAGTAATTTAGACGAGCTGCCGATTTTTCATGTTTTGAAATAACAATTAGATTTAACCTATTGAAATGAATGATAGAAAATTCAAATTGTTTATTCGGATTCTGTCATCACGCACAGCGGAATACCGTTACCATAGAAATGCACTGGCTTTCTTTCCCAGTATTTTGCCATTGAAAACCAGGGTAGCGGGAGATTCAGACAGGCCGGTGCAGACATGCAGCGGCAACAAATGCTCTTCCCTGGGATGGCAGTAATCAGCGTAGGGGGCATCTCGCCAATGAATCAGTCTGGTTTCACGTTCCTGTGCTGAAAATCTGCTATTAGTGCAGGTTTCAACCAGCCAGTCGTCAAATGCGACATTTTTTTCATCTTCCCCCTTGCCGGATGCAAAAAATGCCTTCATGTTGTGGAAAGAAAAGCCGGAACCAATGAACAGGATATTTTCCTGTCGCAAACTTCTCAGGGCTTTCCCGATTTTTATATGCAATTCCGGGTCTAGACTATGAACCAGTGATAGCTGAACGCAAGGAATGGATGCTGCTGGGAACATGATTTTTAACGGGACAAACAGGCCATGATCGAATCCTCGCTGCGCATCCAGACGCGCCTGCACGCCATGCTGCTGCAGCAGGTGAACCATTTTTCCTGCAATCTCCGGGGAACCGGGGCAAGAATACTGTATCTGGTAAGATTCTTCCGGAAAACCATAATAATCGAACAGCAGCGCAGGCGCTTTGCCGCTGGTTACGGTAGCCATATCCGCTTCCCAATGTGCGCTGATCACTACAATTGCAGACGGGTTTCCCAATTGTTGCGGCACCCTCTGCAAGAAATCGACAAGCTGCCGGTGTCCTGCGTCACCCAGAAGAGGCAATGGACCGCCTCCATGGGGCAGGAACAGAACGCGGCCGGGTTGATCTGGATTTTTGGGTTTCATGATTGTCCTCCGTTCCCTGTAGTGTACATGCCACAAAATTCTTTGCTGACCGAGTTGCCACCGGCAGCCGGTGCAGTCGATGCCTGTGCCGGGCAGCGTTCCCGGGTAGCGTTCATGTTACCCATGCGCATGAAACCGGATTAAGGGGTGTTGCCGGTAAAAGGATTGCAGATTTTCGTACACTTCTGCAGAGAACGCATGCAAAACTGCGGGTGCGCAGAAAAAATATTCACTGGACACGGCAAAAAATTCTGCCGGGCTGGTTGCGGCATAGGGGTGGATGCCGGTGTACTGTCCCTGTTCCATTTTTTTCTGTAACTGCTGATATGCCGTGCTGAATACCGTTGCCCATCCGGGAATAGACCTGCTTTCATGAAGCGGCGGCAAACCGTTGCTGGTTCCGTCCAGCATATCCAGTTTATGGGCGATTTCATGAATGATGACATTATGCCCATTCTGGAGGTGATGCAAATCCAGTTCAATGTCATCCCAGGAGAGCACTACCGGCCCTTTAAACCAGGATTCTCCGCTTAACGTATGCTCATGGCGGTGAACAACGCCATCGCGATCCATTTCGTCCCGGCTTACGCGGAAGGATGCTGGATAAATCACGATATCGGTCCATTCAGACAGCAAGTCAGAATCCAGATTCAGAATCGGCAGACAAGCTTGCGCTGCAATCATGACGCGCATTTCCTGAGTAACGGGCAGACCAATGCCAACGAAATTTTTTTGATGGAGGAACAGGGTGCTCAGCTTTCTCAGGCGGGCTTTTTCGACCGCACTCAATCCATCCAGCATCCACAATTTCCCGGTTGCAGCTTGCCAGTGGCCATGCCGTAGTGCATGCCGGCGCAGGACGTAACGGGTTTTCATGCGTTTGAAAAAATTCATATGGGCAGGCTGTTCCTTCAAAAACGAAGCACTTGAGCAAGGAATTGTGGCCCCATGATAACAGGCAGCATTGCGGGAAACCGTTTTATTCCACCGGGAGTCGGTTTTAAAAATCAACTGAAACCGGCTCCCCCGAAAAACAGGCACGGGTCACCGGGACGCCACGGTGGATATTTTTTCATGGATACAGCCAATAGCCGGGAATTCAGGAATCGATTCAACCACTGCCTGACTTCCGGATAGGGAGATGATTCAAACCATTCGGCATCCACTGCTGCAAACTGCCGCACAAACGGGAGAATGGCAGCATCGGCTAGCGCAAAATGAGGCGCAGTTACATGATGGTTTGATTGTAGCCGCTGTTCCAGTTCAGCCAGAAACCGTTCTCCCTGCTGCCGGTAATGGAATCGGGAAAATTCCGGGTACCGGTCGGCATATTTATAGCGATCTAGATCGGGTTTGAAATCCAGATCATTCCTGTGGATCAGCTGCATGTCATCTTTCATCTCCACCCCGGAGCCGAGCCATTGGGCCGGATCGTTTTTGTGCAATGCCCAAAGCATGATGTCCAGGCTTTCATCAATCACGCTGCCATTTTCAAGCTGCAATACCGGAACGGTGCCTTTGGGAGACAGGGCCAGCATTGCTTCAGGCTTGTGGCGCAACTCGATTTCCCGAAGCTCCACCTCAACCCCGGCTATGGCAATCGCCAGACGTGCCCGCATCGCATAGGGGCAACGCCGGAAACTGTATAAAACAGGCACTGCAGGCGGGATGAACGGTTTTTTGTCAGTCATGCCGGATTCCGGTTTAAATTCTGTCTGAAGGTGAAAATTCGAAGCTGTATCCGGATGGTTCTGGAACCCTTGAATGATTCTGGAACCCTTTGAATCCTCGAGAAAATCGGACTGGTTACGTCATTGCCGGGAATCCGGAAAAATCACCTAGGAAAAATCACCTGAATGATAGCCCGAAAGGTACAGGATTTTCCGGATTTCCGCTTCTGTCTCCCGATCATCGCATGAACCGTGGTGCGGTCATGCCCGGACGGGTGCATTTTCAGGCCATGTGTTGCGCAGTGCCTGTGCCACGGCAACCATGTTGCGCAGCGCCTGTTCCACTTCCGGCCAGTTGCGTGTTTTCAGGCCGCAATCCGGGTTTATCCATAGACGTTCGGGCGGGATCACATCGCACGCCTTGTGCATCCGGCGCAGCATTTCTTCCTGGCTGGGCACGCGCGGCGAATGGATGTCATATACCCCAGGGCCAATGTCGTTCGGATAGTGAAAGATCCGGAAAGCTTCCAGCAGCTCCATGTCCGAGCGCGATGTCTCGATCGTAATCACGTCGGCATCCATCGCAGAGATGGCGGGCAGAATGTCGTTGAACTCCGAATAGCACATATGCGTGTGAATTTGCGTGGTGTCCTGCACGCCGCCGGTGCTGATGCGAAATGCGCGAACCGCCCAGTCAAGGTAATGCGCCCAGTCCCTGCGTTTTACAGGCAATCCTTCACGCAGGGCAGCTTCATCTATCTGTATGATGCCGATTCCTGCCTTTTCCAGATCCAGAACCTCATCGCGAATGGCCAGGGCGATTTGCAGCGCCGTATCGGCACGAGGGATATCATTGCGCACGAATGACCATTGCAGGATAGTGATCGGCCCGGTGAGCATCCCCTTTACCGGTTTGCCGGTCAGGCTTTGCGCATACAAGCTCCATTCGACGGTCATGGGTTGAGGGCGCGAGACATCGCCATGCAGGATGGGGGGCTTCACACAGCGCGAGCCATAGCTCTGTACCCAGCCATGCTCGGTAAAGGCAAACCCTTTCAACTGTTCGCCAAAATATTCCACCATGTCATTACGTTCCGCTTCTCCATGCACCAGCACATCCAGCCCCAGCTCTTCCTGTTTTGCCACCGCATGCCGGATTTCAGCCTGCATTGCCGTGCGGTATTGTTCCGGACTCAACCGGCCTTGCCGGTAGCTTGCGCGTGCGCTGCGGATGGTTTCGGTTTGCGGGAATGATCCAATGGTCGTCGTTGGAAAAGGCGGGAGCCGAAATCGCCTTTGCTGTGCTGCAATGCGATCGGGGAAAGGGGAGGCGCGGTTTTCATCAGCAGCTTTCAAGGCAGAAATTCGCTGATGAACAGCAGGGTCGTAGCACAAAGTCGAGAACAACCGGTTCTCCAGTATCGAATTGGTTCGGGCCACCTGCGCGGCAATGTCTTGCTTGCCCTGCGTAACGCCGTGCGCCAGGGTAACGACTTCTTCCAGTTTCTGCGTGGCGAATGCCATCCAGCTTTTGATGTCTGCATCCAGCCGGCATTCCTGTGCCAGATCCACGGGCACATGCAGCAGGGAACAGCTGGGGGCAATCCATAACCGCTCGCCCAGCGCTGCGTGCAATTCATCCAGTATCTGCAGCGAAGCAGGCAGGTTGTTGATCCAGATATTGCGCCCGTCCACAATGCCTGCGGAAAGAACCTTATCTGCCGGAAACTCCCGGATAAAGGCATGCACCTGCAGCGGGTCGCGCACCAGGTCAAGATGCAGCCCGGATACCGGCAAGGCTTTCAGCAGTTCGGCGTGGTTGTCCACGCTGTCAAAATAGGTGGTGAGCAGGATTTTGGGGCACTCCTGCGACAGGCTGGCATAGGTTCCGGCAAGCGCATCGACCCATTCTGGCGGCAGATCGAGTGCCAGCACCGGTTCGTCCAGCTGTACCCATTCCACGCCCTGCGCTTTCAGGAGCGCCAGAATATGCCGGTATACCGGGATGAGCCGGGGCAACAAGTCCAGGCGGCAGAATCCATCCTGCTTTTCCTTGCCCAGGTACAGGTAGGTGAGCGGGCCGATCAATACCGGTTTGACATTGATTCCCAGCGCCTTGGCTTCTGCCACTTCATCGAACAGCCAGGAGCTGCCCAGGTGAAATTCTGTCGTCTCCCGAAATTCCGGGACCAGATAGTGATAATTGGTGTCGAACCATTTGGTCATTTCCATTGCGGGCTGCTGTGCATTGCCGCGTGCAAGCTGGAAATAGCGGGAGAGGGTGGTGGTTCCCTGAAAGCCGAAACGCTCCGGAATGGCTCCCAGCAGGACGGTCATGTTCAGCATCTGGTCATACCATGCGAAATCCCCCGCCGGAATCAGGTCCAGGCCTGCATCGCGCTGCACCGCCCAGTGCCTTGCCCGCAAGGCTTTGCCCACTGCAAGCAGGGCAGTTTCATCCAGTTCGTTTTTCCAGTAGGCTTCCAGAGCCTTCTTGAGTTCGCGTTGCGCGCCGATGCGCGGAAAGCCGAGATTGTGCGTAATGGTCATGATCATCCTTCGTAAAAAGGATGGTATCTTCGGCAAATCTGCATTATTATGCAAATTCATTATTTAAATATTTATCATTAAATTTATTCATGATATCTATGCTGGAATTACGCCACCTGCATATGCTGAAAGCTCTGGTCGAAAGCGGCAATCTCTCCCGTGCCGCGCAGCGGTTGCACCTGACGCAGTCGGCAATTTCGCATCAGGTAAAACAGATTGAAGATCACTACGGCGTACTGGTGTTCGAACGCAAAACCCAGCCGTTGCGGCTGACGGCTACCGGCCAACGGCTGCATGTTCTGGCGGAAACTGTGCTTGCGCAAGTGGCAGAGGCCGAGCGCGACATCGCCCGCATCGTGGAAGGGCAGGCGGGTCGCCTGCGCGTGGCAGTGGAATGTCATACCTGCTTTGAATGGCTCATGCCCGCAATGGATATTTTTCGGGAGCACTGGTCGGAAATCGAACTGGACCTGGTATCCGGTTTCCATGCAGATCCGCTTGCCCTGCTGCGCGAAGATCGCGCCGATCTGGTCGTGGTATCCGAACACCGCAAGCATGGGGCGAACGGAGTGGTTTATCACCCGTTGTTCGGTTTCGAAATTATCGGCATTGTGTCCCGACTGCACAGGCTGGCACAGAAAGAATACCTCACCCCGCAGGATTTCACGGACGAAACCCTGGTGACCTATCCGGTTCCGGAAGAAATGCTGGATGTCATCCGTATTTTTCTAAAACCGCACGGGGTCGAGCCGAAGCGGCGAACCGCAGAACTGACGGTGGCGATCCTGCAACTGGTTGCCAGCCGCAGGGGGATTTCCGCCATGCCGAGCTGGGCAGTGCAAGGCTACCTGAGAACGGGCTATGTGCAAGGCTTGCGCCTGGGCAAAGAAGGATTGTTCGGTGAACTCTATGCCGTTACGCATGGGGAAGCCGCAAAAACCGCCTATATGCAGGATTTTCTGGAAACCGTGCGGGCAGTCAGTTTCAATACCTTGCCCGGGCTGATCCCGTTATCGCCAGCCTGAACGGAATCATGGGGCTGCCACCAAACCAGCGGCCATTCCCCTCGCAGAACAAGCTACAAGTGCGAAGTTTGAACATCTAGCGGTGGATCCGGCAATCAGTTCGGCTGCAGGGCTTGCATGGGTTCCTCTTCTTGTTCGGTGGTGATGCCGGTGAGGGCTGAAACAGTAGCTGCCGCAACTTGCCGTGCCATGCATTCTCTTATGCATAGAGGTACGATGTGAATTATTTCATACTGGGTTGTTAAAATAAGATAAAGTCACATTTACAACGCTTTTTTATCGTTCGTGTCAAACCAATTCATAACCACAGCCATGACTTTGAAGAAATAACGCCCGAAAAATATTCGGATTTGTTCCTATGAAATAAATCTGAAAATATTTTGAATATGGCTCACTCAATGAGCCACTACCGCTTCTATTATGAGTTCATCCAAATTTATTCAACAAGGAGGAATTCATGTGGAGTGTCATCAGAAATAATCCAGACCGAATGGTATTTTTCGGATGCATGTTTGGTGGAATGGTATTGTTCTTTGTAAATATGGTGTATTGATGATTATGGATTTCCCTTACTTAAATTGCAAACGAAGATTTATTGTCAAGGTACTTGCTATCCAGAATATTGCTGAACAGCTAGATTATTTGCCAGCATGAGATGATTAGATAAAAAATATTTGTGAAAAGTGCAGACCTTAAAACAGCAGAGATATTCGCATGAACGGCAAACAAAAGAATTTAGTACTTGCACATGTACGCCAAGACAATGGTGGTAAGTGGCACGAACATTTACTGGACGAACATCTGCTAGGCGTAGCTGGACTTGCTGCCGATTTTGCCGCTGATTTTGGTTCCAGTGACTGGGCGAGCATTGCCGGGTTATGGCACGACATTGGCAAGTTCAGCATGGAATTTCAACGATATATAAAATCCGCAAGCGGCTACGATACTGAAGCACATATCGAAGGCGCACCGGGTCGAGTTGACCATTCCACGGCTGGTGCAATACACGCAATTCGACAATTCGGCAAACATGGTCGAATTTTGGCTTATCTGATTGCAGGTCATCATGCCGGATTACCTGACTGGCATTCCGCAGAAACAGGAGGAAAAGCACTCTCCATTCGAATTGGGATAGAGCAAAATCATTTGCTTGATCGCATACCTGCTCTAGCCATCCCACAAGAAATTTTCGCAAGACCAAAGCCATCTACTAAACCGATTGGCGGCGCTGAAGGCTTGCACTTGTGGCTGCGCATGTTGTTCTCCAGTTTAGTGGATGCGGACTTCCTTGATACTGAAAAATTTATGAATAATACTCAGGCAGCTGCCCGCTCTAGATATCTTGGTATAGGCGATTTAATGGATCGTTTCGATAACCACATGACACACCTTGAGAAAAATGCAGAAAACTCCACAGTTAATGCTATTCGTTCCGATATTTTGCGTCAGTGCCGTCAAAAAGCTGCGCTTACACCAGGTCTATTTTCTCTGACCGTGCCCACTGGTGGTGGTAAAACTTTATCAGGCATGGCATTCGCCTTGCAACACGCTATAAGGAATAAAAGGAAGCGCATCATTTACGTCATTCCATACACCAGTATCATTGAGCAGACGGCTAGCATTTTTCGCGACATATTTGGTGATAACGTAGTCGAACATCATGCTAATCTTGACCCGGAAATAGAAAATGCTCGCTCGCGTTTGGCTACGGAAAACTGGGATGCCCCAATCATAGTTACCACCAACGTTCAGTTTTTTGAATCACTGTTTGCCTCACGCACCAGCCGTTGTCGCAAATTGCACAACATCGTAAATAGCGTGGTGGTACTGGATGAAGCACAGTTGTTACCTCCAGAATTTCTGCAACCAATTGCCGATGTTATGAACCAATTGGTTAAAAATTACGGTGTGACGTTCGTACTTTCTACCGCCACCCAGCCAACGCTTGGTTCATTCACATTTTTTGGCGGCAAGCCTTTTCGTGGGCTAGATAAGGTTTGCGAAATTATGGATGACCCTGATGTCCTGTATCAAAAACTGAAGCGGGTGGAAGTCAGCATTCCAACTGATTTGCGAACACCAAGCAATTGGGAAAGTGTTGCGTCAGAATTGATCCGACATCCATCGGTGTTGTGGATTGTCAATCGCCGCGATGATGCGCGCGAGCTGTATCGCCTGATGACAGCCAAAGAGGATGGAAAAAATACATTGCATTTATCCGGATTAATGTGTGGTGAACACCGCAGCAAAGTTATTGCTGACATTAAGGCGCGATTGGATCGCAATGAACCGGTGCGTGTTATTAGCACCCAACTGGTTGAAGCAGGAGTGGATATTGATTTTCCTGTTGTATACCGGGCTTTGGCAGGACTTGATTCGATTGCACAGGCAGCAGGGCGATGCAATCGCGAAGGAAAGCAGAATGCTATGGGTCAGGTAGTAATATTTGTTCCGCCGAATCCGCCACCACCAGGCATGTTGCGACAAGCTGCGCAAATATCCGTCAGCCTGTTATCTGGTGGGGTAAACAATGTATTGGGGCGTGATCTTTCCAGGCAATTTTTTGAGCACCTTTATGTACGCGCACCTTCGCTAGATAAACACGGTATTTCCGACGACCTTACACGCGATGCGCACGATTGTCAGATTCAATTTCGCACTGTTACGAAAAAATTCCAGTTGATAGATGACAGCACTTATCAGCCCATTCTGGTACGCTATTGCGATAGCGATGAATTACTCAACAGATTGGAAATAGATGGCCCGCATCATAAGTTGATGAGAAAGCTGCAACGTTATTCGGTGAATCTCCCCAAGCGCTTGTTTAATCAACTCGAAAAGCAGGGTGATATACAGGAAAGCAAAAAATTGCCGGGAATTTATTTTCAGGT
Source organism: Candidatus Nitrotoga fabula (assembly GCF_905221025.1). Taxonomy (GTDB): domain Bacteria; phylum Pseudomonadota; class Gammaproteobacteria; order Burkholderiales; family Gallionellaceae; genus Nitrotoga; species Nitrotoga fabula. The sequence goes on from NZ_CAJNBL010000002.1 coordinate 73,080, forward strand.
ATGCAACACACTTTATGATGATTTGCTGGGTGTGGTGATTGATGGCAACGTAGCCCCCGATGAACTGGTTATATAAAAATCAGGGAAAGGAAACATGAAAACATTTTGCTTAGAAGTCGCAGGCGATTTTGCTTGCTTTACTCGGCCTGAAATGAAGGTAGAACGTGTCAGCTACGATGTGATTACACCTTCTGCCGCCCGTGCCGTGTTCGAAGCCATCCTGTGGAAGCCTGCTATTCGCTGGCAAGTGACTAAAATCGAGGTTCTGAAGCCAATCAAGTGGATCAATCTTCGGCGCAACGAGGTTGGCGCAGTAACTTCTTCACGCAATGTGCAAACCGCAATAAACAATGGTAGTGGAGACCTTGGACTTTATATTGAGGACGAACGCCAGCAGCGTGCCGGTTTATTTCTACGCGATGTCGCTTATCGGATACATGCCAGATTTGAATTACGCGATTCTTCCCATCATAAAAAAAATTATCCGCATCTTGTAAAAGTTCGTATTAACGACCCAGACGAACAGCATTCTGCTGACGCAGCAAATATACCTGCAAAATTTTTAAACATGTTCGAGCGTCGAGCCAGCAAGGGCCAGTGTGTGAATCAACCCTATCTGGGTTGCCGCGAATTTGCAGCCAGTTTCCGATTAATCAAGGACGCTTCCACCGAAACTCCTCCGATTGCAGAAAGCCGCGATCTAGGCTGGATGCTCCATGACATGGACTACAGCGACCCGAGCAGCCCTAATCCGTATTTTTTTCGTGCAGAAATGAAAAACGGCGTGTTGAATTTAGCTGATGTGGAGGTGCGGGGATGATTCTTCATGCATTATGTGATTACTACAGGCGCAAGCCTGACCTGCCTCGACTAGGCTTTGAAATCAAGGCCATTCCATTTGTTTTTGAACTCAGTCCTGCTGGGCATCTGGTGCAAATTGAAGATACTCGATACTCTGAAGGGAAGAAGAAATTTCCTAGGAATTTTCTTGTCCCACAAGGTGCAAAGAAGACATCAGGAATTGCTGCAAACTGGTTATGGGATAGCGCTGAATACGTTCTAGGTGTAACCAAGCTAGGCAGGCCTGATCGAGTACAGGAACAGCATGCCGCTTTCCAGGTAAAGCTAGATGAGTTGGCTGACAAAACTAACGATGCCGGATTGAATGCAGTGCTCACTTTTTTAAAAATTCGCGACACATCGAGACTGGAAATAGATCCGCTTTGGTCGGAAATCCTGGAAACGAATGCTGTTGTAACATTTCGCCTCAATGGTGATTTCGAACTGGTTTGTCAACGACCGTCCATTAGGGCAGTACTGGAAGGCGCTGGCATGGAGACAGAAAAAATTATCTGTGCGATTAGTGGAGAGCCCGATGGTTTCGAACGGCTGCACGCTTCTATCAAGGGTGTTTGGGGTGCACAAACCAGTGGAGCAAATATCGTTTCTTTTAACAAAGATGCATTTAATTCTTTTGGAAAAGAGCAGGGCGCAAATGCACCCATTGGCAAGCGCGCTGCCTTCGCTTATACCACGGCACTCAATTACCTGCTAAGCAAGGAGAGCGCTCAGCGCATTCAAATTGGCGATGCTTCGACCATATTCTGGTCAGAACAGCACACTGAATTTGAGGACACGTTTTCTGATTTGTTTAACGAACCGCCCAAGGATGATCCAGCAAAGCAAACACGCGCTATCGAAGCATTGTTTAAGGCGCCGCAAACGGGTACATATAACGATGATGGAGAAAAAACCCGTTTTTATGTGCTAGGCCTCGCACCCAATGCCGCGCGCATCAGCATACGTTTCTGGCAGGTCGGTACCATTGCAGAAATGTCAGTGCGGATTCGCCAACATTTCCAAGACCTGGAAATTATCCACGCTGGTTTTGAGAAACCACATCTTTCACTTTTTCAATTATTGAAGTCCATTGCTACTCAAGAAGACTCAAAAAACATCCCACCTAATTATGGGGGTGAATTCATGCGTGCCATTCTTGCTGGATTGCCTTATCCGCAAACACTGTTACAAGCAAGCATTCGTCGCATCCGTGCCGAACGTAAAGTGACCTATCCACGCGCAGCACTAATTAAAGCCTGTATTAACAGGCAAACACGTTATTCACCTTCACAAGAACAGGAGATTGCTGTGTCACTAGATGATTCCAACACCAACTGCGGTTATCGCATCGGACGCCTTTTTGCTGCGCTGGAAAAAGCACAGGAAGAGGCTGTTAATCCTAGCGCTACGATTCGTGATCGTTTCTACGGCGCAGCCTCCAGCTCACCGGTTACGGTGTTCGCCAACCTAATGAAGCTTAAAAATCACCATCTTGCCAAACTGGATGACGGACGTAAACGCTATTTTGAAAAACTCATCGGACAAATTATGTCTTCTATCAATGATTTTCCAGCACATTTGAGCCTTGCTGACCAAGGGCGTTTCGCAATTGGTTATTACCATCAGAGGCAAGCATTTTTCACTAAATCTGAATCTACCAATAAATCTGAATCTACCAATAAAGGGGAATAAGTATCATGACATTAAATAATCGTTATGACTTCGTTTTGGTTTTTGATGTAAAAGACGGCAACCCTAATGGCGATCCTGAAGCTGGCAATTTGCCCCGCATGGATGCGGAAAGCGGGCTTGGCTTGGTAACTGACGTATGCCTCAAGCGTAAGGTACGAAACTTCGTTGGGCTGGTGAAGGGTGAGCGGCCGCCATTTGAAATTTATGTTAAGGAAAAAGCGGTACTCAATAACCAACATAAGCGCGCATATATTGAAATCGGTAAGGCTGAATTGCTTGAGGGAGACGACAAAAAACGCAAGGGGGGTGACTCAGTTGATCAAGCAAGGCAATGGATGTGCCGGAATTTCTTTGACGTAAGGGCATTCGGCGCGGTCATGTCCACAGGTATCAATTGCGGCCAAGTACGAGGCCCTGTCCAGTTAACATTCGCCCGTTCTGTTGATCCTATAGTTGCATTGGAGCATTCAATTACTCGCATGGCGGTTGCCACTGAGGCAGAAGCCGAAAAACAATCTGGTGATAACAGAACGATGGGGCGCAAATTCACTGTTCCTTATGGCCTATATGTAGCTCATGGATTTGTGTCGTCCTTTCTTGCCAAGCAAACTGGATTTAATGAAAGTGATCTGGAATTACTCTGGCAGGCGCTAGCTCAGATGTTTGAGCATGACCGTTCTGCCGCCAGAGGCGAAATGACAACGCGAGGGCTTTACGTCTACAAGCATGAAAGCGAACTGGGCAATGCCCCAGCGCATAAGTTGTTCGAATTAATTCAAATCAAGAAAAATTCAAATGAACCTGCGCGTGATTTCAACGATTACACGGTGAATGTAAATGATGCTGGATTACCTGCAGGGGTCACTTTACTTCGCTTGGTTGGGTGAAAGTGAAACGTGATGCAGGATGACCCAGTAGACCCGATCATGCTTTCTGCTCTTCAACACTGGAGTTATTGCCCACGCCAGTGCGCACTGATTCATGTCGAGCAAGTATTTGATGAGAACGTTTTCACCATGCGTGGCAATGCCGCGCATGAGCGAGTGGATGACCCGGGATTTGCAATTTACGAGGGCGTGCGTACCGAGCGTGCTTTGCCGGTGTGGTCAGATCGGATGGGGTTAATCGGCAAATGCGACTTGGTGGAATTTCATCCAGACGGGCGTGTCTATCCAGTGGAATATAAACATGGCCTCAAGCGTGGAAAAAAGCACGATGATGTACAACTGGCCGCACAAGCAATGTGTCTGGAAGAAATGACTGGCAAACACATTACACATGGCGCAATTTATCACCATAGTTCACGGCGCAGGCGGGAAGTTGAAATTACGCAAAAATTGCGCGACGCGGTGGAAAATGCTGTTCACGCCATCCGGGCCATTCTGGATTCAGGCAGTCTACCGCCTCCCGCCAATGACGCACGCTGCAAGGAGTGTTCGTTAAAAGAAATTTGCCAGCCGCAAGTTGTCGCTGGACTTAAAATGCAGAATGCTTTGTTGGCAGATTTATTCAAACCAGAAATAATGTAAACATGGCGTACCAGCTTCTTAACACTCTCTACGTTATGACATCGAATTCCTATCTACATTTGGAGAATGACACGTTGCGGGTGGACGTAGAACGCGAGAAGAAACTTCAGGTACCACTGCACCACTTAGGTAGTATTGTTTGTTTGGGCAATATTATGCTTTCACCTGCGCTGATGCACCGTTGTGCAGAAGACGGCATTAGTCTAGTGTTATTAAATAATCAGGGCCGATTCAAGGCTCGCCTGGAAGGTCCGGTTTCAGGTAATATTCTGTTACGGCAGGCACAGCATAGATTGGTACTGGATAAAAAATTTGCGCTTAGTATCGCCAAGAGTGCAATTGCAGGGAAATTGCGCAATGCCCGTCAAGTCTTGCTGCGCGGCGCGCGTGAAGCAAGTGATGCGGAGGATAGCAGTGCACTTACAGTTGTTGTAGAAAAGCTCGCTCATTCGTTGCGTAACCTGCCACGCGCTCCAGATTTGGATGTGGTGCGTGGCATCGAGGGCGATGCCGCCAAAAATTATTTTTCGGCCTTACCTCTGATTATCAAGCGCGGGGTAAGAGATAAATTTATGATGGATGGACGCACTCGCCGGCCACCACGTGACCGATTCAACGCGTTGCTTTCATTTCTCTATTCTATGCTAATGAACGACTGCCGCTCCGCATTGGAATCAGTTGGGCTCGATCCTCAGCTTGGTTTCTTACATACGGTTCGCCCCGGTCGAGCTGCACTTGCTCTAGATTTGACAGAAGAATTTCGTGCCATTTTTGCTGACCGATTAGCGCTTACTCTAATCAACAGAGGACAGATCAATACTAACGATTTTGCAGAACGGGAAGGTGGTGCGGTATTGATTGAAGAAGATACACGCCGTACTGTAGTAATCGCCTATCAAGAACGTAAAAAAGAAGAAGTAATTCATCCTCTTCTTCAGACCAAAGTGCCAATTGGATTGCTACCATTATTTCAGGCACGTTTCATGGCTCGGGTATTGCGTGGAGAAATGGATGGCTATCTTCCATTTCTTTACCGTTAAATTCCATGCTGGTTATTATTACTTATGATGTATCCACAATATCCGCAGCTGGACGTAAGCGGCTGCGCCGCGTTGCGAAAGTTTGCGAAAGTATTGGGCAGCGTGTCCAGAATTCAGTCTTTGAGTGTCAGGTTAATCAAATGCAGCTTGAAGAATTAGAGCGAAAGTTGCTTGCTGAAATACACGAAAAAGAAGATAGCTTGCGCTTATATCGCTTGACTGAGCCGGTGGAATTACACATAAAAGAGTATGGAAATTTTCGGGCTGTGGATTTTGAGGGGGCATTGGTATTATGATGCGCGAACCAGTAGTAATGACCTAAACATGGCAAGTTCGCGTTATGGCCAATATATTGATGGAAGTGGATTTTTCTCTTTCATCGTTTAATTGTTCGGGCTCTCCACTGCACAAAGTTCGAGAGTTCGCACAAAGTGTGCTTTATAACATTACAAATCATAATGTTATAAGCAAACTGTAGCGCCCGCCCTTTGGGGTGGGCGAGGATTGAAACCCTTCCAGACAGCCGATGCAAATGCTTTGCGTGCTGTGTAGCGCCCGCCCTTTGGGGTGGGCGAGGATTGAAACTATTGAGTTGGTGCAAGATGCTAGCACGATGCTAGTAGCGCCCGCCCTTTGGGGTGGGCGAGGATTGAAACATTTCCTTTTTGGTTTAAAAATTTAGCTTGTTTTCGGTAGCGCCCGCCCTTTGGGGTGGGCGAGGATTGAAACATATACGTACCCCGCTTTTAATTTTGGTATTTCTGTAGCGCCCGCCCTTTGGGGTGGGCGAGGATTGAAACAAAAGGGAGGGTTTAAGACTCACACAACTGGACTGGTAGCGCCCGCCCTTTGGGGTGGGCGAGGATTGAAACCTTTAATACTTTACGCAAAAATCCATTCTCCAGGTAGCGCCCGCCCTTTGGGGTGGGCGAACAACCAGCACGAAAATGGAACAAGCGCCATGAGCGAACGAATGGCAAGAAATTTTGCCATGCATAAGACGAGTCAGGCCATCTGCAAGTAAGTAATAGTAACAAACCATCGTGCGGAATTTCCGCCCGGATGTAATAGAGATGCTTTCGCCGCAATCTGTCTGGAAAACTGGTGCCTGGTCACACTTATTTAGTGCAGCGTACTTGACCCGATGCCATAAACATGTGACGGTTGCGGTGGATCATTACAATCCAATCAACCTTGACCAGAAAAATAGCTGTTACCCGACAGCAACAGCTATTTTAACCGATTGCTATCAGCCCCCCAGACCGAGGAAGAGATCTGTGCTGCAGATACCATGCCAATGATGAACGATATTTCCATTGTTTAATACTACGGTTGTGGAAGGAGACATGGCGAATTTCACATCTACACCAATATTCAGGGTATTGGTTGGCATGGTGATACCCAAAGATAGTGCTAATGAGTTAATACAAAGGTTTTTCAATGCGGCAGCATCCACTGCAGCGGTGGCCAGGCTGCATGGAATGTTCTGATTTTGCAGGTTCGAATCGGTTGTTTCAACCGGCGGGTTCAATTGTCCCAGCACGTAAGCAAGAGGCTGCGTATCGTAACTTCCTGTTCCCAGATTGACGTAAGAACCTTTGCCCGATACGACAACCGTATCCGTTCCCGCTTTACCGGCCTTGCATACCAGTTCTGCGGAAATAGCCAGAGTATCCGCTTTGGCTCCAGTAGCTGCAAACAAAAGAACCGTTGAAACAACACTATACAATATATTTTTAAACATATTTTTATCTTTCTGTGAGTTATCGTTGATTTTCGTGCAACCCAGTAAAAAATACTGGGTTCACGATTCATTTGTACCGTGAGGTACGATATGAAACAACTGTTAACTTTGACATGGTTTTTGATGTTGTACCTAGGTTAATGGGTCGTAAAGCCTTCATGCAAGCTTACATAGCCTGAGCTTGATAAGGCGTTCAGAAATTTTGAAAATTACCGCATGCGAGTCTTGGCTCAGTGCGGATGGAACGGTGTAATTAACCGGGTCTGATGAATGCTCATCCCCCGTTAATGGGGTAGAGCCGATAAGATCACCACATTGAACTTCTAGAGTCAGCCTTTTACGAAAAGTAACCCCAATGTAACCCCAATAAGATTAATTTTGTAGGATAGAATGTAATGGATTGATTATTTGGTGGGTTGTGAGCGATTCGAACGCTCGACCAGCGGATTAAGAGTCCGATGCTCTACCAACTGAGCTAACAACCCTATAGAATGATTCCAGAAAGTGAATTGTAGGCATAATGGGAAAAATGGTCAAATTTTTTGTACCGCAAATCCGGCTTTTTCTGCAAGCAGGTAAAACCGGAAAGAAGGAACAGATATTGAGTTTTTGTGTATGAAAAACGAGAAAGGGAAAGGGAAAGAAGAAGATACCCGGTTGCGGATCGATAAATGGTTATGGGCAGCACGTTTTTTCAAGACCCGATCCTTGTCTGCAGATGCCATTGAGAGCGGCAAGGTATTATGCAATGGCGTGCGGATCAAGCCGGCAAAATCACTGGCGGCAGGGGATATGCTGTCCATCCGTATTGGTTCGGTTCAATTTATTGTGGAGGTACTGGCACTATCCGGCAAGCGTGGGCCGGCCCCTCAGGCGCAGCTGCTTTACCGTGAAACGGAGGAAAGCGTGCTGCGCAGGAAGGCGCTGGCAGAGGAGTTGAAAGCCCATCCGCCACCCGCATATCTCAAAGGCAGGCCGACCAAACGAGACCGCAGGGAGCTTGACAAGCTGAAAGGCAATGTCTGGTGAGGGTTACTGGATTCCAGACAAAGCGGGCAGGGATGAAAGCGAGAGGGTACGAATTGGAATTTCATGCACTGAGAAAAGCCTGCGCGTATGGAACAGTTTATTTTTCTGCGATCTCCCGCGAGGATGGGACATTGTGGAAATATAGTTAACGTAATGAAATAACAAAGTGATATTATATATTGAATATTAATATTTAATAACGAGAAAAAATCCAGATGGGCGTAAAATACTCAATCACAGAAACCGGGGAGAATCGGACATGAAATTAACTTTTCTGGGGGCCACGGGCACGGTCACTGGGTCTAAATACCTGTTGTCCAGTGGATCAAGGCAGATACTGGTCGATTGTGGTTTGTTTCAGGGACTGAAGCAGTTACGTCTGAGAAACTGGGCGGCACTTCCGGTCAACCCGAAAGAGATCAGCGCAGTGGTATTGACGCATGCCCATATTGACCACACCGGTTATTTGCCGCTGCTGATCAAAAAAGGATTTACCGGAAAGGTATACTGCACACACGCAACCCGGGATTTTTGTGAAATCCTGTTGCCGGATTCTGCTCATTTGCAGGAAGAAGAAGCCAACTACGCCAATAAACGCGGGTTTTCCAAGCACTCCCCAGCCTTGCCCCTGTATACCGAGGAGGATGCGGGCAGGGCGCTCAGGCAGCTTGTTCCGGTGGATTTTGAGAAAGCAGTCGATCTGGGAGAGGGTCTGTCTTTGAAATTTTTCCCGAATGGCCACATTTTAGGTTCCGCATTTGTACATATACATCATAAAAGCACATCCATCCTTTTTTCAGGAGACATCGGGCGTCCCAATGATATTCTGATGAATGCCCCGGTGCGCATCCGGCAAGCCGATTATCTGGTAGTGGAATCAACCTATGGCAACCGTCTGCATGACAAGAGTGATCCACAGCTGAAACTGGCTACGATCATCAACCAGACAGCAAACCGCAATGGAATTGTTTTGATTCCCATCTTTGCGGTAGGCCGGGCGCAGGAGCTGCTTTATTACATTCATCTGCTGAAATCCTCCGGCCAGATTCCGGACATCCCGGTTTACCTGAACAGCCCGATGGCGGTGGATGCCACGGAAATATTTGTCCAGCATTGTGGCGAACACCGGCTTGCACCCGAGCAATGCCGTTCCCTGTTCAAGACGGCACGCATGGTAAGCAGTGCCGAAGAGTCCAGACGGCTGAATGAAACCAAAGGTCCGATGATCATACTCTCCGCGAGCGGGATGGCTACAGGCGGGCGTGTCGTGCATCACCTTAAGGCCTTTGCGCCCAACCCCGATAATACAGTGCTGTTTGTCGGCTTCCAGGCCGCCGGCACGCGGGGGGCTGCCATGCTGGATGGTGCGGATGCGATCAAGATCCACGGTGAATATGTGCCGGTGCGCGCCCGGGTTGAGCTGATTTCCAATCTTTCCGCGCATGCGGATTATTCCGAGATCCTCGACTGGTTGCATGGCTTTGAAAAGCCGCCCAGGAAAACTTTCATCACGCATGGCGAGCCGGTTGCAGCAGACATGATGCGATTGCATATTGAAGAACAGCTGCATTGGCCGGTTGAAGTGCCGGACTATCTGGAAACTGTGGAACTAAGCTGAAATATCAGCGAGATCGGGTGTCTGTGGGGTTTTGGGGTAATACATGGCATCCATCATTACTTCGCATAATGTATATTATGTCAAATATGGTGTGCATGAATAATGGATCTATTTCCAAAATTCGATATCCCCCACCTGCCTTGAGTGCTTGTGGGGTATTGGAAGAATGAATATGAATGAATATGGTGGAAAGTGGTTCTGAAATTACGCAGGCAGACCCAAAAAATCATTCAGGATGGATTGCTGGACTTCGTAGCTTGTCTGGTAAGGTAATATTGAGCTCGAGAACATCATAGTCGCCATGTTTCTCCAGTTGAACATGAATCGCATCTCGGTCGATGTGGATGTATTTGGCGATCACGGCCATGAGTTCTTCCTGGAGCGCAGGCAGATAATCCGGAGGCGCTGCTCCTCGGTTTGCGCGCTCGTGAGCCAGGATGATTTGCAAACGCTCCTTGGCGATGACAGCTGTTTTTTTCTCGGTGCCTCTCAGGTAGCTGATTAAGCCAGCAATCATCGACATATCAGCGACCTCCCAGAAGTCGTTGCAGGAAACTTTTCTTTTCAACGGTAGTGAACCGGATCGGTAAATTTTCTTCTCCCATGAAGCGTCCGACTACATCCCGGTAAGCTTCTGCAACATTGCTTTTTTCCAGATGGATAGCCGGGGTGCCTGCATTGGATGCCTGGAGTACTGATTCCGATTCTGGAATCACGCCAATCAGTGGAATGCGCAGGATTTCCTGAATATCCGTAAGAGACAGCATTTCACCAGCTTCAACCCGCTTTGGATCATAACGGGTAATCAAAAGATGCTCTTTTACCGGATCCAAGCCATCCACAGCCCGCTTGGATTTGGCTGCGAGTATTCCGAGGATACGGTCGGAATCCCGTACCGAGGAGACCTCCGGATTGGTTACGATGAGGGCTTCATCTGCAAAATACATTGCGGTAAATGCGCCTGATTCAATGCCTGCAGGGGAATCGCATACAATAAAATCAAAGGTTTCTTTTAATTCGTTGAGAATTCTTTCAACACCATCCAGGCTGAGCGCATCCTTGTCCCGTGTCTGGGATGCAGGGAGTATGTACAGGTTGTCGCAGTTCTTGTCCTTAATGAGGGCCTGCTTCAGGGATATTTCATTGTTTATGACATTGATGATGTCATAAACTACGCGCCGCTCGCAGCCCATGATGAGATCCAGGTTACGCAGACCTACGTCAAAATCAATAACCACGGTCCTGTTTCCCCTTAAAGCCAAGCCGCTGGAAAAACTGGCACTGGTTGTGGTTTTCCCTACCCCACCTTTTCCTGATGTCACTACAATAACTTTAGCCACGGTTCTACCCCTGAACAAGATCTGTGTATTTTACCTATAAATTTAAATTACAAAATGCAGAAATTTCCTTTAATCCTGCAAAGGCCGGATGACCAGATTGGGACCATCCAGAAATGCCTGCACAGGTTTTCCACGCAGATTTTCGGGAATACCGTTCTCGAACACCTTGAAGCAACCTGCAATGGAGATCAGCTCCGCTTCCAGGAGGCTTGTAAAGATGCGTGCCTTTTCATTTCCATTGGCTCCAGCAATGGCACGGCCACGAAGTGGAGCATAGATGTGGATATCTCCGTCTGCAATCAGCTCTGACCCTGCATTTACCGCGGCAAGAACCACCAGGCTTGCACCTTTTGCATAAATTCGCTGACCGGTGCGAACCGGTTTGTCGATGAGCATGGAGGTACTCGAAACAGAACCAGGCTCAAAAACCGGTTGTGCCGGCCCTGTACTCTGCCCGGGAAAATGGCTGTTTCCAGATTGCGTTTCTTCCTCTTTTTTATCGGCTACGATTTTTTTATCAGCCACGGGTTTCTCTGCCGCAGACTTTGAATGGCCTTCCTTGCGTGGTTCAGACTCCTGAGCAGGATTTTCATTCGAGGCAATGGGCAAGGGTGCAGGCTTGACGGTGGACCGAAAGGCAGGATCAGTAAACAGCCCAAGGCCAGATCGGGCTGCAGCTGAACGCTGTTTGTCCGAGCCCCCGATTACCCCCGATGCACGCATGCCATGATCCAGCATGAATGATAGAAGATCTGAAAAATCAGGGGTCGCCTCGCAAGTTGCGATAGCAGATAAATCAAGAACCACCGGAGAGTTTGAGAAAAAACCCTGCGTTTTTCGGTAGCGCTCATCCAGTTCCTGTTTTAGTTGCGCCATATCGGTTGTATTGATATGAAGCACAAATACGGAAAGATTTGCAGTTTTAAGTTTGAATGCCGGTTCTACACGTGCCATTTTTATGTTTTAAAAATATGTTGCAGGGAAGGATTAATGGTGGCTCGAAGCATCCAGCTTCCCTGTCCCCGGTTTCACGGGCAAGCCTGAGGTTTGGCATTTTGATTCCCGGGCTGGTTGAGCCAACCATGACAATACATTTAGTAATGGTAACATGATCAGCATTCAGATTCAGACGCGCCTGTTCCACACATTCTGGAGAAATGGCAGAAACGAATCATTCAGGATTCCCATTAAAAATTTTTAGATATTATACCTAAATAATCAATATAATAAAACAATTAATTAACCTAAATTATCATTCAATTGCAAGCCGCTCCGATACAGGCGGCAATTGCTTGGCAATTGATTTTTTAATTGTTAAAAATGGTAATATTACATGTTTAATTGCCATGGCAGCACCTGCGATGGCATTCACAAGCGCAATTTATGAGTTGTATTGCAGGAAATTATTTCTAGTAACCTATATCATTCATTGTTTTAAGTTTAACCCGTAAGGAGAGAGAGTGGAAAAGATCGAAAGAGATGCTGCTAAAGAATACTGGGAAAATCAGGCGAAAACCCATAAAGGCTCTTTTTTAGCATCATGGAGCGATCAGTTCATGATCGAGCTGGAAATAGAAGCCATCAGCGAACATATCTCGGCTGGGGATCATGTTCTGGATGTTGGATGCGCGAATGGATATTCTGCATTCCAGCAACTGGAGCGACACAGGGATGTAGGCTCCATTACCGGAGTGGATTTTGCTGAAAACATGATTAAGCAGGCCAACCTGCTGAAGAAAGCGCAGTGGCTTAAGGATGATATCGTAAATTTCCAGGTCGGTGACATAAATGAACTGCCATTTCCGGATGATAAATTCGATGTCGTTTATGCCACACGGGTAATCACGCTGATGCCTACCTGGGAAGATCAGAAAATCGCCATGAACGAGTGTCTGAGGGTTGCCAAGCCGGGAGGCAAAGTGATTTTCTCCGAGCCTTTTCTGGAGCCGTTCAATTTGCTGAATGCAATGAGACAGCTCAAGGATATGCCTCCCCTGATCGAGCATGATTCCAACCGTTTTCTGAAAAAAGATCAGCTGAATGAATTTCTTGATGAAAAGAAAGTACTGTCCTACAAGATGAACGAGTTCTCGTCCATTTATTACCTGGGCTCGCGCTTCTTGAGGGAACTGGTAACCGATCCATCTGCATACCCGGGTTTCAACCCGATTAACCGGATTTTCTTTGACATAGAGAAAGATTTTTCGGGTGGAGGCTTTGGCATTCAGCAAGCTTATATTATTACCAAATAATAAACTGAAAAATAGCGGTATGACCCAAACCAGAACAGAGTATGACACTTTTGGCCCTATCGAGGTTGCAGCAGATCGCCTTTGGGGTGCGCAGACGCAGCGTTCTCTAGAATATTTCCACATTTCGACCGAGCGTATGCCTGAGGAAATCATTCTTGCCCTGGCCATGGTCAAGCGGGCATGCGCATCGGTCAATCGTGACCTGGGTTTATTAGACCCAGCCAAGGCGAAAGCCATTGTGGAGGCGGCAGATGAGATTCTTGCCGGCCGGAACGGACATGAATTTCCCCTTTCTGTCTGGCAAACGGGTTCTGGTACGCAGACCAACATGAATCTGAACGAGGTACTCGCGAACCGTGCTTCGGAATTGCTCGGGGGAAAATGGGGTAAGGATAGGCTGGTTCATCCTAATGACGAGGTGAATCTCGGCCAGTCGTCCAATGACATCTTTCCGACTGCCATGCATGTCGCAGCCAGCCTCGGCATCGCGCAGGCGCTGCTTCCCGCATTAGGTAAATTGCGCCAGTCTCTGGAGGAAAAGTGCCGCGTTTTTCATGACATTGTCAAAATTGGCCGTACACACCTGCAGGATGCAACCCCACTGACCTTGGGTCAGGAATTTTCTGCCTATGTGGCTCAGCTGGAATATGCTGAATCCCTGATCCAGACTTCCCTGCCCTCTCTGTGTGAACTTGCAGTCGGAGGCACTGCAGTTGGCACCGGACTCAACACACATGCAGAATTCGGGGAGCGTGTTGCCAAAGATCTGGCTCGCAGCACCGGCCTGCCTTTCCGGAGCGCCAGCAACAAATTCGCGGCACTGGCTGCGCATGATGCCCTTGTGGCTGCCCATGGTATGCTCAAAACACTTGCCGCCGTCCTGATGAAAATTGCGAACGACATACGCTGGATGGCGTCGGGGCCGCGTTCTGGCCTTGGAGAAATCAGCATTCCGGAAAATGAGCCGGGAAGTTCGATCATGCCGGGAAAGGTCAATCCTACCCAGTGCGAAGCATTAACCATGCTTTGCTGCCAGGTTTTTGGCAATGATGTTGCCATCAACATGGGCGGGGCTGCCGGAAATTTTGAACTCAATGTTTACAAACCGCTCATTGCCCACAATTTCCTGCAAAGTGTTCGGCTGCTCGCAGATGGGATGACCAGTATTGAGGAACACTGCATACGCGGCATCCAGGCCAACCATGAGCGTATCGCGGAACTGGTGGAGCGTTCCCTGATGCTGGTAACTGCCCTGACCCCGCATATCGGTTACGACAAGGCAGCCAAAATTGCCAAGCAAGCCCACCGGGACGGCAGCACACTCAAGCAGACAGCATTGCTGCTTGGTTATGTCACTGAAGAAGAATTTGATCGTTGGGTACAACCAGCGAACATGACCTGACTTACCCGGCGCACTTTCCCGCGGCTATATTCTGCATACCGGGTGCAGTTCAGCCGGGTCCTTCCGGATAGCTATTCTTCTACCAGATGTGAGTCGGGATACAGCACACTGGTAAATCCGAACTGGCTCAGGTCGCGCATGCGCATAGGATAAAGTATTCCGTCCAGATGATCGCACTCATGTTGTACTACGCGAGCATGAAAACCGCTTACAGTACGGTCTGTCCAGGTTCCAGACTCATTCTGACCGCGATAATGAATGGATCGGAAACGCGGCACCAATCCACGTAACCCCGGGACACTCAGGCACCCTTCCCAGCCATCTTCCATATTTTCACGGTCTGATATGGCCGCATTTGAACCGTGCAAATTGTACGGTTTTCCCGATGCTGTCAGGGGTGTGATCACCGGATTGATCAATACGGTCTCCGGAACGACTTCGGCATCCGGATAGCGCGGGTTGAATCTTCCGCCAAAAATAACCACGCGCAAATGAACGCCTATCTGCGGGGCAGCCAGTCCGGCACCATTCAGGGATTTCATGGTGTCTCTCATGTCGAGCAACAGTGTGTGCAGTTCCGGAGTATCAAAGTCGGTAACCTCTTCCGCACGACGCAGCAGGCGTGCATCACCCATACGCAACACTTGTCTAATCGTCATCTGCTTCCACCAGGCATTCAAGAATGGAACGCACATGGACCATGGCCGTTTGCGCCACACCAGGAATGGATTCCAGGGATACCCGGTTGCGGCTGCTCTTCCGTCCTGCTGCGTGGTTCAGCACAACTGCAATCGTGGCATAGCTCAATCCAAGTTCCTTGGCCAGAGAAGTTTCCGGCATACCGGTCATTCCGGCCATGTCTGCGCCATCCCGTTCCATGCGGTTGACTTCAGCTATGGTATCAAGACGGGGGCCCTGCGTTGCGGCATATACTCCTCCATCCAGGCAGGGTATATTGGCACATTTGCTGGCATTCAGGATTTTCTGGCGCAATTCCTGAGAATACGGCTCAGTAAAATCGATGTTGGTAACCGGACAGTCGCACCCATCAAAGATAGTGAAAGCACGACCATAGGTATAGTCAATAATCTGGTCCGGCACGATCAGCATGCCCGGTTCAAAATCGGGTCTGATTCCTGCAACTGCAGCCACAGCAATTACTTTTTTTGCACCCTGCTCTCTTAGCGCCCACAGGTTGGCACGATAATTCACCATATGGGGTGGGATAGTATGTCCATAGCCATGGCGGGCAATAAACATGACTTCATGCTGGCGCAGACGACCAAAGATAATTGTCCCGGAAGGTTCCCCATAGGGAGTCCGCATCACCTGCCGATGCATGATTTCCAGATTGGACAGTTTCGTCAGTCCTGTACCTCCGATAATCGCTAACATTCCTGTATCTTCACCTTATGAAAATCCGATGGTTCACCTGTCGCCCAATCTCATCCCTTGCGGAGATCACCAAAATTGTGATGGTCATATAAAAATATGCTTATATATCAATATAATATTGGAAAACATAAAGTTATTTGTTAATAATATGAGTTTGTGCTTATTTTTCCCTTAATGCATATACAGCAGGAAGATTTCGCCACTTGCCTTGTATATCCATGCCAAAACCGAATACAAAACGGCACGGCAATTCCACCCCAAAAAAATCGGCATGAACAGGCCTGATTTTCTTCGTCTGCTTGACTGCAAACACCGCACTGTAAAACCTGCTTGCCCCGAGAGCCATTACACGCTGCCGGATCGCGGCCAGAGTTTCACCCTCGTCGAGGAGATCATCCAGCACCAGCACGATACGGCCTGACACATTTTCGCGTGGCTCAACCTTCCAGTTCAAACTTCCCCCTTCCTGGCTGTTGCCATAGCGCGATACGTGGATATAATCAAAATCCAGGGGGAAGGTAAGCTGGGGCAGTAACTGCCCGGTAAAAACCACTGCACCCCCCATTACTGACAATACCAGCGGGCAGGTTCCCGTTAATGCGGCATTCAATTTGCATGCAATATTGGCAACGGCCGTCTGTACCTGTTCAGCAGGGATCAGGATCTCTGCCTGATCCAGAATGCTTTTGGCCTGCAGATCAGAATTCATTTTTGCCGCATAGCTCTTTGAGATAAGCGGCAAACTCCTCTCTAGTGTCCGAATGCTTCAGGCCAAATGCGATGCTCGCCTTAAGGTATCCAAGCTTGGAACCGCAATCATAACGAGTGCCGTTAAACCGATATGCCAGAACTTTTTCATTCTGGATCAAGGCTGAAATACCATCCGTTAATTGAATTTCCCCGCCTGCCCCGGTCTGTAATTGCGACAAATGATCAAAAATACCTGGCGTCAGGATGTAGCGCCCCACGACAGCCAAAGTGGAAGGGGCATCTGACGGTCTTGGTTTTTCAATAATGGCGTGTACCTGCTCCACATTTTGTTCCAGAACGCTGCTGCTTACTATGCCATAATTCCCTGTCTGCATGAGAGGAACATCCTGCACACCGAGGATGGAGCACGGATGGCGCTGATACACTTCTACCATTTGCTTTATCGTGGAAATATCCCCTGCGATCAGGTCATCGGCCAGAATTACTGCAAACGGTTCATTGTTCACGACAGGTTGTGCGCAAAGTACAGCATGGCCTAATCCAAGTGCTTCTGACTGGCGGATGTAAATGCAGTTCACATTCTTGGGGATAACATCCTGGACGGCACGCAATAACTCGGTCTTCCCGCGTGCGTAAAGCTCGGCTTCAATTTCATAGGCTGTGTCAAAATGATCCTCAATTGCACGCTTGTTGCGGCCTGTGATGAAAACCAGGTCGGTAATGCCTGCTGCGACTGCTTCTTCCACGGCATACTGGATTAATGGCTTATCCACTACAGGCATCATTTCTTTCGGGCTGGCCTTGGTTGCAGGTAGAAAACGGCTTCCCAGCCCGGCTACCGGAAACACGGCTTTAGTGATCTTATTCATATTTTCTCGATAATTATTAGGCTCTGTGTGGCAAGGAAACGGTCCCAAACAACGAAGGGTGATTATTTTCGCGTCAACAACGCCAGAAATTCCGCCTCATTTAACACGGTTACATCCAGTTCCACTGCTTTGCCGAGCTTGCTGCCTGCTTCGGCCCCTGCCACCACATAACTGGTTTTTTTAGAAACGCTTCCGGAAACCCGTGCCCCCAGCGCCTCGATTTTTGATTTTGCCTCTTCGCGGCTCATGCTGACAAGTGTTCCGGTCAATACGAAAATCTTGCCGTTCAATGAATCCACAGGCACGCCATGGTTGACCTCTTCCGGCCACTGCACCCCTGCAGCCCGTAACTGGTTTATAACTTTGATATTGTGCGGTTCGAAAAAAAAGGCTGCGATGCTTTGTGCAACAACCGGTCCAATGTCGGGCACCAGTTGCAGGCTCGCCTTATCGGCTGCCAAGAGTTTATTCAGAGTGACGAAATAACGCGCCAGTTCCTTTGCCGTTGCTTCACCAACATTCCTTATGCCCAGGGCATAGATGAAACGGGCAAGAGAAGTCTGCTTGCTGTGCTCGATTGCATCCAGTAAATTTTGGGCTGATTTTTCAGCCATGCGCTCCAGCCGGGTCAGGGTCTGCAAATCAAGCTGGTATAAATCCGCTGGAGTGTGGACCAGATTCCGGTCAACCAGTTGATCCACCAGTTTTTCCCCGAGCCCGTCCACATTCAGTGCACGCTGACTGGCAAAGTGCAGCAGCGCACGCTTGCGTTGCGCTGGACAGAATAGCCCCCCGCTGCAGCGCCATACTGCTTCATCCGCTTCCTTCGTAACATGTGAACCACATACCGGGCAAACCTTCGGCATCTGGAATTCCATGGTATCCAAAGGGCGCCGTTCGATCAGGACGCGTACCACTTCCGGAATGACATCTCCGGCACGCCGGACACTGACCGTGTCGCCAATTCGAATATCCTTGCGACGCATTTCCTCCTCGTTATGTAACGTAGCATTTGTTACGGTCACCCCGCCGACAAATACCGGAACAAGCCGCGCCACTGGAGTCAACGCGCCCGTGCGCCCTACCTGTACCTCGATGTCCAGAACCGTAGTCAGGGCTTCTTCTGCCGGAAATTTGTGCGCAATGGCGAAGCGCGGTGCCCTTGCCACGTACCCCAGCCTAGCTTGCTGCGCAATATTGTTGACCTTGTATACCACTCCATCAATTTCATAGGGCAAATCCTTGCGCAGTTCGCCAATTTCCCGGAAAAAGGCAAGAAGTCCTTCCGTTCCATGCACTACCCTGCGTTGCAATGGAACAGGGATGGACAGCTCCTTCAGGGATTCCATCTGCCCGGAATGTGTGTCAGGCAGGATATATCCTTCCACTACTCCTGTTCCATACGCATAAAAGCTCAAGTGCCGGCGGGACGTAGCCTGCGGGTCAAGCTGACGTAAAGACCCTGCTGCGGCATTACGCGGATTGGCAAACGTTTTTTCGCCCCGTTCTGTCTGTCGGCGGTTGAGTTCAAAAAAATCCTCCTTGAACATCATTACCTCACCCCTGATTTCTATAAGAGGAATGGGACAGGTCGTTTGTTCCTGATTCAACCTTAATGGAATATTACGCACGGTACGCAGGTTTTGGGTTACATCTTCCCCCGTTTCACCATCTCCGCGAGTTGCTCCCTGAACAAACAGCCCATCGCGATATACCAGAGTTACCGCCAGGCCATCAAACTTCGGTTCAACTGCATATTCAACCACCGGTATGTTCAACAACTCGCGAATGCGATCATCAAAAGCCAGTACTTCCGCCTCACTAAACGCATTATTGAGCGAGAGCATCGGGGTGCGATGCCTGATCTTGGCAAAAGCTTGCAGTGGAGGAGCTCCAATCCGCAGGGTGGGTGAATCCGGAGCGACAAGGGATGGATATTGCCTTTCCAGTGACTGCAGTTCACGGAACATTGAGTCATATTCCGCATCGGAAATCAGCGGATCATCCAGCACATAATACTGGTAGTTATGCCGCTCGATTTCGTGACATAAAAAATCGATCCGCTGTGGTGCCGGTTCATTCATTTTTGTTACCCTGGAAGCAGGAAATTTCAGGAAAACAGCCTGCGTGCAAGGGCGCTTCCAGGAACCATGCCGCTGTGCTGCATGTTTGTCTCCACCGTAACAATGCGATCGCGAATCAGCATGATGCTTCTTTCCTTTAGTGACACATGGTTCGCATCCACGATGTTTCCACCCAGTTCAATGGACAGCTTTCTCGCCAAAATTACCATATCATCAAAAACCAGAGCGGGCTCTTCCACACACGGGACGTCCAGAAGCAAGGTCAGGCACCTGATCTGCAACTGGCTCAGGGTGTGATACTGAAATGGCGTGTTGTCTTCATTGCACAGGCTGAATAACGTACGCCCATGGGTATCGGTCATGTGAAATGCACCATCTGCCAGAAACTGCATGCCAAGACGTTCAGCTGCTCTTGCCACTCCATCTCCGTTAAACAGCTGCGCCTCTTCAGGCACGATATTGAAAGCGATGATCTGGTCTACGGTTGCGCAGAAATTATCCAGTTCCTGCGCACGAGCAGCTGCTTCTGATACGTCCGGTAAGATTACATCCGCATGCAGTTTTGTAGCAATCGTCCGGATCAATTCACGAAAATCCTTTAATTTGGGTTCGCTCACCGCTCCCGAGCGGCTGACAAGTTGCAATGCCAGCCGCAAGGAACGATATAGCGGTTTGCTTTCTGCGATTACCTTCTCCCATTCGCCACTTGTTGCATTCCAGCCGCACACATGGATGTTCTTGCCAAAATCGAATCTCTGCTGCCACAGCGAGGTCAAAGCTCCGGCTCCCTGCGGGTCTTTAAAAGACATTGCGGCAATATAATCGGTTTTTTCGCCCAGCGAGGCGCAAAGGGATTGTTCAACCGGTTTGGCGGATGACTCCTCGTCTGACATCAGACCAGCAGAAACCATCTCTTTCTCTGTATTTTCAAGTAATTCCTCTGGCTGCCCTGCTGATGTCAATTCGATTGCCTGGTTAATCGCCGCTGGTTCGATGGAAGAAGCGATGGGGGTTTCTTCCGTGGAGGGAATGAAGTGCTTATCCGGATTTAAAGCGGATTCATCGGAAGACTGGTGGTATAGCGCATCCTCATGTTGATGCTGGAACGCCTCCCTGAATTTACGGCGGTACTGGCGTTGCTGCCACCAGTTGTATATGCAGATTATCAGAATCACGACCAAACCGATGCTGATCAAACTAATTTGTAGTTCACTCATAGGGAGAATGATATGGCAGGTTAATTATTTGGCTAAGCAGCATAGTTTTTCCTATTTGAATTCAATTATCGCAAGAGAGCCGGGAAATGGCAAAAGACACGATTTGTTGCGATGCCACTTATTTATAAAGATGCCACTTATAAATGAGACCGATGGCATTCCCGTTCGGACGTAACCGTGACAGACAGCAAATAGTTTAAAATTTCTGCAATAACCACCAATATTGCCTAACCGTTGCATGGCAATACTGTGCCAGCAATTCAAATATTTATATATATAGCAGCTTTCGTGAATAAATATAACGATTTATTTTAGCAATAAGGATTGAATTGCCTGGCCCAGATCTTTTTTAATTTCCTCTGGTGTTCGGGAAGCGTCAATCAGCACTATGCGTTCTGGATATTTTCTGCAGCGAGACAGGTAGGCTTCCCTCACCTTCTCGAAAAACCCCCTTTTTTCCTGTTCGAATCGATCCAGGGTAACATTTGCGGACAGTCGATGACGCGCAACATCAACCGGAAGATCGAATAAGAGCGTCAGATCCGGCTGAAAACGACCGTGTACCCAGCTTTCAAGCTGTTCCATCTTCGGCAGAGAGATTCCTCTGCCCCCGCTTTGATAGGCATAACTGGCATCACTGAAGCGATCGGAAATCACCCAGGTGCCCTGTTGCAGGGCTGGTTTGATCACTTGCTCGATATGCTCAAAGCGGGTGGCAAACATTAATAATGTCTCGGTTTCGGCCAGCATCGGCTGACTGAGTAATATTTCCCTGATGCGTTCCCCCAGCGGGGTGCCGCCCGGTTCACGCGTTACCAGCACGTTTTTACCCTGATCGCGCAGACTGTCGGCAAACCAGCCTAGATGGGTACTTTTTCCTGCACCATCGATACCTTCAAAGCTGATAAATTTTGCCTTATTCATTTATTTATTCTCCCAGGCTGACTTTATTTTGTTTGTGGATGAATGATGATGTATTTTGCCAGACAGCAAGCTGGCAGAAACAATCAATCCGGCACCGATGATTTCCCTTGAGCCGATTTCTTCCCCTGCCAGCAGGTAGGCAGATACAGCTGCAAAAACCAGCTCAGACAGAAACAGGACAATCGCCTGATTGGCAGGCAGGTGAGTCAGACCGTACTGCACCGAATAGGTAATGACGCATATCGCCAGCCCGACCGCCAGCAACCACCCCCATGCATCCGTCGGAATGTTCTGCAAACCGGTCATGAAGCTGTCTTGATATCCTGCCAGCACGGCAGTGAACAATGCCGTGCCAAACCAGGCGCTCACCACTTTGAAATTCAGGCTCAGATGCTGGATGCGACGCACCATGACATTCATCAGGGCAAAACTCATGCCCGCAGAAAGGCCGATCCATTCCGCAAGATTCTGCGGCAGCGGCAATCCATGACGCGCATCCCACAGAATTACGAACGCCCCGGAAAGGGAAAGCAAAATAATTGCATAGCCGAATGAATTCAATTTTTCCCGCAGCAGCCAATATGAAAAAAACAACGTCCATAGGGGAGCGAGATAGAATAGCAGCATGACGCGCATTATTTCGCCTTCCAGCGTTGCAAGCACATAGCCCAGATTGGTCCATCCTGCACTTGCCAGCAAGACTATGCTCTGCCACCCGGCATGCCTCAATTCGCGCCATATCGGCCCCATGAAGAACAGGCCCAGTAACATTGCCACGCAATAAGTGATCAGCGTGGACAAAATACCGCCTACCCCCATCCCATGCAACAAACGATAGGGATACCACATCACCCCCCAAACCAGAGCGCCGCTAAGCAGGCCTGCAACCGATAAAATTTTTTGTTTTGATGACACCTGTTACGCCTTTATAATTGCACCCAGCCAGTTTATTCAACCAATCATGAATCCTGATCTCGACCGACTGCAACCCTACCCTTTTCAGAAGCTTGCTGCACTGTTCGGCTCCGTTACCCCTGATCCGACTTACCGTGCAATCAGTCTGCACATCGGGGAACCCAAGCATGAAACCCCGCAGTTTATCCGTGATGCGCTCAGCGCAAATCTGACTGGGCTTTCAAATTATCCCACAACTACCGGTAGCGATAGTCTGCGTAACAGCATGACCAGTTGGTTGCAGGAACGTTACAACCTTCCTCCGCTGGATCCAAAATCGCAAGTGTTGCCAGTAAATGGCAGCCGCGAAGCGCTGTTTGCTTTTGCACAGGCTGTAGTTGATCGCAAGCGCGTCAATCCAGTCGTAGTTTGTCCTAATCCGTTCTACCAGATCTACGAAGGAGCCGCTCTGCTGGCTGGCGCCACGCCCTATTTTCTCAATACGCTGCCTGGAGATAATTTCGGGCTGAACCCCGATCAGCTGCCGAAGCAGGTTTGGGAGCGTGCGCAGCTTATTTACGTCTGCTCTCCCGGAAACCCCACCGGACGCGTTCTGGGACTGAAAGAATGGAAAGAATTGTTCGATCTGGCCGATCAATATAACCTGGTCATTGCTGCCGATGAATGCTATTCCGAAATATATTTCGATACGCCACCAATGGGCGCGCTCCAGGCAGCAAAAGAACTGGGACGCAGCGATTTTCGCAATCTGGTTTCATTTTTCAGCCTGTCGAAACGCTCCAATGTACCCGGGATGCGTTCCGGGTTTGTTGCTGGCGACGCCAGAATACTCGAGAAATTCACGCTGTATCGCACCTATCACGGCTGTGCCATGAATCCCGCGGTACAGGCTGCCAGTATTGCCGCCTGGCAGGATGAAGCACATGTTGCCGAAAATCGCCGCATGTATGCGGAAAAGTTTTTGCAAGTGAGTGGAATATTAAACCCCGTATTGCCGGTAACTCTCCCGGATGCCGGTTTCTATCTGTGGCTGCGGGTGCCTGTGCCGGATAAGGTTTTCGCGCAAGGACTGCATCAGGATTATAATGTCGCCGTACTGCCCGGCAGTTTTCTGGCGCGTGATTCAAACGGAACCAATCCTGGTGAATACCATGTTCGTATCGCCTTGGTTGCAGAACTGGGTGAAACGATAGAAGCTGCGCACCGCATTGCCGAATTTACCCGCAAATTAACTTAGGAAAATCATGGAACAACTGCAACAGATCATTGAAACCTCCTTTGAACACCGTGCCGAAATTACGCCACGCAATGCAGACGCCAAACTGAAAGATGCCGTGGATACCGTGATCGGTCATCTTGACCAGGGCACGTTGCGGGTGGCTGAAAAAAAGGATGGCCAGTGGGTTACGCACCAATGGTTGAAAAAGGCCGTGCTGCTGTCTTTCCGTCTGGAGGACAATTTTTTCATCAAAGGAGGATTTACCAATTATTACGACAAGGTTGCTTCCAAATTTGCCGATTACAACTCGCGTGATTTTCGCGATGGCGGGTTCCGCGTTGTGCCCCCGGCTGCGGCCCGCAAGGGGGCATTCATCGCCAAAAACGTTGTTCTGATGCCTTCTTACGTCAACATTGGCGCGTACGTGGATGAAGGCACCATGGTTGACACCTGGGCTACCGTAGGATCCTGCGCCCAGATTGGCAAGAATGTGCACCTGAGCGGTGGAGTAGGGATTGGCGGGGTACTGGAGCCAGTCCAGGCGAACCCGACCATTATCGAGGATAACTGCTTTATCGGCGCACGTTCAGAAATTGTAGAAGGCGTAATCGTGGAAGAAGGTGCAGTCATCTCAATGGGGGTATATATCGGTCAAAGCACAAAAATCTACGATCGGGAAACCGGAGAAGTGCATTATGGGCGCGTACCGGCAGGTTCCGTAGTGGTTTCCGGGAATCTCCCTTCCAAGGATGGTAGCTATAGCCTGTATTGTGCTGTGATCGTAAAAAAGGTAGACGCCAGGACGCGGGCCAAAGTGGGGATCAACGAGCTGCTGAGAGGAATCTAGCCATTCTCCGTAGCAGATCCTGAAAAAAGGAATCGATTCCCTCTTTCATCTCGGAAAGACGGCAACCCCGGTTTGCTAGATGCAGGAGGGTATCGTCTGTGGCAAAACAGGAAACAGACTGCATAAACCGGTCTCTGTCCTATCAAACATGACATCACGGTCGCATGGTTCCATGCGGCCGGAATTTACCCGGTACAGGACACATTCAACCCGATGAAATTATACGGCATAGCAAATTGTGACTCAGTCAGAAAAACCCGACGCTGGCTGGAAGAACATGGCATCGCATACCAGTTTCACGATTTTAAAAAACATGGAATTGCGCCACAACAGGCGCAGCTTTGGCTGCAACAGGCTGGCTGGGAGAGCCTGATTAATCGCAAGGGCCTGACTTGGCGTGGTTTATCGGAAGAGCAGAAAAAGTCTGTCTCGAACAATGCCAGTGCATTACCCTTGTTACTGGAAAATCCCAGCCTGATAAAACGCCCTTTACTGGAACAGGATGGCAGATTGCTGCATATCGGTTTCGACCAAGCCACACTTGAAAAATTCTTCCCTATCACGACCTGATTACGCTATGTCCACTCTAGAACTTGCCAAACAACTGATCGCCTGCCGTTCCGTCACCCCACTGGATGAAGGCTGCCTCGATATCATTGGTGCGCGCCTTGAATCGCTGGGATTCACACTTGAAAGATTGCGTTACGAGAACGTGGACAACTTGTGGGCGCGGCGTGGCCAGAAGCATCCCATCGTATGCCTGGCAGGCCATACGGACGTTGTGCCGACCGGCCCGCTGGACCAGTGGCATTCTGACCCCTTTACTCCAGTGATACGCGATGGAAAATTGTACGGGCGTGGCGCTGCCGATATGAAAGGTTCCCTGGCTGCCTTCGTCACCTCGGTCGAAAAGTTTGTGGCAGAACACCCTGAACATGACGGAAGCATCGCCCTGCTGCTGACTTCCGATGAAGAAGGCATCGCCGTCAATGGCACCGTACGTGTAGTAGACGAGCTGAAACTGCGTGGAGAAAAAATCGATTACTGTATTCTGGGCGAACCTACCTCCTCCACCCGGACCGGGGATACCATTAAAAACGGACGACGTGGCTCCCTCTCCGGGACGCTCACCGTAAAAGGAGTGCAAGGTCACATCGCTTACCCGCATCTTGCCAGAAATCCGATCCACCTTGCCGCTCCGGCAATCGCCGAACTGGCCGCTACGGTATGGGACCAGGGCAATGAATATTTTCCGGCTACTTCCTGGCAGATTTCCAATATACATGGTGGAACCGGAGCAACCAATGTCATCCCCGGCACGGTAAACATCGAATTCAATTTCCGCTTCTCAACCGCCAGCACAGTAGAAGGCCTGAAGCAAAGAACCCATGCCATCCTGGACCGGCACGGACTGGAGTATGACCTGGCCTGGGCTCTATCCGGGAGGCCTTTCCTTACCCCACGCGGCAATCTTGTGGATGCGGTAAGCAACGCCATCGAGCAAGTCACCGGAATCGTTACCGAACTTTCTACCAGTGGCGGCACTTCGGATGGACGCTTCATCGCCGATATCTGCCCGCAGGTAATCGAGCTGGGGCCGCTGAATGCAACCATACACCAGCTGAATGAATGCGTAGCCGTAGACGACCTGGAGATATTGTCCGAAATTTACCGGCGCACGCTGGCCATTCTGCTTTCCAGACAATCATGAGCAGGCTGCACTGTTTGGATACCGCTTCCAGCCAGTTATACACCGTTCGGGACTGGCTGCGTTTTGCAGTGAGCGCATTCAATGAAGCAAAGCTCAGCTTTGGACATGGTTCGGCCAGTGCCTACGACGAAGCGGCCTATCTGATCCTGCACGTCCTGCATCTGCCACTGGATACGCTGAATCCTTTTCTGGATGCTCGTCTCACTGCAAATGAAAAAGAGGCACTGCTGGAACTACTGCATCAACGCATCGAAAAAAGAATCCCTGCCGCATACCTGACCAGTGAAGCCTGGTTGGGAGATTTTCATTTTTATGTGGACCCGCGCGTAATCGTACCGCGTTCATTTATCGCCGAACTGATCCGGGAACAATTTTCTCCCTGGATTGCGGAAGCGGAAAGCATCAGGGACGTGCTGGATCTGTGCACTGGAAGCGGCTGTCTGGCCATCCTGGCTGCGCATGCCTTCCCGGATGCCATAGTAGATGCAGTGGATATTTCTGCCGCAGCACTGGAAGTGGCACAACGCAATACAACGGAATATGGGTTAGATTCTCGGGTTCACCTCATTGAATCCGATCTGTTCTCAAGTCTGAAGGGCAGACAATACGACCTGATCATCAGCAACCCGCCTTATGTCGATGCTCCTTCCATGGACACGCTGCCCCCGGAATATCTGCATGAACCGCGTCTGGCGCTTGGCAGTGGTGACGATGGGCTGGATGCCACCCGAAAGATTCTGGAACAGGCAGCACGGTATCTTAAACCGGACGGATTGCTGATCGTGGAAATTGGCCACAACCGCTCTGTACTCGAAGTCGCTTATCCCGAACTTCCGTTTGTCTGGCTGGAAGTTTCCGCAGGAAATGAGTTTGTCTTCTTGCTTCGACGCGAGGATTTGGACTGAATTCTTCCCATATCGCCTTTGACTGTCCTGAAATTGGGATGCCGTGGGATATCCTGATTCAGTCTGTCTTTTCACCTGAACCAAAATAACCACGACGGAATGCATTTTCCAGCCGTCTGCCATAAAAGGCAACCTGGGTGCTGCTGGAAGAACCGGCCGGTGGAACGGAAAGAACAGCGTCGCTGTAAGGAAGAACCGGTTCGCCGTTTCGATGCGTGATGACATGCCAGGGTTGCTCCTGGCCAGGGTACAGATTTTCGTGCAGTTGTGAAGATTTCCCGGCTATCTCCAGGGACTTGCAACGCTCCTCGATAGAAACCGTATGCCGGTGAGTCGCAATAGCCCCGTAAACAAACTGCGAATATCCACCACTCTGAACCAGACGCCTGCCAAATTCAAAATCGTCTCCGGCATCATTCAGGAAATTTTCATTAAATCCACCCAGAGACTGAAATTTTTCTTTCCGGATGGATGCATTGCCGACATAAAAAAAATGGCTGGGCCAATTTGCCATGGCGCGACGCATGGGCAAGCCAAATACCTGACCGGAATCTTCAAGCCAGCGGCAGAAAAAGTCTTCCCGGATAGGATCCGGAAATAATCCGGGGCCTATCCCCACTGCATTCACATCCGGATTCAGCGTGTGATATTCCACATAAGATGAAATCAAACCTGGGGAAGGATCGAAATCGTCCCCGAGGAATATCAGTAATTCGCCGCTGGCATGTGCGGCACCCAGGTTGTTTTGAACCGACCGCGCCGGGCTGGAGCAGGACAAAAGCGAAGCGGAGATTTCAGGATGGTGCTGGCGAAAATCAGCAAAATCTTTTGCTGTGGAGATTCTGTGCAGGCCATCGACCAGAATAAATTCAAATGCATCATAAGGATAGTTTTGCGCAGATACCGAGGAAAAGAAATCTCGCTGCTTATGGTGATAATCATCCGGTTCAGACGTCACGATCAGGGAAACGCGCATCATGATTCTCTTATCCTATAGGTATGGTGAAAGAGTGAGGCTCCTGAAGAGCCTGCTCGACTATTTCGATCGGTAAATGCTGTAACGCCTCGGTCAGGCCAAGCAGTGCAATAAACTCCCCCCCCCAATTGGCCAGGGTAGGAGAAAAATGGTTCGCCCGGGGGGGATGGTTCAGTGCTGCGCGGACAAAGCTGGCCATGACCTTGCGCTGTTCCATGCGCGGTGCATGGAATGATTCGCTGATGGTATTCCGTTCATGAATACGGTATTCGTACAGGGAATGTGGCACCAGAACAGGCTCGCTTTCCAGTGTTGCGCGCAGGCAGAAATCCCAATCATGGTTATATCGGTAGTCATGAAATCCACCCAGTGTTTCCCAGAGATTCTTGCGGAACATGAGATTACCGCTGGTAATGGCGGAATTTGCACGAAGCATCGCCAGCCCAAGCGTGGGGCACATCACTGCTGCATTCTGTTGTGCCATCAACCCGATCTGGCGGTTGTTTTCATGCTGTCTGAAAGCGTGCCCATTGCCATCCATGAAAGATACCCGCGCAAAACCCCACTCCGCATTTCTTTCCAGCAAGGAATCCAGCATCGTTTCTATGCGATCTGCCGGAAGCCTGTCGTCCGAATTGAGGAGCTGGATATAGTCCCCTTTTGCCATCTGGATGCCCTGATTCAGGGTGGTGGCGGCTCCCCGGTTTTCGCGGGCGATCAATGTAACCGGAAACGGAGCCGAAGCCAGAGCTGCACGGCAGGACTCAGCCGTGCCATCGGTGGAACCATCATCAATCACGATCAGTTCCAGCGGTGGCCGGGTCTGTGAAAACACGGAACCGATTGCCTCGGAGACATAACCTGCATGCATGTAAGCCGGCATGACCACTGATACGGAAGGATAGTTATCGGACGATGAACAAGCAGTCTGTTCCTTGCCGGCGCGGGTTGCCTTCAATACCGGATGCATGCAACGGTATGCATTCAGCTTGCTCTGGACAGCCACAGATAGCGGGTCGGAGCAAACAGAAGCCAGCAGCAGGCCAAGATTCGACCAGAAACCATCAAAATGCACCACAGGAGTCGAGAGCAATGCCGCAAAGGCAACGCGCGCCTCATCCATCAGGCCAATCTGCAGATACGCGAGAGCCCTCATGTGCGCAACTTCCCAGTCATTTCCCTGCTCCAGGAGAATGGCATCGTATGCCTCGATCGCCTCAAAGGATCTCCCGGCTTTCTGCAATATGAGCGCAGCCTGACGCCTGGAATTCAAACCCTTTGAAGTTTCACCGGCCAATGAACCGCAGCAATGTTTGTACCGCAAACCACTGTTGCAGGCACAGGGTGCATTTCGCAACAAGTTAGCCATTGCACCTGCCTGCCGTGTTTGAATTCTGTCGGGTTGTCATATTTATGTAAAGCAGATATGGCGAGCCACGCAATGAATGAGCCATGCATTAATGCTACCGGTATGCAACATGCCGAAATTGCACCCCAATTCATTGCCAAGGTAACAATGCATTGGGTAACTCAAACTAAAACCACTCAAAATCCAAGTCAATACATATTCTGGATTGCCGTAAACAGTTAATCGATAGAAAATGCTAGCATACGGCAACAGGAATTGCGACCCGAACAGGATCATCCCCTATGAAAAACCCGTCATCTGCAAAATTTCTGGCATTTTGTCTGCTGATCGCCTGCTGGCCAGCGAATGCAGAAACCATCGGCTGCGTGACCACTGCATGGAAGCTCATTGGCGCCAGCCATAAAGTCTGCGTCGAAGCCTTCCACGACCCCAAGCTCCCCGGGGTTACCTGTCATGTCAGTCAGGCCAGAAAAGGTGGGGTATCCGGTTCACTCGGTCTTGCGGAAGATCCATCGCAGTTTTCACTTTCCTGTCGCCAGACAGGGCAGATTACCCTGCCAGCAAAGTTCCCGAAGGATGAAACCGTTTTTACGGAAGATACCTCCATTCTGTTCAAGGAAACCCGCATCATTCGCATGTGGGACCAGGCAAATAATACCCTGATCTATCTGGCGATCAGCCGCAAACTGATAGAAGGAGCGCCTGCGAACAGCATCTCCACAGTACCGGTCATGCCCTGGGGAAACCGTCCATAGAGTCGATCATCCTGCCGCATGCCGTGAGCGGCCCGGGCGATCTATCGCATGAACCGGAATCGGCATGGTTTTCCATACCTGTAGCCAGTCATGGCACAACATTCGGCAGAATCATTTATACCCGGTCAAATCGTTGCTTGCGTTCCTCGGTATAAGCCCACCACGGCTGAGGCTCTTCTCCATCCATGAAGCGGGTAATCGAAAGCATGACATCCAGCAGACAGGGATTTTGCCGCTTACCGCTTTTATCGCAGATATCGCGGTACAACTGCAACGGATCCCTGCCTGCAAGCTGTGCCGGGGAATGAATATCAATCATTTTCAGCATGCCCGCCACTGCCGGACCCACATTGGGCAGGTCCGTCAGCTGCCGGACACAGGAGCGCCTGACTTTTGCCGGATTCATGAGGGTTCTCGCCCGAAGTACGGGATAACGTGCCAGATGCAATCCATCGCCACGCAGGGATCCCGGGTTACCGGTGATATTCTCCAGCACGTTCAGGCTGGTAGGTTACGGTTTCAATACGGACATGCAATACCCCGCCCCCCGGTTTGGGCCATTCAATTTCATCTCCTTGGGAAAGACCCAGGAGGGCGCTTCCTACAGGTGCCAGAATGGAGATCTTGTTGCTGCTGGAATCCATATCCTTTGGATATACCAGCTGCATGGTAAAACTTTGGGACGAAGATTCCACCCGGAATGTGACGGTGGAATTCATGGTTACCACGGTAGGCGGGACATCTTCCGGATCGACGATTTCTGCCCGCGCAAGCTCGGCTTCCAGTTCCTCCTTTCCAGGAAAAACATCGCTGGATAAGGAATCCAGCAACCGGTCAAGCCTGTCCGCATCCACGGAAGAGATAATGATTTTAGGTCGGGTATTCATGGTTCATCGCTTGCATGATTGAAACTTGTTATTGTGACCTTCAAGCTTTCGTGTAATCAAACCGTCAGCACAACTTGCGCGCAGAGCGGGGTATCCATCCACATCAAAAGACAACATGAACCGATTGCCATTCTCGAAATCCGTTCAGGCAATTCCTAAAGGCGGGTCAGCTTGCCATTCCTCACCCTGACGCGATCCCCGGCCTGAAAACTGACTGGATCGGAATACTTGAAAGTCTTGCTGGAGCCGTTGTCCATCTTCACGATGACACGGTACTGAGTATCGGATTTTACCTGCTTTTCCACCTGATGGCCAACATAGGCACCCCCTGCAGCTACACCGATGGTTGCCAGGTCTTTACCCGTTCCGCCACCAATCTGGTTGCCAATCAAACCACCCAGTAATCCGCCTGCAACTGCTCCCACCCCGCTGCCCTCCCCTTCGATTTTGACGGTCTTGACATCGCTTACTGTTCCGCATGAATTACACACCGCTTCGGCCGGAGGCGGAACGGCATAAGGAACAGCCGGAGGCGGAACGGCGGAAGAAACAGCGCCTGGCGGTGGCGGGACCATGGCTGGCTGTGCCACTGCCGGAACAGGCGGACTGGGGGATGCCACCGGTGCCGGTGAAACGGCAACCGGCTGGGCCGGCATGGCCCCGGATGTCATACTGGCTGGCGCCTGCGCCTGCCCTGACGCGGATACAGGCGGTGCAGTGGCAGGCGCACTGCCCGCTACCGGAACTGGCGCGGCAGGCGTCGATGCCTGCTCGCTTTTATCCCCGCAGGCTGACAATATCAGCGCGAAAAAAATGATTGCCCACCCAGACTGTTTCATGATTTACCTTTCGAACCCGGAAAATTAATTGCCTGAATTATTACGGCCAGACTCCGCTGAATAACGTGACACAACAGGATTTTCTATGGTGTCTACTCTTGTTTATATTAATACGAATAAAAAAAATAATCATCCATGTTTTAAAATTCCTTGCTACCCATATGAGAAACGGGTCATGCTATTTTCGCCAAACCAGCATTCCCACGCAATCTCTGCCATGGCATTCCTAACAGCAGAGATCATTTTATTTTGTAGCAGAATGTCTGAAAAAATCAAAAATTGCATCGTCTTGCAAGCAACCTGAACTGGGGAAAGACTATAATATTCCCGTGGTCTATTCGGAAAGGAGGAAAAACCATGAATTCACAATATGTGAAAGGATCATTTGCCGTTCTGTTCGGAATGGCGTTGATCTATCTGGGCGACATGGCACTGGGCGTCAACATCGAAATCTACCGTGGAATTGCCACCTTTACTTTTCCTTGGGTGATCGATGTGTTTCTCGTGCCGTTTATTGCAGGCGTCGTGGTTTCCCTGATTTATGGCCGGCACGGAAAATGGCTGGCCTGCCTGCCACCGCTGTTCGTGCGCACCATCAGCTTTGCCCAGCTGACCTTCTTCGATGATTCCTATGAGTACGTGGACCTGTTTTTCAGAATTCCTCTTGCCTACTGGGGTCTGTGCCTCATCCTCGTGGTGGAATCGGCCAACTTTGGCGGCATTATTGGAGAAATCATGAAAGGAGTGTACAGGCTCCCCGGCAGAAAACGGAAAGAAAGCCCAATGAATGTCACCCCGGAATAAAATTCTTTCTGGGGCACGCCAGTCAGGACAGGCTATATATCATCCAGCTTGGTTATAGATCGTTTGAAAGGAAAACCTGCCATGCTCAAGTCGTTTCGCGTTTACTACCTGATATGTTCGGTGATTGCCATCAATCTCAGCGCATTTACCGGGGTACTCTATATGGGAATATTCCAGCCATCGACCCTGACCCAGGTAATCTCCTGGATATTGACAATTGGCGCATGGATCATGGTATACATTTTTCGTGACCGCTAAACGTACCTTGCAGTCAGATCATCCAGACCGGAAATTCTGGCAGGGTAAATCACTGGAATTCCGTGCATTGCGGCTTGCGGGGTTACAAATTCAATAACGGTCGCCCACTGTCAGTGATCGGCCATTGTGTTCAGGACCGAGACCAAGCAACCAGGGAACTGCCGTGTTCGCCCATTCCATGGCTTCCGGGAAATGCTGCGCCTGTAAGCCGAAAGATATGCGCAGCATGTCGGTGTTGATAATGCCCGGATTCAGCGGCACTGCCGCCATCCCCTGAGGCAGTTCCTGTGCCAGCGCCTTAGTCAATCCTTCTATCGCCCATTTGGTAGCACAGTAGGGTGCCACTTCCGAATCTACCGAACGTCCCCATCCAGAACTGAAATTGACGATCACCCCCCTGCCCCTGGCTATCATGGCTGGGGTAAAATGCCGTATCACACTGGCAACGCCCTTGATGTTCACATCAATAACTGCAGAAAATTCACCAGCCGGAACTTGCCAGAGCGGCGCATTCTGATTGACGAGCGCGGCATTGTTGATCAGCAGATCGGGAGAACCGGCCCTGTCCAGAGACCTTCTTGCCCATTCCTGTACCGCACTGTCGTTGGCCACGTCCACCACATCAAATCGATGATCCTTGTCCCCGTACATGACATTCAGTTCATCAACCGCAACCGCTGACCGCCCGCAGCCCAGCACCGTATGACCCAGACGAATAAACCCTTCAGCCATGCTGCGTCCCAGACCGCGGGTCACTCCGGTAATGACAATGAGTCGGGTGGTCATGGAAATATCAGCTCATCCGGTAATTTCTTAACACCGCCAGAAATTCCTGAAACAGCCCTGCAATGATTGCAAATTTTGCATAACGCTCATTTTTTCACCATCAAACACACGTTGTCTGTCCAGTCTGCCTCAGCACCTGGTCCGGAATGCCAACCTTTTGGGGTTTATGCAGCCAGATCAAATACCAACACTTCCGCCTGAATTCCATTTTCAATCCGGATCTGGTTCTCCCGCTCAATCAAAAGCGCATCGCCGGAGTGTAACCCGTAACCATTGACTTCCAGCTCTCCGCAAATCAGGTGCACATAGGCCTTTCGATCCGGCCGGACCTCCAGCGTGACCGTCTGCTTTCCATTAAACAGGCCGACATACAGCCTGGCATCGGCATGGATCAGGACGGAATTCATGCTTCCATCCCGAGAGGCAATCAAACGTAATTTCCCCACCTTTTCGGCCTCCGGAATGGTCTTCTGTTCATACCCAGGCGGGATATCCGTCTGATCCGGCTGAATCCAGATTTGCAGGAAATGGGTCTGCCTGCCCTGGGCATGGTTGAATTCGCTATGTCTGACCCCTGTCCCTGCACTCATTCTCTGCACGTCTCCCGGAGGAATTCCACTGACATTGCCCATGCTGTCACGGTGGGCCAGTTCGCCGGACAGGACATAACTGATGATTTCCATATTGCGGTGGCTGTGCTCGCCAAACCCGCTACCCGGCTCAATGCGGTCTTCATTGATTACGCGCAGATTGCCCCAGCCGTTGAACGCCGGGTCGTAGTAGCTTGCGAAGGAAAAGGAATGATAACTTTTCAGCCAGCCATGATCTGCGTAACCGCGTTCTTCGGATTTTCTGAGTCTTATCATGCCCCCTCCTATAGATGAATAGAATAGAAAAACAGTTCAGCATGCGGCCAGCTATGGCTGCGGCGTTTCCTCCAGCAAAACATTGGGAATCCCATCCGCACCCAGATAAATGGCCAGTATGCGAACAATATCCTGGCCGAGATTCATACCCCGGTGCGGGACGTTCAAGGCCTCGACCAGCGCATCGCCTTTGCGGAATGTCTTTTTTCCCTGATTGCCATAATCCACGGTTAATTCCCCCTCCAGCACGTATCCGACCAGCGGAACTGGATGACGATGAATTTTTGCAATTGTACCCGGCAGGATGGTGACAATACTGACCGTTACCCTGGCCGGCCCAGAGGTTGGATACCGTATTTCTTCACCGGTTACCGTAACCTGCGTAGACAGCAAATCCTGGGTCGGATAAGCCTGTTCCGCCCTGGCACTGGGTGGCAACAAAAAACAGGCCAGGAGCACCGCGCCATACTGAATCAATTTTGACAAGATACACCTCCTCTGAAAAAAATCGGGTTTTAATGCTACCACATCGTTTTTCTGTCCGGTCCGCAACTGCAATATAGAAACCGCAATTTTTGATATGTTAGAATGTATTAAATCTGTTAACTGCTATGGGGCCCGTTGCAAATCATCCCAAATTTTTCCGTGATTTCATGCCTTGCAAAGTCGCTTTTTTCCACATACTGGTTCAGTCAATAATTATCTGGGAGAATTTTTAGCATGAGAACGCAAACGAAAGAAATCCAGCAGCATCTTACACCGGAAATCGCACTTCAGATTCTAAAGGCGGGGAATGCCCGCTTTATGAAAAACCTTAAAATAAACCGTAACCTGCTACAGCAATTAAATGAAACGTATGATGGGCAGTATCCCTTTGCCGTAGTCCTGAGTTGCATCGATTCCCGGGCTTCTTCGGAACTCATTTTCGACCAGGGTCTGGGAGACCTGTTCAGCATCCGGATTGCTGGAAATATCCTGAATGACGACATCATTGGCAGCATGGAGTTTGCCTGTAAAGTCAGCGGGGCAAAAATCATCGTGGTTGTGGGGCATACCCGTTGCGGTGCCATCAAAGGCGCATGTGACGACGTGCAACTGGGCAAGCTCACCGACCTGCTCGCCAAAATCAAGCCGGTCGTGGAGAAAGTGCGTGATCCAGAGGCAACCGATCAGAATTCCAAAAACGAGGAGTTTGTCAGCAAGGTTGCCGAAGCCAACGTATTTAATGTCATTGAAGAAATCAAAGGCCGGAGCGAAATACTGCGAGAAATGCTGGAGCAGAAACAGATCGGAATCGTCGGAGCCATGTACGACCTGCACACCGGACATATTGATTTCTACGAAAGCTAATTGAAAGGATTCCCGGGCTCATGGCCAGGTTTTCGCCTGGAGCCCGGATGATCCTGGTTTAGCCTCCATCGCAGATAAACTCAGCTACCATGCCACCAGAAAACCAGAATCAGACCAAGCAGCGCCACTATGGCCACTACTGCAAGGGTTGCGCTTAACCAGACTACCCTTACTCGGTTGGTTTCGATGCGCCTGACCAGTTGCGTGTTCTGATCCGCCAGCGCCTTGATCAGTTCGGAAGACGCCAGTATCTGGCGGTGCATGTCGGACGTTACTTTTTCCAACCGGATAATACGGGCCTCCAGTGTAGCCAAGGTCTGTGGTTCGGACGAAACTGCCGGCTCGATATCCGGGAAAGGATTTTCCTGCGGCGCTGCTTTTCCTGAAATAACATCCCAGAGCTTCCTGGCGCCATCCGCAACTTTCGGCGCGTTGTGGATCACCTCCGTCCAGGGAACGTATTTCAATACCGAAAACCAGCCTGCTGCCATACCTATGCCTCCTGTTCAGTTTCGCGCGAATCAGGCCCGAAACCAATATCCGGACAAGAATCGCCAGTATTCCCTGGTGGGAACTTCATTTTCCATTCACCTGAGAAAAAAACGATTATAAGCGCATTGCACCACGGATACACAGTGCCCGCCACAGTTGATGTTTCCCGGAGCGCCCTGCGAACCCCCTGCAAAAAACATCGGCATGGAAAAATGAACGGAATAGAAACAGGAGACTACCTGACCTGAAGCAACGCACCCAGGACGGTTTCACGCAAGGCACGCCAGGAATGCCCCCCTGCAAGCGCATGCCGCTGGTTGATTTCCAGCTCGATGCCCACATACTCCCCGGGGGTAAAACGCCGGCGTAAATAGCTGCACAGGCAATCCGAGTTTCCAATATAGGGATAATTGCGGCGTACCCTGAAATTTTGTGAACCGGCCGTCAAAGCCTCCTGCCAGCGCAGGCAGATTGCTTTTTCCTCCGGCCGCTGCGGGTCATACAGCAGGCCGATATCTGCATTGCGTATTTCGCCATCGAGCTGTGGTGTAAAGCTGTGAGAGGCAATATGAATCACTCGTCTGCCCTGCCCTGCCGCTTCTTCAACGGCAGCTTCGACCTTGCGCCGGTAGGGAAGGTAATATTGCTCCAGAATCTGGTTGCGATCCGGCCTGGAGGCTTTGCGCATCACATCGGAATACAGACGGGGATGCCCGATGGAGCGATTCAGGTCGATCAGCAGCCGGCTGACGGTGGAATAAAAAAAAGGTGCGGCCAGTGCCTGCGCCAACTCGCGGGCCATGGTCAGTGCCCCCGGGTCGTACCCGCGATGCGTTTGCAGCAACGCCTCATGGCCCAGAAAATAGTGGCGATAGCGCTGTGGAATGCGGTTTCCGCCGTGTTCACAGGTAATGAGAAACCGGTCTTTCCTATCCATGGAACATCCTGCCTTCGGCCAGACAATCACAGAGCTGGCGGTAGACCTCCTTCAGCCGGGAATGCGTACATGACGCGCCGGTCGCACGCAGGATGCGGCGCGCAAGCGGGCCGTGCTCCAGAATGCAGTCCAGCGCTTCCTGCCATGCTTCCTGCTGTCCGACATCCCTCCTGCACAGGGTTGCAGCCAAGTGGTTCCAGAGCTCCCCGGCTGTGCAGCGGTTACCGGGAAACCCCATCAGGCGCAAGTAGGCAACATTGTCAATGCAGGACTGCTCGGCATCGCGGATGCAGGACAGCATGATTGCAACCAGGGCATCGGTTGCTATCTGCTGTTGTTCGGCCAGTAAAGAATGCTTTTCGTCATACAGCTCACGTATGAGATGAATGACCACAGCGGCAATGGCGCAATCGGCAAGCGGGCATTCCTGCAGGTCGAGCATGCGAATCTCGATGGCGTTCCGGTCGAAACGCGGAACCGCACCGCGCACATTGAGCCACTCATGCTTCAATATGCCCTCGGGATCCAGGGGGGTGATTTCGTGATACATCGGCTGGAGGATCTGCGCGTCATACCCGGCACGGCTCACTGCGGTCTCCGGGATCACCTCTGCAATGGTAGAGGGTACTCTCGACTGGTGCCGGCGGTAATTTTCCATGCGGTAATCCAGGAAACCACTGCTGCTGCCTTCCGCAAACGGAGAACTGGCCGCCAGCGCAGGAAGAATGGGCAGTGTCAGGCGGATGGCGGCATGCAGGCGCGCAAACTCCTGATCGTCAAAAAACGGAAGGTTGAGGTGCATGCTTTGCAGATTGGACCAGCCATGCCGCCTGCAGTCGAAGATACGGTCGTAAGTCCGGTATATCTCCGCATGATCATGCGGCCACAGGCGCGTTTCGGCATGCGGAACCATCCACGGGTGCATCGCAGTTGGCATCAGACAGGCGTTCAGGGGTTTCAGTATTTCATTGACATGCCCGATTTCAGACTGAAAAGAGGGAGACAGAACTTCGAGATTGAGAGCGGATTCCGGCCGGATATTCTTGAGTTCAATGAGATGCATCACCAGTTCATTGGACAAGCCAAGTTTTCCCTGCTGAAGCCGAGTCTCCGGCACCCAGGCCCCGGCCATGCTGTACAGCAGCCTATCGGCAACCGGCAATACCGACAGGGTGTGCCTGTCCACGATCATATATTCCAGCTCGATGCCATACCCGGCAAAGGCATGAAGCGGCCCACTCATCGCGAAACACCCAGCTTGTGCGCTTCAATACGCCTGAGGAACACACCCATCACTTCCCGATAGAGCGCGTCCTTGAGGATTCCATCCTCGTTGCCGGCATCCACATTGGGATTGTCATTAATCTCGATGACATGGCAATGGTTCCCCGCCTGCTTGATGTCCACGCCATAAAAACCGTCGCCGATCAGATTGGCTGACTTAAGCGCAAACCGGACGACATCTTCGGGCGCTTCATCCACCGGGATGGCTAACGTGGCGCCTTCGCTCAGCTTGTGCTGCTGGCTGTCTCGCTTGATGATCTGCCAATGCCCCCGGGGAAAGAAATACTTGGCCACAAACAGCACGCGCTGGTCGAGAATGCCTACGCGCCAGTCAAATTCGGTGGGCAGCCATTGCTGGGCAATGATCAGCTCAGATTTCGCCAGCAGCGCGTTTGCCGCTGGCAGCAGCTCCCCTTCCGTTTCCACTTTTACCACCCCGCGCGAGAACGAACTGTCCGGCTGCTTGAGCACGCAGGGCAGGCCCAGCAAGGGAACAATCCGGTTGATATTGCCGCGATGAACCAGCAGCGTCATCGGCGTGGGAATGTGATGCCGTGCCAGCAGTTCGGCCAGATAAACCTTGTTGTTGCATTTCAAAATGGAGTCCGGATCGTCGATCACGACCAGCCCCTCTGCCATTGCCCGGCGCGAAAAACGGTAGGTGTAGTGGTTGACGTAGGTCGTATCGCGGATAAACAATGCGTCAAATTCGGGTAACCGCCCGATATCCGGACAAGTAATGAACTCTGTGCTCATTCCCAGTTCCCCGGCGGCCTTTACAAATTTCTGCAACGCCCTGATATTGGAAGGCGGCTCTGGGTTGGAAGGGTCGTGCAGGATGGCAAGATCAAAGCGCGGAACGGGGCGCCTCCGCGTTCGCTGCCTGCGCCCCAGGAAATAGGCGGTTGCTGCCTGCATTGCAAATTCCTGGTGGCCAGCCGGAACATCGCTGCCGGAAATTGCCCGGATGCTGCGCAAATGCCATTGGCCATGCCTGCGTTCAAAGTGCGCGCGCAATAGCGGCGCCTGCAGCAAATGGAAAAGATGCAGGCTGATACGGTCAAAGCGGCTGTCCACGCTGCGGCCGAAATAGATGCCGAGTTCGAATTCATCCGGCCCGAGAGGAGCCAGAAGCGGCTGGATCTGCGCATCCATATCCCCGGTAAGATGCCTCACCAGTGTCTGGGACTGCAGGTCTTCAATGGTACCCACTCGGGGCAGCGGCTTGTGGCCGCGCGCTTCGGCAAGCAGGGAAACATAATAACCCAGGCTCTGGTAGCGGTAGGACCTGCACAGGTTGAATACCCGGAACGGGCGGTCGGCACCGTATAAGGAATCGGTAAGATAGGCGCGTGCAGTTACCCGCTGGACGCCGGGGATTGCAAGCGGCCAGTCCCGGGGAGTGTCAACTACGATGAGGATGTCCATGGTGCGGCTCGTCTCGTGGCTGGATAATCAAAAGATTGGCGTCATGAGTGACAATGCCCAGCAGGACAGCACCCAGCGCCCGGTCGATGCTGACCCAATAATTCCGTACCGGGCCATACGGGTGCGCGCCATAAGGATCGGATATCAGCACACTCCGGTTATTTCGGTCATATCCGGAGATCACGACAAAATGTCCCGATGGCGTGCCGCGCAAGTCGTCAGGAAGATCGTTCGGACCATATTCGCGTACCGTGCGATAGAGATAGGTAGAGCTCAACCCGGACAGAATGGGCAGCCCGCGTCGCAGCAATCCGCGAATCAGCGGACCGGTGAGGTCTGCAAGAAGCAACCGCCCGCCCAGCTGGAGAAATTCCAGATACCCGCTGGTGGCATGTCGTAGCCGGGGGTCGTCTTTCAACTCCTGTTGCTGACGCAAGCGTTCCGCAATGTCCACTCCCGGATCGAACCAGGTAGGATCGAAAACCATCAGATTGTACGTGTAAATGGTGGCCTGGTATCCCTTGCGCAAGGCATCACAGGCCAGGAATACGGCAAAGGTGCCACTCCCCTTCTCCAGTTTTTGGGTGCGAGCAATAATGTCGCCAAGCTCTTCATTTTCGCCCCAGTAGCGGTAAATGGCATGCAGACAGGTAGGGCCGCAGGTGGTTTCATCCGGCTGCGGCTGGATCTGGAGAGGCAGAATCAACGTAACTGGCAGCATGCGACACTCCGCACCGAGCGCGCGCAGTACGCGCACAATACAATTCCTCGTTCCGTTAAGATAACACGGCCGGATTCAGAATGGAGGATACAGAAGTGATTTATTTTGTTTACAGCAAGGCGATCACACAGCGTTGAGCAGGCGCTCTGCGCCGAATCTGGTAAACCGGAAATTTCTGGCTTTCGGGATCAACCAGCTATGGGCTGCGGACACGACGTATCTTCCGACATGGTTTGGATTTGTCTACCTGGCGGTGGTCATCGATGTGTATAGCCGCAAGGTTGTAGGCTGGGCGTTCAGTGAACGGATGACAGCTGACCTTGTCATTGCGGCGCTCAATATAGCGCTATTGACCAGAAACCTCAGTCAGTCATTCATCATTCTGACAGGGGTAGTCAATACACCAGTGTAGCCTTTGGCAAGCACTGTGAAGAAATGGGAGTCAGGCCATCCATGGGGGCAGTTGGTGATGCCTACGATAACGCGATGGCGGAAAGTTTCTTTGCAAGCCTTGAGTGCGAACTCATTGACCGCCGTCCCTGGAAATTCAGAACGGAAGCACGTCATGCTTTCTTTGCATGGATTGAAGCCTGGTACAACCCGCACCCGAACTAACCAGTGATTCCCCCGTCGCCACGCACGTGAGGAAAATTAAAATTCAGCCAAACGAACTATTAGAGGTGAAGCATGGCAGCGAGGAACTGGACCCCCAAACAGCTGGCAAGGCAGGCAGAAAAATCCGGCAATGGCAACCGTGGGATAAATCCACCGGCGCACGGACAGCGGAAGGCAAGGCGGCATCGTCACGCAATGCTTTCAAGGACAGTTTGAAGCTACATATTCGTGCGATGGCCAGAAGCATGAATGCCATGTTGCGGGAGCCGCGGGAGGGGTTGGGGCGGGTTTGAAGGGGGTATGGCAAATGGACGCAAGGATCAAGGGAGGAGGAGAAGATTCATGTAAGTTACCTCCCTGCCAGATTGCCATTTTCATCGAATAGCGCCGTTTTCAGTGAGACATTCGGCCCAGGCTGAGCTGCAAAAGTCTATGTGATGACTTTGACCAAGATCAGCGGACATAAGATTTTGAGGATTTTATAGACGGTCTACTGTGCACCGGATATGGGAGAGGTTGCATCGTTGTTGGATTAATCAAGATTTTAAAAAATTATAGCTTCTAGCTTAGAACAATAAATTGCTTTCACAAAATCCTGGGCAAAAGGAATTATATAGGTCATAATGTCCGCAAAAATTCCCTGATAAAGAAAAATGATACATGCCCAGCCGCTTGAACTTCTGAAACAGGCCCGAAATAGATTCACGCAGCGCGAAATAGCCGAGTACGTAGGTAAAAACACCAAAACCATAAGACGATGGGAAAAAGGCGAAACGCCGTGCCCTGCGATGCTTGAATCCGCATTGCGAGACCTCCTGCAGAAACCTGTTATCGGCACAACACCAAGTGGCCGTAGTTTCCGCTTCATTGACCTTTTCGCCGGTATTGGCGGTATACGCATGGGCTTTGAGGCCCACGGTGGAAAATGCGTCTTTACCAGCGAATGGAATGAGTTTTCAAAAAAGACTTACATTGAAAATTATGGTGACCATCATCCCTTTGTTGGCGACATCGTTCCGTATCCGGCCGAAAATGTACCAGATCATGACGTATTACTTGGCGGATTCCCCTGTCAGCCGTTCAGTATTGCTGGTGTAAGCAAGAAAAATTCACTGGGTCGCCCACATGGCTTCAAGTGCACTACGCAAGGGACACTGTTTTTTGACGTGGCCCGCATTATTGCCACCAAGCGCCCCAAAGCGTTCCTTCTGGAAAACGTCAAAAACCTGCTTTCGCATGATAAGGGCCGCACCTTCGACGTGATCCTGCAAATTCTCCGGGACGAACTGGGTTATGAAGTGCATTTTAAAGTAATCGACGGGCAGCACTTTACGCCGCAGCACCGGGAACGGATCATTATCATCGGTTTCCGCGAAAAAACCGGCTTCTTATGGGATGACCTGAAGCTGCCGGCAGAAGGCCCACGTCTTGCGTCAATCCTGCACAAGACCGACGGCACAGAGCCGGTTATTCCGTGGGACAGCGGCCGATTTTTTGATCACGGCAAGCGGACCGTGCAACCGCGATACACGTTGACGCCTAACTTGTGGGTTTACCTGCAGGCCTATGCAGAAAAGCATCGCGCTGCCGGGAACGGGTTTGGCTTTGGTATGGTCTACCCCGATAGCGTTACTCGCACACTGTCCGCCCGGTATTACAAGGATGGGTCAGAAATTCTTGTATGGCAGGGCAAGAACAAGCGGCCGCGCCGCCTGACACCCCGCGAATGCGCGCGTCTGATGGGTTTCCCCGACTCTTTCCAAATACCAGTAAGTGATACGCAGGCTTACCGCCAGTTCGGCAATAGTGTAATTATGCCGGTAATGCAGGAGGTTGCACGCATCATGATGCCACACGTGCATGCGCTGATCGCTTACGAACGAGAGAGCATTCCGTTTACGCTGCCATTGTTTGCCTGATGGTTGACGTAGTAGACAACGTTACACGTAGCCGGATGATGTCCGGCATACGTGGGCGCGACACTAAGCCAGAAATCCTGATTCGCAGCCTACTACACCGTCACGGCTTCCGGTTTCGCCTTTACGTTCATGACCTGCCAGGCAAGCCGGACATCGTCCTGCCTCGCTATCATGCGGTAGTATTTGTTCATGGATGCTTCTGGCATGGTCACGACTGCCCGTTGTTCAAGTGGCCTCGAAGCCGTCCGGAATTCTGGCGCGAAAAGATCAAAAGAAATCAGGAAAACGACAACCGGGCCAGAGAAGCCTTGCTGGCAAGTGGCTGGCGGGTTGGCGTCGTGTGGGAATGCGTCCTGCGTGGCGCTGGGAAAAATATCGAGGGAGTAGCACAGAGCCTTGCAGACTGGCTTCGTAGTGATACCCCATTGATCGAGGTGAGGGAGTGAAGCCAGGTTATCTGTCAGAGTATTTTGAAGGGGTCGCTGCCAAGAGACTGAGCGCGGTAGAGGCCGACGAGACACGTTCAAACCAGCATGAATACCATGCGACAAAAAAGGTGCAGGCATTCCTTGGTAG
Organism: Candidatus Nitrotoga fabula; assembly: GCF_905221025.1. Lineage (GTDB taxonomy): Bacteria > Pseudomonadota > Gammaproteobacteria > Burkholderiales > Gallionellaceae > Nitrotoga > Nitrotoga fabula. The sequence continues at coordinate 117,225 of NZ_CAJNBL010000002.1, forward strand.
CCCTGATGAAAAAATGAGAATGACAGCCCGTTTCCTCTATCTCACCGATGATGATCACGATCCCATCATGGAGGATGCGTTCCTGACGCTCTACAATTGCCGTAGAGGTAAACCACGTGCCCCGGAATACCATCTGTACTTCCCGACCACGAACGTATCCCTGAACGCCAGCGAAGGCGACCTGCTTGTGATCGCTAAAAAACGTGATGGTGGCCTTCTTGTCATCATTGCTGAGAATGGTTCAAGCATTGGACGGCAGATTGAATGGCTGTTTGGTTTTTCTGATTTGACCCACCCCGGTTTCTCAGTCAAGTCCAAGCTGGAAACGGAACAGGACCGTATTGAGTTTGCTTCGCGGTTTATTCTGGAAAATATCGGCATTGCGGTTGAAACCTCCGAGGATAATTATCTGGAAGACATGCTTTCTCGTTTCAATGGGTACTTCCCGACTACCCGTGAATTTTCTGCTTATGCGCGATCAACACTCAAAGACCTTTCCCCGCAGGAAGAGCCAGACCATGTTCTTATGACGTGGATGGAGCGCGAGGAAATCCTTTTTCGTACACTTGAACGCTACCTTATTGCCGACCGGCTGTCACAAGGATTCACCGGCGAGATGAGCACCGGGGGGATCGATGTTGATGGTTTCCTGTCTTTCTCCCTGTCTGTACAAAACCGACGTAAAAGCCGTGTTGGTCTTGCCCTGGAAAATCATCTGGAAATATTGTTTAAGGAAAACGGCTTGAGCTATACACGAACAGCCGTAACGGAAAACAAGGCTAAACCTGATTTTCTGTTCCCCGGCGTAACTGAATATCATAATCCAGCATTCAACTCGCTGAAATTGACCATGCTTGGCGTGAAATCAACCTGCAAGGATCGTTGGCGGCAGGTTCTTGCCGAAGCAGACCGAATTGATGTTAAGCATCTGTTGACGCTGGAAACAGCAATCTCTACGCATCAGACCGATGAAATGACAGCAAAGCGGTTGCAACTTGTGTTGCCGCGCAGTCTGCACCAGACCTATACACCAGCCCAGCAAGCATGGTTAATGGACGTTGCCAGTTTTACGGAACTAGTACGCACACGCCAGAATATGTGAGTGGCAAACTTTGGTTTGGTGCATGATTTTTATTGCGTTTTGAAGAGAGGCTTCAGCTTTGTTCAAGTAAAATGTACCTACTGTTTTGGTGAGTTGTCGATCGTTTTTTGTCTTTGTTTCAGTTTACAGCATATATAGCTATTGATCCGGCCTTATAAAGATTGAACTTTTAAGTATTCGGCATCTCCAACCAGGCATGGAAAAAGAAGACGCGCGATACCAAACGCTGGAACAGTTGCACGAGAGGCGAAAGCAAGTCATCCGGCTGCACAAAA
>NZ_CAJNBL010000003.1 GCF_905221025.1 Candidatus Nitrotoga fabula
GTAGCTCAGGTCACGCTTGAGCGTAGCCCAGGATACGCCGAGCCGTTCCTGCAGTTCGATACGCGGAACGAATTTGCGGCCAGCCAGAGCCTGGTCTATCTGGTAGATGCGTTCCATCCTGCTCATGAGGCTCTCCGCTGAAATGGCCAAAAATGCCGAGCGTATACCATGAGCCCGGGATGATCCTATCCGGACACAGAAAAAAAGAGCGGGGAAATGGGTACCGTTCTGTGTTCTGGGTAGGAAATCCAGATCATTTTAAATTATATCGACCGTTTGGCAAAATTCCTGGACGTGCTTTGTTGCTGGAGCACTTTACCTGCATGCTGAAGATTACAGGATGATCATGAACCCTGCGGGCAGATGCAGGATGACACGCCATTCCCCGAGCTGGGTGGATTGCACAGTAGAAGTCCCCTGCCCTGCTGCGGGAGGTTTTCGAGAATCAATGCACAAACCGGCAACATAAGGCCGCCTGCCGGGTTTCCTGTAGCTGACCCCACTGCAATGCTTTCTGGCCCTGCAGAACATCAAAAAAATGGACTATACCCATCCATGATTGGAAAGCTGCGCGGAACCGGTTTACTATTCCGTTTGATGATAGGATGCCTGAGCGGCAAACCATGATCCGATTACACAAAATTCAGGACATTTCCCTTGGCATTGGATACCCCCCCAGGCGTAATTTACCCATTCGCAACGGATATCCGTTTTTGTTCCTGACATAGGCATATTAAAAGCAGATGAACCATTTTCAGAATCTGATTGGGAAGTTCGAGCATGACTATGGAGAAACCTGAAAATTCCATCCTGATGAAGAATACCGGGCGTAAAGAAGGTCAGGACAAGAAAGTTTTGCTCGACTGTCAGGTACCTTCACAACTCGAAGAAATCGAGAAACTGGCCGATGCCGTCAATCAGGTTTTACCGGATCCTGATCTGGCTTTCACGGCCAACCTGTGCCTGGAAGAATTGATATCCAACACCATTCTCCACGGTCTCAATGGAGCTGACGATCAGTTCATCCATGTTCAAATCAGTATTTCGAACGAATGGCTAGAAATCCTCCTCCGGGATAATGCGCCTCAGTTTGACCCTTTCATGCAAGCCCCCAAACCCAACCTGAGTCTGGATATAAACGAACGCCCGATCGGCGGTCTCGGTGTGCATATGGTGAAGACGCTGATGGACGTTGTCCATGCTTCTTACGATGGCACAGGCAATTGGATTGTATTGCGTAAAAGCCTGCATCCCAAAACCACGAATTAAAAATTCTCCGGATACATTCATTCAGACGAAAACTGCAAGCGCCTCGGAAACAGAATCTTTCATTGTAAATACGGATGTAAAACCGCACATATCGAATACTGACCGGACATTGCCCTTGACGTTCGCTAGGCACATCCGGCCACTTTTTTCATTCAGGAGCTTGGCCATAACCAGAAGTCCGCGCAAGCCTGCGCTGCTGATGTATTCCAGTTGTTCAAAATCGACGACAAATTTAATATTCCCGCCAGAAATCATTTCCCGAATGTTTTTTTCATATTCTGGTGCTGTAACCGTGTCTAGCCTGCCGCTAACCGTCAGCACGGTGACATTATTTTCTATTCTAGTCTGCAAATTCATAAATGTTATTCTTCGTGAGAGAGGTTTTTAACCTGGAATTCTAATCTGTTTTTACCGTTATGCCACTGATAGTCTATGCTTTCAGTCAGGTTCTTGATAATCGTAAATCCCAAATCATCGGTCAATCCATGGCTATCCAGCGGATTCGCCTTCTCCCCGGTGCTTTCACAGATCAGATCAAGGCGCCTGCTCTTTTCCGAATAGGCTATGGTCATATCCAGGATCATCTTACCCAGATAGGGAGCATAGATCTGCAGCAATTCTTCAATCAGCAGGAGCAGGTTGTACCTGGTCTTCTTTGGCAGTATCTGTTTCTCACAGAAAGCTTCAATTTCAGCATTCATGGCATACAGATCGTAATCGGGCGAAAGAATGCGCCAGGTAAAACTGAGCGTTCTGTTGATGAATGCCCTGGTTTTATCCTTCTGCGGATTCTCGAAAATCTCGTCCGGGGTTCCCTCTTCGAAGATCAATCCTTCATCCATGTATAACACCCGGTTGGATACATCACGGGCAAAATCCATTTCATGAGTAACGATTGCCATGGTTATTCCCTCCCTGGCGAGGCGGCGGATCACCGAGAGCACTTCCCTGACCATGGTTGGATCCAGCGCCGAAGTCGGCTCGTCAAACAAAATAATCTCCGGTTCCATGGCCAGGCAGCGGGCAATCGCCACTCGCTGTTGCTGTCCTCCGGAAAGCTCTTCCGGATAGTTTTCTGCTTTCTCGGCAAGCCCGACCAGTCGCAACAGTTCAAGAGCCTTGGTTCGGGCCGCTTCCTTGCTCATTCCACGCAACCGGATCGGCGCGATGGTCAGGTTTTCCATCACGGAAAGATGGGAAAAAAGATTGAATGACTGGAACACCATATTCATTTTCTGGCGGATTTTAGCCACGTCGGCTTTCTTGTCCAGAATGTTCACGCCATCAATATAAATGGACCCACCGCTAGGATAATCGAGCAGATTGAGGCAACGCAGCAAAGTGCTTTTCCCGGTACCGGAAGGACCGATAATAGAGACAATCTCCCCTCTTTTGATTTCAGTGTTGATGTCCTTGAGCACGACTAGATCACCAAACTTTTTTGAAAGATGCTCGATCCGGATCATTTTCTGGCTGCCTTTTGCCGTTTGTATTTCGGGCTGGTAGCCCGCTCAAGATTTTCCAGTAGCTGCATCATAATCCATGCGATTACGAAATACAGGATCGCCACCATGACCAGCGGGAAAAAGGCATCAAAGGTACGACTGCGAATGATATCGCTGGCCTTGGTGAGATCCTGGACTGCAATATAACCGACAATGGACGTCATCTTGACCAGTGAAATAAATTCCCCCTTATATACCGGTAGAATACGCTGCACAGCCTGCGGAAGAACAATATAGACAAACGTCCTGAACTTGCTGAAACCCATGGCGATACCCGCCTCGACCTGACCTTTTCCGACCCCCTCAATGCCTGACCGGAAGATTTCAGAAACATAGGCACCAAAATTCATCCCCAGTGAAATAATCGCAACCAGCACCGGGCTGATATTGACCGATGCAAAGACCACATAAAAAATCAGCATCAGCAAAACCAGAACCGGCGTTCCCCGGATAACGTTGATATAGATCCTGGCAGGCAGATTGAGAACCTCCCTCTTTGACATCCGCATAAAGCAGATCAGCGCACCTAGCAGCGTTCCCAGGATCGACGCAAAGATGGAAATGACCAGGGTGGTCTTCAGCCCGTCCCAGATCAGGAGATACCGATTTTCCTGAATGATGTTGCTGTAGAAACTGTTGCTCACCCTTGCGATGAATGATGGAGACCCGGTTGCCGCGCTGGGCTCGGCACCATACGCAGCAATATTCTTCCTGAGAGCGAAAACCTTGGTGGCCATCTCATAATACGAATCGGAAAAATGAATCTGTTTTTTTCTTTCTTCCGTGATATAGATCGAGCTGATCACCATGTCGACTTTGCCAGAGGAAACCGCAGCAATCAGGCTGCCGAAATCCATGTTGGAATACCGGATTTCCTTCCCCAGATACGCCGCAAATCTCTGTGCAAGCTCGATATCCAGTCCGACCAGCTGATTATCCAGCACGGCTGCGAAAGGGAATCCATTATCGCTGATGCCCACAACCATCACGCCGTTTGTTTTGGAGTTTTTGATGACCGGCATGCGCGTTTCGCCTTTTTCCATCCAGCGATGAATCATGTCCGCATAGACGCCGCTTTGCCTGATCTGCGATAAAAACTGATTAAATTGATCTCGCAATGCTTCATTGTCTTTTTTGAATCCTGCTCCAACCGGGAACGAAAACAAGGAATCCCCCAATAACCCCAGGGTATCGTCCTGGCGCATAATTTCGCGCAGGGGATCGGCATCAAACAGAGCAGCATCCACCTTGCCTGACTTGACCGCCAGTGCGACATCTGCGGGAGATTTATACTGGAGAATCGTGGCATCCGGATAATGTTTCGTTGCATACGTGTCATGCGCGGAGCCAACCAGCACTCCAATTCGCTTGTCTTTCAGGTCTGCGGCCGTAGCAAGCATGGCCCCCCGATTTTTCGTGACATCGTTTTTCCTGGCAGCCGTTCCATATCCCACATCCATACCGGAAGGTGAAGACTGTCTGACCAGGGCTGAAATATCATTTTCAATGTACGGAAGGGCGAACGACACCAGGGTTTTACGCTCTTCCGTCACATTAAAATTGGAAAGAGCAAAATCAATTTTGCCTGACTGTAGCGCAGGGATCAGGCTTTCAAAATTCATGTCTATGATCTCGATTTTTTTCCCAAGACGCGACCCAATGAGCTCTCCGAGCTCAACATCCAGGCCAGTCAATACACCATTCGCCAGGAATGAAAAGGGTTCAATGGTGGCGCTCGTCCCCATTCTCAGTATCCCCTTGCTGCGAGTAGCATTTACCGGGGCGATCTGCGGCGTAATCTTGTATTTGGCATCAATCCATTTCGCTCTCAGGTGCTGCAGGATTTGTTCCTGTTTCAATTCGGATAACACCCTGTTTATTTCGGACAGCAACTGCGTATTATCTTTCCGGATGGCGGCGGCAACTTCCAGCACATCCACTCGTTCATCCAGAATCACCAGGTCCGGGTTTTTCTCAACAAGATTCAACAGCACGCTTTTGTCATAGACAAAGGCATCGGCCTTGCGGCTCTTGACTGCAATAGCCACATCCGCTGCGGAAGTGAACACCTGAAATGTTGCGTTCGGGAAACGCCTGCGGGCGGCCAGGTCTCCGGCGGAGCCATTCAAAACACCAATTCTCTTGCCGTCAATATCCTGTAGTTGCGATATCTCATGACCGCTGCCCGATGGGGTTGAGGACAACAACGGCATTTCCGCAGCAGGCTTTTTGACCAGCATGACCTGGGCATTGTCATAATAGGGCTGCGTAAAATCGACAAATTTTCTGCGTTCCTCCGTTGCAGTCATGCCAGTCACGATCAGATCCACCTTGCCTGATTGCAGCGCTGGAATCAGGGCCATGAATTTCATGTTCAGAAATTCGACCGGTCTTTGCAGCCTGGCGCCGATAATACGTGCAAGCTCACCGTCATGTCCGGTTACCCGGCCATTTTTGTCCACAAAGCTGAATGGCTCCCTTGTGGCGCTGACGCCTATTTTTAGCGGTTCTCCAGTAGTGGGAAGCGTTAAGTCAAGTTCTTCATAAGGGGTCAAATCCGGTTTGAACCAGCGCTTTTTCATGGATTCCAGCGTTCCGTCGCTCTTCAGCTCGGCGATAATCCGGTTCAAAGTGGTTAAAAACTCATCATTGCCTTTTCTCAGCGCGATCGCGGTAGCCTCGTGATCCAGCGGCTCGAGTAGCACCCTGAATTCCGGATTTTTTTTCGAAACTTGAAGAGCCGCAGGGTATGCCGTCACAATCGCATCGAGCTGACCGGATTTCATCGCGGCAACGGCATCCATCACATCATCAAAACTTTTGACGTGCGCATCTGGGAACCGGTTTATAACAATCGCTTCGCCGGTTGAACCCGTCATCGCGCCGATTCTTGCATTTTTTGCATCCTCAAGGCTGGCAATGACCATTTCATTTTTTTTACAACCGCTGAAAATAGCGATTACCGTCAGCAAGATCAGCCAGAACAGCGAAGCCTTTTTCGTGTACGCAATGCTGATCATGTCAGGCGATTCCCTTTTTTGCCATTTTTATCGCCAGCATGGTAATGTCGTCGGATTGCGGCGCTCCGTTGGCATGCTGTGCCACCTCAGAACTGATGAAATGAATCATTTTTGCCAGATCATCCCGTGGGGCGCCCTGCAACGCTTTCAGCATCCTCTCCTGACCATACAGGGCATCCTCCGGATTCTTTGCCTCCGTCACGCCATCGGTGTAAAGAAACAGGGTGGCATCCGGCTCCAGGGTTAGCCGTTCCGTCACAAACACCGTTCCGGACAGGGCGCCCAGCATCAACCCCGGTTTTGGAGTGAGATACCGCACTCCATGTGAATCGAGAATCAGCGGCGGGTTATGGCCGGCATTGGCATAGCGTACATCCCCGGTCGTAATATCCAGAATAGCGCAGAATACCGTGGTGAACATGCAGTTTTCATTATCCAGCGCAAGTATGTTATTGACAGAGGATAGAATCTTGTCCGGCTCGCCCAGCCGCTGGCCTTCAGTCTTCAGGAGGGTTTTGGCCACCATCATATACAGTGCAGCGGGAACCCCCTTGTCTGAAACGTCCGCAATGAGGAAGCACAAATGGTTCTTGTCGATGAAAAAGAAGTCGTAAAAGTCCCCCCCTACCTCTTTGGCTGGAACCATGGATGCGTAGATATCAAATTCGGGGTGATCGGGAAAAGGAGGGAAAATGCGCGGCAACAAACTTGCCTGGATATTGGTCGCAACCTTGAGCTCGCTCTGGATACGTTCCTTGCTGGCGGTCGTCTCGGTCAGGTTCCTGATGTATTCCTTAAGCGACTCCCTCATTACCTGGAAGTTGTGCGCAAGCTCCCCAACCTCATCATTGGATCGCGTCGCTGGCAATTCCACGTCAAAATGTCCCGCAGCGATCTCATCCGTCGCTCCCGTCAGCAATCGCAACGGTTTTATGATCGTCCTGGCAATGTAGATTACCACCAGTGTCAGCAGCAGAATCCCGACAAAACCCATCATCATCATGGTCATGCTTAATTTCCTGACATTCTCCAGGAGCTCCTCCTCCGGGAAAACAACAGCAAGAGTCCACCCTGTCGAAGGAATCGGCGTGTAATACATCCAGCTGTCGAAACCTACCAGGCTTTGATAATGGATGAAGCCTGTTTCGCCCCGGATCATTTTCTTGCCCAGCTCCCGCAGTGATGGGTCATTGCGCCCCTCCGCGATGCTGAAAAATGTCTCATTCATGATGGCATCCTTCATGGGATGGGCCAGAATCATTCCATTGCGGGAAAGCAAAGCTGCATAACCGGTTTTGAGAATCTTGATCGAGGAGATCAGTTGGGTCAGGGAATCGAGGGAAATATCTGAAATCACAATTCCCTTGAGCTGTTTTCCACTGGCGGTATCCTTGTAAAAGGGAACCGAACAGGTAGACTTCAGAATATTGCCAGCACCTTCATCAAAATAGGGTTCACTCCATTCCAGCTTACCCAGCTCCCGCGGAATCTGGTACCAGTCCCAATAGGGATAGGGGAAATCAAGATAGGCTTTTTCCAGTCGCCTGAAGGAAATTTTTCCATTTTCACGGTAGAAATAGGGGGCATACAAATGCGATGCAGCGTTGAAGGCATAAGGCTCAAAGGCCACGCCCGCGCCAGAGATTTCCGGATTTTGTTCAATGCTGGATCGGATCAACGTGAGCAATTCCCGCTCGTTATGCGGGCTGGTTTCCAGCGAACGAGCGATTCCTTCCGTAACTTTGGCAACCGCCGCCAGTTCCGTTTCTACCCGGTGAACCAGCGACATGGCAAGATTCCGCGAATTGCTCTCCAGCTCCTGCTGCAGAATGACGCGGGACTGGTAATAATTATAGCCAAGCGTCAGGGCAAAGATGACTGCGTTAAAGAGCGAGATCACCAGAACAAATTTAACGACGATACTATTTTTGAACGGCATTCGCCCTCCAGACGAAATCGCGGTATGCGGGATATTTTCGAATCAATCCGTTTTCTTGCATGACAAGGCCCACCGCCTCGTAATCCTGCTCTGCAAGGAAGCCCATTTTCCCCGTGGGTCTGACCGGCATCATCAGGTCACGCATCCGGTCCAGCATCCATTTCTGTTGCACACGGTTGGCGGGCAGATGAGCCTCGCGCATATATTTAATAACGATATCCAGTGTTTCATCCGGGTGATCGAAGGCATATCGCCACCCTTCCAGCGACGCATCGACAAAGGCGGCAGCCAGCGAAGGATCCTTCTGGAGGGTCTTGTTCATCGTGTAAATCCCGTCTTCCAGAAAATTCATTCCCTGATCCCGGAGGAACATGACATTCAATTCCTCCGGGTCGATTCCGGAATTGATGATGGTGTGATACTCGTTGTACCACATGGCTGAAGTCACATCGATGCCACCGCGCAGAAAGAGATTGACAGAGTGGGACTGGCGTACTTCCCGAACCTTGGTACGGTTCCTGGCGAAGATCGCCCGGGGCGGGATAGACACGTCCCCTTCCCACAACCCCACCTTTTTACCTTCCATGTCTGCAATGGAGTGGATACCGGAAGTTTTTCGGGAGATCAGCATCATCGACGACCGCTGGTTAATCTGGGCCAGGTTTACGAGATGGGTACCCGCAATCCGGTGCTGCAATGCGGTAGTCAGCCACAGTACGGCAAAATCGGTGGTACCTTTCCGCAGGGCATCCGCAGGGGAATGTCCCGGCCCGGCCCTGAGAATTTTAAGATCAATCCCGTACCGGGCATAGATTCCCTTCTCCAGAGCCACGTAATACCCGGCAAACTGGGCCTGCGGGCTCCACAGCGGCATCAGGGTCGCACTCTTCAATGGCGTGCCAGCGGCAACAAGCCGGGGCAAGAAAAAAACTGCAAGCAGCAGGACGAAAATCCATGAGATGAGCAGGTACGATTGACGCCGGGTTTGATTCGGATACCAGATCATGCAATAAATCCCCCCTGATTTCCCTTCTTCACTCCGCCAGGACAGTTCTTATCTTATCGAATGCAACCGAATCATCAAAGATTACATACAATTCCAACTCAGGAACACTGGCAATCATCCCGCGTAGCCTACTGTAGAACAGTATCGCTGTGTTTGCTTAATATATCCAGTAAATTTACCGCTGAACGGGCAGTGCTTCCGTCAAACAAAATGGAAACAACCTGAACCCTCACCTTTTTATTAGTTTCTGTTAACCCAGTTTGAACGTATCTAAGATAAGCACGAAATGTATGAATGACAGGAATATGACATCAAGTTTTTCAAAGCAGGAGGAGAAGCGACGGAACCCATTGAACCGTCAGAACAGACGTTCACCTTCATTTTCCTTGCGATACATGGCTAGATCGTATTCCCAGAGTGGTTGCTGGTTGGATTTTGGCGGGGTCACCGGGATATATCCCGGATCAAGCGACAGTTGGTGAATTAAGTCAAGCGATGGGAATTGCCCCTGGAATGTGGAACAAAAAAAGAAAAGCCCTATCAGCCAAATGATAGGGCTTTCCCACTGGCCCGGTTTCTCATTTTTGCGGGATAATCTGGCCATAAATGGCCCCGCTTGCCCGGAAAGTTATGCGTTCAGAGGAGTGGTTGAAACAGCTTTTACTGAATCCATGCCGGTTTCATTCCAAAGCTCCAGGGTTGTCATCCTAAGGCCGAGCCTGGAATAATCGACTGCATAGAATCCGTCTGCCCGGATACTGACGGCATCCTTCCATTCCGAATGTGCAAGCAGATCCTGCGCCATTACCCCCACAAAGGTTTCATTCGACCAGATATACTGGAAAGAGTATATCTTCATCCCGTCTGCAAGTGTTAATAGCAATTGAATCTCTTTTTTACAGCGAGCGTCTGACTCCTGAGGTTCTTTACCTCCACCAACTTTAGTCGCCAGCGCCTTAAATTTAAAAGAACCGTAAGGAGCCAGCAGGGATACGCCATTTCGCATTTTTTTCTCCATTTATCAATTTGTATCGTTAAGGAAAATCATTCTGGATAATTTGCTATCGTGGTTGAGAACCGAGTCTTCTGCGCATGTTATCAGAAGTTTGTGCCGAATTTGCTTATTGGTGGGAAATGGCTTCAAAAATTCAGTTTATTATTTACTTGAGATATCCAGTTAGCATTCTCCCACCTTGAGGTGTTTGGCTAAAATTAATTGATTCAAGCCCGAAATGCAATTTTAAATATAACTTTTAATCCTTTTCCATTTCCTGATGCCGGCTGTAGAAATCAGACCGATATCATACGCCCCTTATGCAGATTGACCGAATACCGTGCTGATCAGGTAGACTATATAGCCGACGTAACAAGCCAGCAATGCTGCGCCCTCAATGCGGTTTATACGTCCCATGCCCCTGAACCCGTATCCTATGAAGAACAGCGACAAGGTCAGTGCAGCCATCACCAGAATGTCTCGACTGAAAATCTCCGGCCCTACTGCCATCGGGTGAATCGCACCGGCAATGCCCACCACTGCGAGAGTATTAAACAAGTTGGAACCCAGGACGTTGCCCAGGGCGATATCATGTTCGCCTTTGCGCGCGGCAATCACTGACGAGGCCAGTTCCGGCAGCGAGGTACCCACCGCAACGATGGTCAAGCCGATGATCAGGTCGCTGACCCCGAACCCTCGAGCGATTTCTACTGCACCCCAGACCAAAAGACGGGAGCTCACGATGAGTAACGCCAGCCCCACCACCAGCCAGAAGACCGCACGGCGAATCGGCATTGCGTGAACTTTCAGCTCCTGCTCGATCTCTCTTCCCAATGCATCCTTCTTTTTTCGCAGACCCTGCCAGAGGGTCCAGGTCATCAGGCCGGCAAACACGGTCAGCAGCACGATCGCATCGAGACGGGTGATTTTCCCATCCCAGAGTTGCCATGCCGCCAGGGCCGTTACTACCGTGAGGATGGGCAGCTCCTTGCGCAGTATCTGCGAATGTACGGCGATGGGACTGATCAAGGCTGTCACCCCCAGAATCAGGGCGATATTGGTGATATTCGAACCATAGGCGTTACCCAGCGCAATGCCCGGGTTACCCTGCAATGCAGCCAGTGCCGACACCACCATCTCCGGTGCGGAGGTGCCAAACCCAACGATCACCATGCCGATCAGAAGGGGCGGCATACCGAAATAGCGGGCAGTGGATGCCGATCCCTCGACAAAACGATCGGCGCTCCAAACAAGCAGCGCAAGACTGAAAATTACGGTAAAAAAAGCCAGGGTCATAGGTCAGATTTAAGCCGTGGGGGGATAGTGTCGATATCAACAAGCTTGTTCATTACAAATTGTGATATCTATATTCATTTTCTCTTCGATCCGTGAATCGATGCGTTTATCAACGCCAAACTGAGGTGACGTTTTTTTGCGTAATTCTCATTACACCCAATTTCAATCCGGTCAGGTCGGACCACACCAGAGCATAGACCGAGAATCGCTGCGCGAGATTCACGCTAGTATGGCCACACCCAGTCGCGGATCTCCGGCATGTCTTCGCCGTGACGGCGAATGTATTCCTTGTGTTCGATCAGTTTCTCACGCAGTTTCTGCCGGACATAGGCAGCCGCCGCGCCGAGCTGGGGCAGCCGGTCAATGACATCCATTGCCAGATGGAAACGATCCAGATCATTCATCACCACCATGTCGAACGGCGTGGTGGTGGTGCCTTCTTCCTTGTAGCCGCGCACGTGCAGGTTGTGGTGATTGGTACGGCGGTAAGCGAGACGATGAATCAGCCATGGGTAGCCGTGATAAGCAAAGATAATCGGCTTATCAGTGGTGAACAATGTGTCGAACTCTTTGTCGGGCAGGCCATGCGGATGTTCCGACGGTTGTAACAGCCGCATCAGGTTGACGATGTTGACCACGCGCACGCGCAGCTGCGGAAACTCCCGACGCAGGATGTCCACTGCCGCCAGTGTCTCCAGCGTGGGGATGTCGCCGGCGCAGGCCATCACCACGTCCGGCTCTCTGCCCTGATCGTTGCTGGCCCATGCCCAGATACCCAACCCTTCCGTGCAGTGCCTTACCGCGGTGTCCATGTCCAAATACTGCAACTGCGGCTGCTTTCCAGCGACGATGACGTTGACGTAGTCACGCGAGCGCAGGCAGTGATCAGCCACGGAAAGCAAGGTATTGGCGTCGGGCGGCAGATAGACGCGAATGATTTCGGCTTTTTTGTTCACTACATGGTCAATAAAACCGGGATCCTGATGCGAGAAGCCGTTGTGATCCTGGCGCCAGACATGGGATGTGAGCAGGTAATTGAGCGAGGCGATGGGGCGGCGCCAGGGAATGTGGCGCGTCACCTTAAGCCATTTGGCGTGTTGATTGAACATCGAGTCGACAAGGTGAATGAAGGCCTCGTAGCAGGAGAAAAAGCCGTGGCGGCCAGTGAGCAGATAGCCCTCCAGCCAGCCCTGGCAGGTGTGCTCCGACAGTATCTCCATCACGCGGCCATCAGGATCCAGATGATCGTCGTCAGCATAGCGCTCAGCCAGCCAAGTGCGGTCAGTAGCCTCAAACAAATCTCCCAGGCGGTTAGAGGCGGTTTCGTCCGGGCCGAATACACGGAAATTACGGTGGTCGGCATTTTTCCGCATGATGTCGCTCAGGAAGCGGCCAAGGGCGCGGATAGACTCGACGCTGGCGGAGCCTGGCCTGATCACGGCAACCGCATAGTCGCGAAAGTCGGGCAGGCGCAAAGCCTGGAGCAGCAGACCGCCATTGGCGTGCGGAATTGCCGACATGCGCTGCGGGCCGCGTGGTGCCAATGCCATGATCTCTGGGCTGGGTCGCCCTTGAGCATCGAATAGTTCCTGGGGCCGGTAACTTTGCATCCACTCCTGCAGCAGGATGATGTGTTCCGGTTTTTCGCGCAGTTCGCCAAAAGGTACCTGATGCGAGCGCCAGTAGCCCTCAGTTTTCTTGCCATCCACGCTCTTTGGACCGGTCCAGCCCTTGGGCGAGCGTAAAATAATCATCGGCCACTGCGGGCGCGTTGCGTCGCCCGTGCTGCGGGCGTGGTGCTGGATCAGGCGGATGCGCTCAAATGCCACATCCAGGGTGGCGGCCAGCTGCTGGTGCATCTGCGCCGGATCGGATCCCTCGACGAAAAACGGCTCGTAACCGTAACCACGCATCAGGGACTCAAGCTCCTCTCGCGAAATGCGGGCGAGCACGGCAGGATTGGCGATCTTGTAGCCGTTCAGGTGCAGAATCGGCAGCACGGCTCCGTCACTGATGGGATTGAGAAATTTGTTGGAATGCCAGGCAGTGGCCAGTGGGCCAGTTTCTGCCTCACCGTCGCCAATAACGCAGGCTACCACCAGATCCGAGTTGTCAAAAGCGGCGCCGAAGGCGTGACTGAGGGCATAACCCAGTTCGCCGCCTTCGTGAATTGAGCCCGGCGTCTCCGGCGCCACATGGCTAGGCACTCCGCCAGGAAAGGAAAACTGCTTGAACAGCCGTCTCATGCCCTCGCCGTCCAGCGAGATGTCCGGGTAGGTTTCGCTGTAAGTGCCTTCCAGCCAGGCATTGGCCAGCATCGCAGGACCGCCGTGGCCAGGCCCGCAAACATAAATCATATTGATATCGCGCTGACGGATGATGCGATTCAGGTGCACATAAAGGAAATTCAGCCCCGGTGTGGTTCCCCAGTGGCCGAGCAATCGCGGTTTGATATGTTCCACTGTGAGCGGCTTCTGCAACAGCGGATTGTCGAGCAGATAGATTTGACCGACGGACAGATAATTGGCTGCACGCCACCAAGCATCCATCTGCGCCAGTTCGGTCGCGTTGAGCGGGAGAGCGGGATTATGCATAGTCATGGCAACTTCCTCAAGCAGTTGTGATGAAATCAAGTGCAATACGGGCAATCTCCAGTTCCTCATCGGTAGGGATTACCCATATCTGAACCGGGCTGTCGTCTCGAGAGACGCAGCGTTCGTCGGTGCCTTCAGCGCCATTACGTGCACTATCGAGGTGGATGCCGAACAGCTCCAGTCCATTGCATGCGCGCTGGCGCATGTCGGCATCGTTTTCACCAATGCCGGCGGTAAAAATCACCGCATCAACCCGCCCCAGCGCGGCGCTGTAGGCGCCAATGTATTTCTTCAGGCGGTAGCCGGCAACATCCAGTGCCAATTGTGCATCGGCATCTCCTGCGGCGGCGTGGGCCCGCACGGTACGCATGTCACCGCTTCCGCATAGGCCGTGCAGGCCGCTCTCGAAAAACAACATTCGTTCGACTGCAGTGACATCGAGACCGGTCTGCCGCATCAGATAAAACGGTACTGAGGCATCAATATCGCCGCAGCGCGTGCCCATCACTACACCCTCCAGCGGTGTCATGCCCATAGAGGTGTCGATGCTGCGACCGCCCTGCACCGCCGTCACGCTAGCGCCGTTGCCCAGATGCAGTACGATCAGGTTCAGCTCCTCGATCGGACGATCCAGCCATTTGGCGGCACGCCGGCTGACGTATTGCACGGATGTGCCGTGAAAGCCGTAGCGGCGCACTTGGTATTCATGCCAAGTCCACGCCGGCAAGGCATAACGCCAGGCACGTGGCGGCAGCGTATGGTGAAAGGCCGTATCGAATACTGCCACCTGAGGTACACCCTGACACAGTGCAGTGGCCAGTTCGATACCTCGAAGATTAGCCGGGTGGTGCAGCGGCGCCAGCGGCGTGAGTTGGCGCAACTCCTCCAGGCTGGCGGCATCGATCAACAACGGTGTACGGAATCGATCACCACCATGAACCACGCGATGACCAACGACGCCCAGTTGCGTGGGATCGGCAACGATGTCGTGCTGCGTCAAAAGATGAAAAACCCGTTGCAAGGCAATCCGGTGATCAGGCGCGGCACCGGGCCATTCATTCTCGCCGCCCGCCCACGTCAGACGCAGCCGGCTGTCAGGCTGACCGATGCGCTCCACCATGCCACCGGCCAGCCAATACAGATCACGGTCGGAAAATACCTTGAATTTAAGCGACGAACTGCCACAGTTGAGTACGAGTATTTTCATGAGCAGGTACCAAAGCCGGGGGCAGACTTCATACACATCGGTTGTGGCCTTCTCGTAGGCTATTTTAAGAATATACCTCCATTGGCATCATGGCAAGCAGATCAACTTCAAATACAATGATGACGGCGACCAATTCGCTTAGCACCGCCGGACCCAACAGACTTGGCGGCGGGGCGATTCATAGCCTGGCCTGGAGCTGGACTCCTGTAATTTTCTGGATACAACCGGGAACCATTATCCTGTTACGCATACCATATTGTTATATCTCTGCTCAATCGTAACAGGTAACAACAAGAAGCTATGCACACATTAGAACCCATGGCAGGCTTTACGTTTGTCTGGCGTTCCGATCGATACCAAGCCGCTATTCACTCCACATATGAAACCCGTTTTTAGACCTTACCATATAGCAGGAATATTTGCTTTCTTTTCATGGAGCATCGCCTGTTCGAGCTTGAGTCATGCGGATTTTGTCGAAGGGGATGCAGCACTCAGCAGTGTTACTCCCCATATTCCAGAACCGCTATTATTCGACCTGGTCAGACCACTGGGTTCACAGAAGGGGGAGATGGAAGTAAATGTATTCACTCATCAGTATCCAGGCAAAGGGGCGCTGGAATGGGCCCCAGAAATTGAATATGTATTTACTGATGGTTACGCGATCGAATTCGAATTACCCTCAGAGAACTCCAGCCTTGAAGATTACAAAGTTGCATTGCAGGGCACATTCTATGCTACCCCCAATGCGCTTATGGTTCACGGCTGGCAAGTGATCGCCAAAAAGAATCGTGACGCCGGGCAATATTCTGCGGACGCGCTTTACATTAACGGATACCGGCTGTCCAATGCATGGAGTACTCTGAATATGCTGGGCGCAAGGCATACCGGGCTGGACGGGAATGGAAAAACAACGGTCTTGATCAACAACAATTTATTTTATGATTATTCACAACGCCTTACCTATGGTATCGAATTGAATCATGAAATCGATCCCAAAGGTCAATGGCGCTATCGCGCAACCCCGCAGATTCACTTTGATTTCAACCAAAATATCACCTTGCAAGCCGGCCTTGGTGTTTCCACATTAAATGAAAAAAAGAGCGTAGAACCCATATTCTCAATGCGCTTAATTTATGCACTGTGAACCTCAACAAACCTGCTTCGGCCGGATCTGCTGGTTAATCTGCACCCCAGAACCACAAAACCCATACACTTTCCAGCATCAAAACTGCAGGTCTTAACTAACGGCTGATGGAATAATTAATATTGGTTCCTTGTACCGGGGTATGGCTGCCCTGAAGTGCAAGCAACTGGGACAACAGGGAAAATGTTGCCTTTGTATCCAAATCATTGTCCTGAATCCAGAACCATGCGTTTCGATATCCCACACCCACAGCCGCATTATCAGGCTCTATCTGGCTGGAGTGAACGCGGAAAATCCCGGACAACATATCCTGCCAGTCAAAAGGCAGGTTGTTGTGATCCAGCGTGCGCGTTACCCTGCCTGCTTCCATGTCCACTGGAGGGGCTTCTACACCCTGGGACAAATAATTCATGGATGCGATAAGGGAGCGGGTTGCAAAGGTAATGACATCCCCTCCTCCAACACCACCAATCCCGGGGACAATTTTATAGCGGTTACCCTGCGGATTTAGCCTCAAAATACGCTTGAATGCACGCACATCTTCGTCATTTTCTACCCCAGGCACAAACCGAAGTTCCATGCTTGCCCCTGCCCCTTCTGGCAATTGACCCAATTCAACCAGCTTACGTACCTGTAGCACACGAAGATGCTTGAGCGCAGCACGAAAATCCCGAAATTCCGGTTCACGCAATGGTGTCGGTCCTGATGCAGTCGGAGCATTTTTAATACCATTGATTTCATGCAGTGTGACGGCAAGCACCCTTTCCACAGACCAACCTGAATTAACCAGCAACACCAGCATATCCAGCGATAACGGGGTCATCATCTTGCGTACAAATTTTTCTCCATCCAACGGAGAATAAAATACAGTCGGCTTTTCAGAAAACATAACCGTCCCGCTCAAGCTCCCGCTATTTGCGCCACCCGCTGGTAATAATGCGCTCGCAGACATCCCTCGGCTGAATTCCACGCTGGAAGCCACTTTTTCCACACTCAGGAAATAAGGAGTGTCACGGTACCTGAGGCGAACCAGGTTAAGCAGCAATTCCTGTTCATTGGTTCGTTGAATCACCACATTGTATTCTGGTCGCGTTATGCTCAATGCATCCGGGCCATGATAACTGCAGCCAAAAAGCATGAGCAAAACAACGAGCAAACCTATTCTCTGCATTGCAGTTAACCACACTGAAATTTAAGCTCCCTCACCTTGGGTGGATATTTTTCATTTTTACAGCCTGCAGCAATGATTGATGCAGGTGATTGCCCCACTTTACCAGACAGATTAGATTATGAGTTCTATCGTGTTCTCTGAAAGAGGATATACATAAGTCAATACAGGGCGGCTTATCCGTTTACATACATGGACGCCCACTTTTGCCAAACTTTCAATCCACGATTTTGAGAAGGTACAGATTGCAGCCATACATCCGGATTTTGTGTGAAGCGCATTGCTTCTATCCCTGATGGAATTTGCTGACCAGTGCTCCCATCACAAAAGCGATCTTTATGATCGGTGTAAACGC
Organism: Candidatus Nitrotoga fabula; assembly: GCF_905221025.1. GTDB lineage: Bacteria > Pseudomonadota > Gammaproteobacteria > Burkholderiales > Gallionellaceae > Nitrotoga > Nitrotoga fabula. Next base: position 17,498 of record NZ_CAJNBL010000003.1, read on the forward strand.
CGGAGTTATCTGGTCACGGTCTAACCTATCTTGCCATCATTTCATGATTGCCTGTGCAATCGGTAGAACTACTCCTTAATTTCGCAATGGATGAGCATGGTCGCCAACACCGTCTTACCCAGCCGTCTCGGTCACGCTGTGGCAGCTTATGCTGACGCAGTGTGATCAGGGCGGAATATTCCGTCCTTTACCAATAGCGCCCATACAATTCTGGCATTTTTGTTCGCCAGCACCACGGCGGCAATGTTCTTGTTGCGCCGCGCCATCAATTTCTTGAGCCAGCCATCGGGCTCCGCTTTGTTCTCAGCAACACGTATGACGGCCCTTGCGCCGTGTATCAGCAATGTGCGCAGAAAAGTATCTCCTCGCTTACTGATACCGAGCAGTGTTTGCTTGCCGCCACTGGAGTTCTGTTTTGGAACTAGTCCCATCCACGCCGCCATCTGGCGAGCATTCTTGAATTCTCTGGCATCGCCAACACTTGCCACAATGGCGCTCGCCGTGATGGGTCCAATACCAGGCACAGCTTCCAGTCGCTGACTGGCTTCATTCTCTTGATGCCAGTATTTGATCTGCACTTCCAATTCCCTTACCTGACGGTCCATTTCTTTCAGGCTGTCGGTCAGGCGCTCAAGGAGTTTCCGTATCGTGCCAGGCAACCCATTCTCGGCATCCTCCAGAATCTCCGGTATGCGCTTGGCAACGGCAGTAATTCCTTTCGGGACTACGATGCCGAACTCCAAGAGCAATCCTCTGATCTGGTTGCCGTGTGCCGTTCTGGCTTTCACGAAGCCTTGCCTCGCCCGATGTACCGATAGAATCGCTTGCTGCTCAACGTTTTTAATGGGTACAAATCGCATATTGCGCCGATTCACGGCCTCGCTGATAGCTTCCGCATCGGCTGCATCATTCTTGTTGGTCTTCACATACGGCTTCACAAACTGCGGTGCCATGAGTTTGACCGTATGACCAAACTCCTCCAGCTTTCTTGCCCAATGATGTGCACCACCGCATGCCTCCATGCCAATCAGGCAAGGTTTTAAATTAGCAAAGAACTTTGCCATCTCGCTCCAACGTAGCTGCTTGCGCAGCACTGTCTTGCCCTGCGCATCTGCAGCATGCACCTGGAAAACATCTTTGGCCAAATCCAGGCCTATCGTAGTAATATTCATGACAGACGCCCCTTTCAGTTTTAGTGGTCTCAACGAACCACTACTTTGGCACCTTGATGCCGTTTCTGGAAGTAGGCGTCCATTCCATTACAAAATTCAGGAAACCCCCATCCAACCTACCTGACCTGCGTCTCTCAAAATTGTACTTCAAACTTGAATCCGCCGGTCCTTTCCTGCCGTCATTTTTTGTAAGCGCACCAATTGCAGGCATTTTTCGACAGCAATGGCACTATCATCGTGCAAGCCAAATTTAATTCACAATATCTATACAACAACCTATTGATTTAAATTGAAAAAAATTATGGCATTAATATTGCTTATAACCAAGCATCATAATCAATGAACTGATTCAGATTTTAGTTTGTGTGTGGCTGTTTCTTCCGGCATGGCAGTCACGGCTGCCTTGAATATTCTCTTAGCCATGGAAATTATGCGCATGGCGTAAAGGTGACGAAAATGGATTACGTACAACCTATCAAGTTAATTAAACAACTTATTGTTGTGGGAGAAATAAAAGCATCTCTCAGTGTTCTGGACATGTTGCTTCGAGGGTTTCTTTCCGGAGTACTGTTGGGTTTTGCGACTGCACTTGCATTCAAGGTCTCAGATGGATTTACGGGAGGCGCGGCGGCACTGACAATGGGCGTAATATTCCCTGTCGGCTTCGTGATGATCGTGCTGCTCGGATTGGAATTGGTTACAGGCAGCTTCGCGTTGCTACCAATGAGTGTCGCGGATGGGAAAATAAGTAGCAGAGAAATGTTACGAAACTGGTGCTGGGTTTTTCTAGGAAATTTGTTGGGCAGCCTGTTTTTTGCTGTGTTGCTGGCCTTGACACTGACTGGAGCTTCGCCAGTCCCGGGTGGCCGCTTGACAGAAAAAATTATTGCGGTTGCCCAGGCTAAAACGCTTGCTTACCAGCACGCAGGTTCCATCGGCTGGCTCGCTGCTTTGATCAATGGCATCCTTTGTAACTGGATGGTGACTTTAGGGGTAGTGTTAGGCTTGATCTCTACGTCAACTATTGGAAAAATAATTGCTCCCTGGCTGCCAATCATGACATTTTTTGCACTAGGATTTGAACATTGTGTCGTTAATATGTTTGTAATACCTGCCGCAATTCTATTGGGTGCTGATATCAGCGTTTATCAATGGTGGTTCTGGAATCAAGTTCCGGTCACTTTGGGAAATTTAATTGGAGGTTCGATTTTTACCGGCATGCTCTTATATGCGACCTATGGCAGAGCAAATAAACATGGCCAATTGTAGGCAGTTGTGGCGCATCAATTTGACGGCCATTGGAATGATGGCCGTCACAATAGAATAAATGCGGGTTTTGCGCTACTGTAAAATTGCAGTGAATTTTTTGCAATTATTGCAGTTTTTAACAAATACCCAATCAGGTATTCTTCAATCAGACCTTGCACGTCTATTTGAATCGGCGCTATCTGCTAATGCGGTTTGAAAAACTTATCGTGAATACGCCGCGTGGTACGCCAAACTACCCATATCACGACCGGAACCATGAATCCGGTTGCCAGTTCCGGATGAATCGGCAAACCGGCCGCCTTAGCGGCTTTGCTCACATACAATAGCAAGCTGATGACATAATACGAAATCGCCGCGATCGACAAACCTTCGACAGTACTTTGCAACCTCAATTGCAATTCCTGCCCGCGCGATAATTTTTCCAGCAATTGCTGATTCTGCGCTTCAGTCAAAATATCGACACGCGTGCGCAGCAAGGCACTGGCGCGTGAAACGCGTGCGGATAAATAACTCATGCGCTGCGCGGTCGCCTCAACCGTTGCGATTGCCGGGGAAAGACGCCGTTGCATGAACACCCCGATGGTTTGCGTGCCCGGCAAGGCTTGTTCCCAGAGTTCAGCGATGCGTTGCGTGACCAGCTTGCTATAAGCTTGCGTCGCAGCAAAACGATAGGCATGTTCTACCGTCGCACGCTCAACGCGCGTGGCCAGGGAAATCAGGGTATCCAATAATTCTTGATCGGAAGCCGCCTTATTTTCCAATTGTGCGGTAATTTCGGCTAACTGCTGCTCAGCACTGGTCAATTCGGGAATAAGCTGTTTGGTTACAGGTAAACCGCGCAAAGCCATCAACCGGTAAGTTTCAATCTCCAGCAGACGCTGCGAAATACGCCCTGCGCGCGTCTCGGATGCATCAGCCGGCATGATCACCAGCATGCGTTCAAATCCGCTGGGGCGCAACATAAAATCCGTCACAGCCAATGAGTGCCCTTCTCTGCCGATCAACGAAGCCACCACAGGGTTTCCGCCAAACCACTTGCGTGCCTGCATGAGCAATTCATCAGGCTGATTCAGATCACCAGACACCAATGCCAGCTTGACCGCGGCAAAAGTGCGGCCAGGAATTTCAGCCAGCCATCCTCGCGGTAACGCCAGACAAGAAAGCAATTCCGGATCCGTTGCTCCCAATTGAGCCACTTCCGGTAAATGCTGCACCAGCGTATACCTTGTGAATTCAGTATGACGCTCCCAGCGCAAGGTATATCCAGGCAATCGCAGACGCAGAAAATTATTCTGCAATTGTTCGAGCATCAACGTCTGCTGTCCTGGAAGGTGACGCAAATGATCGCATTCCTGTTCGCGCGTGATACCTGCATTAATCACCACAACATAAATCACTAACGCAGGTAAGCGGATGCGCTGACTAGGCCGGGCATGCACCTCATTGTGCAGCAAAACACGTTGCGGATCGTTGTCAGGCAGCAAATCGGCCGAATCGGAATTGATACTTGAGTGCATGCGGGTCAAATAACAAGTGAGTTATGAATAGAAATTGAATGTACCAAGGTTCTAGTGCCAGGTCAAAGACACCGAGAAAATGACAATTCATAGTCCATAATGACCGGGCACCGCAACTTTGTTCAACTATGTCAAACCACGCACCCGTGCGTGGGCACAACATTCACTATGAGCTGCATGTATGCAATAGAAGCGAAAATTCCAGATTTCATTTTTCCATTTGCATCCATACCCATAGGTTTCTGCGCAGCACAACCAGCCAGAATGTTCATCTGCCCCTGAATGCAAAAATCCCAAAGATCACCTATCTCTAATTTCCGTTAAAAGTATAGGATCATCTGGTATTGTGTCTGCAATATCCTTGTTTTTTACAAAACCTTCTGTTTGCCTCAAGGGTACGCTGATTGGCTCTTTAAGTACCAAAAATTCCGTGATACATAAAAATTCCTGAATCACTTTCCATAGATTTTAGTCAATGATAATAATTAAAATAAATTATTATCATAAATGAATAACAGATTCTATGATGGCTCCCACTTGCTGATCCCGGCTTCCAAACTTAAGTTGACGGCAAGTATTTTTCAATGACCTGGAGAAAATTATGGCTTCTGAAACAATGAAAGAAGGTAAAGAGCGTTACAAATCCGGCGTAATACCATACAAAAAAATGGGTTACTGGGAACCATCTTATGTGCCCAAAGACACGGATGTTATCGCCATGTTCCGTATCACTCCACAAGAGGGAGTTGATCATGAGGAAGCTGCTGCTGCGGTAGCGGGTGAATCTTCTACTGCTACCTGGACTGTGGTATGGACTGACCGTTTGACCGCATGCGAGCTTTATCGTGCTAAGGCTTATCGTTCTGAACTGGTGCCGAATACAGGCCCTGGCACAAAAAATGAAGCGCAATACTTTGCCTATATTGCTTACGATATCGATTTATTTGAAGAAGGTTCAATCGCAAACCTGACCGCCTCAATCATTGGTAATGTATTTGGATTTAAAGCGGTTAAAGCTTTGCGTCTGGAAGATATGCGCATTCCGGTGGCCTATCTCAAGACATTCCAGGGACCGGCAACCGGTATCGTAGTTGAACGTGAACGCCTGGACAAATTTGGCCGTCCCCTGCTAGGTGCCACGACCAAACCCAAGCTGGGACTTTCTGGCCGGAATTACGGACGTGTTGTATATGAAGGCCTGAAAGGCGGCCTTGATTTCATGAAAGATGACGAGAATATCAATTCTCAACCTTTCATGCACTGGCGTGACCGCTTCCTGTATTGCATGGAAGGCGTGAACAGGGCAGCTGCCGCCACAGGCGAAGTTAAGGGACATTACCTGAATGTCACGGCAGGCACCATGGAAGACATGTATGAACGAGCGGAATTCGCCAAATCGCTGGGGTCCGTCATCATCATGATTGACCTGGTGATTGGCTACACTGCGATTCAGTCGATGGCAAAATGGGCACGCAAAAATGACATGATCTTACATTTGCACCGCGCAGGTAATTCGACTTATTCACGGCAAAAAAATCACGGTATGAATTTCCGTGTAATTTGCAAGTGGATGCGTATGGCGGGCGTCGATCACATTCATGCAGGTACGGTTGTCGGTAAGCTCGAAGGCGATCCTCTCATGATTAAAGGATTCTACGATACCTTGCGTGAAACCAGGACTGAAAAAAGTCTGGAACATGGATTATTCTTTGATCAGGACTGGGCATCGCTCAAGAAAGTCATGCCAGTTGCATCTGGAGGAATCCATGCAGGCCAGATGCATCAATTAATTGATTATCTCGGTGAAGATGTGGTACTGCAGTTTGGTGGCGGAACCATTGGACACCCGCAAGGGATCCAGGCTGGCGCAACCGCGAACCGTGTTGCACTGGAAGCGATCATTCAGGCGCGTAACGAAGGCCGTGATTATGTAGCAGAAGGCCCGAAGATTCTTGCAGATGCAGCCAAATGGTGCACACCTCTCAAGCAGGCGCTGGATACATGGAAGGATATCACGTTCAACTATGAATCCACGGATACGGCTGACTTTGTACCTTCAGCCACGTCCAGTGTTTAACCGTAATCAGGAGAAAAAATCATGATGACAAATACAGGGAATCACCTTACGCAAGGCCAGTTTTCTTTCTTGCCTGCTTTAACCGACCAGCAGATTTCCGCACAGATAAAGTATGCGCTGAATCATAACTGGGCTATCGGGATTGAATATACGGATGATCCGCACCCGCGCAATACCTATTGGGAAATGTTCGGTAATCCAATGTTTGATTTGAAAGACCCGGCCGGCATTCTGCTCGAGATTAACAATTGCCGAAAAACCTTTCCAAATCACTATATCCGCGTGACGGCTTTTGATTCTACCCGCGGTGTGGAAAGTCTGAAGATGTCATACATTGTTAACCGCCCCAAATCAGAGCCTGGTTTTGGTGTGGTACGTCAGGAGAGGGAAGGAAGAAATATTAGTTATACCATTCACTCTTACGCGACGGACAAGTCAGAAGGGGAAAGATACTAGCAACCAAATTCTCTCCCTTCACTCTGGTGAAGGGAGAGAATCAAATTGCATCTTTGATACCGGCTACCGTACAAAATAATAAAACCATAGCGCTAATGCTAGGCAATCATGCATCACCATGAAATCCGGAAAACTCAGTACTTCCGGAAATCGGTTGGCTGATCGAGTGGGTGAATCTACATGCCTATCGATCAATCAAGTTTTATTTTTTTACAGAATCATTCTGAATTCTGGGACATTTGTATAGGAAGGATACACTATGAACAATCCATCTGAAAAAGACCTGAATCCGGTTGAAAGCATATCGATTGACCTGGATGCTGAATTTCGTGAATCCAATATCCGAGAAATACTGGACAAGCTGGATCGCGAACTGATCGGCCTAAAACCGGTAAAAACCCGCATAAATGAAATTGCCGCCTTGCTCCTTGTGGATCGTGTACGCAAACAGATCGGCTTATCTGCTGGCGCGCCAAGCTTGCATATGTGTTTTACCGGGAATCCGGGCACGGGCAAGACAACCGTGGCGCTGCGTATGGCGGAAATATTGCATCGTCTTGGCTATGTCAGGGAAGGACATCTGGTATCGGTAACAAGGGATGATCTGGTGGGCCAGTATATTGGGCACACTGCACCAAAAACCAAAGAAGTGATCAAACGGGCCATGGGAGGCGTTTTATTCATCGACGAAGCCTATTATCTTTATAAACCGGAAAATGAGCGCGATTACGGCGCTGAATCCATCGAGATTTTATTACAGACGATGGAAAATAACCGCGATGACCTGGTTGTTATTCTGGCCGGATATCAGGACCGGATGGACAAGTTTTTCCAGAGCAACCCTGGCATGCGCTCGCGAATCGCGCATCACGTGGATTTTCCGGATTATGGACCAAATGAACTGGTTGCTATTGCCAAGCTGATGCTGGCAGCACAAAACTACCGCTTCAGTCCCGATGGAGAAAAAGCTTTTGAGGAATACATCCGGTTACGCATGACACTGGAATATTTTGCCAATGCCCGCTCGGTGAGGAATGCGCTAGACCGGGCCCGGTTACGCCAGGCCAACCGGCTATTTACCCAAGGGAAAAAAACACTCACCAGCATTGATCTGATGACTATCGAGGCGGAAGATATCCGGGCCAGCCGGGTTTTCCTGGAGGGCAAGCTGGATCATACGGCAGGTGCCATCTCATAAAAATGCACATGATTCCCTGTACGTTAAAAGTCAGGAAAACGGATACTCATGCTTCCATTTCGTGTTTTTACAAAAATGAAGTCGGCTGGCGGCATGACATCGAAGCGACGCAGTACGGAAAGCGGCGGCATCGCAAGCTCATACTGCGGCCGGGCGGTAGGGATACATTGCAATAGCAGGAGTAGCCATGAATAAGGAATTAAAGACGGAGACGTTGAACTTGCGCGTATCTTTGGGGATTAAGCAGGCTCTTAGAGGTATAGCTGAACGCGAAAATCGAAGTATGGTCAATGCCCTTGAATGCCTGGTAACGGACTACTACAAACGGAACAAAATCGAACTGCCAAAAGCAACGAAAGAGAGCCGCAGTGCTCATGCAAACATGAGTGGTCAGGAACAGGATGAAGAGAAAAGCGAATTCTCAGGCTTTTGGTAAACCTTACGCCCCCTGAAATTGACAAGCAGATTCAAGCTATCGAAGACGAAAATACTGCTCAGAAAAAATCAAATAGATACTGTCTGCAAAGAAAATTTTTCACTACTGGATTTCGCAGTCTGGAGCGGCAACGTGAAAGCATTCTTAGAAGTTCTTTGAGTCACCCGGGTTTCGGGAGGTTATCCCGTACGTGCCAGTGCAGTTTGGGCTCTACAAACCCTTAGGGAGGGAGGCAGCCACCCGCTTCTGATCAACCATGACATCGATGTGCCGCGGCAGTTTCTGCATTGATATCCAGTTTTTCATCCATAAAGAATTCATACAAAAAACCAGCCCTTCTGGCATCTTCACCCGCCGTAAGCTCATCGACGACCCAGGCAATCCATTCCAACAAATCGATTGTTCCAAATAGCTGCGAAAGCAATTCCAGGTATAGAACATCATGCTTGAGATGAAAAATCAGGCAGCCACCGCCAATAGCTAAACGCACTCTATTTTAAAAGGTTCCCATATAATCCCCCTTGCCCACGTTCAGGCCATTGTGCCGCAGAATCGCATAGGCTGAAGTCACATGGAAAAAAAATTGCGGTAAGCCATAGCTGGTCAAATACGCATGTCCAAGCAATTTTTTCTCTTTAGGTGTGCCCGGACGCAGTACGATTTCCCGTGTCTCGCTGCCTTCAAATTGCGCGGGTGTCAGGCTTTCGATAAATAACAGCGTTTTTCCAATCCGTTCCTTCAGCTCAGTGAAATTTCCTTCATGGTCGTCAAACGCCGGTACTTCCACACCCGCTAATCGGGCAGACACACTCTTCGCAAAATCGGCGGCAATTTGCACCTGGCGAATCAAGGGAAACATGTCCGGATATAACCTGGCCTCCAGGAGTACGGTCGGATCAATTTTTTTCTCCGCAGCATAGTCTTCTGCCTTGGTTAAAATATTGCGCAGGCTGTTTAATAACTGTTTGAAAACAGGGACAGATGTGGTGTACATATAAGTGGTCATAAAATTTTTCCGGTTCAATGAGTTAATTACGATGATTTCGTTACATTTCATCACGTCATCACGCAGATTCAAATATGAAATATCAACGCTTGACTTGAAGAATTTCTGAATGGGTATTGTCTCATAACGATCGGGAAAATCAGACAGACTGCTAGTCATGTTTTTTAACCAGAATATAGGTTATTCCCAAAGCAACCAGCACCAGAGCGGAGGCGCTTACGTATTCCGGAGCTAGATGCGTATAGTCAAAGACGATTATTTTTCGGGCAATGGCCATCAATGCCGTAGCGATGACCAGCTTGACCGGAATTACGTCACTCCGAATGTAAACCGTGATGTTCAGAAAAATTTCGATGGCGATCAAAACTGCCAGAAAAGAACCGAATGTTTGCAGCAGGTCGTTGGTACTAATCAGGAAATATGGCGAGTTACTGATTTTAACCCAGATGGTATGTACCACTTCCAGAATGCTAAGCAGGATCACGAGGACCATTAACATGGACAGGAATTTCACGCCCATCCGTATCGTGCGGTTCAGATTGCGGATAAACGGATCTGCATGCTTCATCGGCAGCTCTTCATGGCTTTCGGCACTCACCTGCTTTACCAGCTGGCTGCGCAAATAAGCCAATAATGGGCCGATAATGTTTTTATGGGCGGCAAAACCGGCAGGGTTAAAGGCATGCTCGAAAAAATCATTCATCCCTTCTACCTGACTGAGCTCCTTGGGATCAATTTTTTCAAATCCCATGCTCCAGTACGGAAAAGACCGTTCGCTGATGTTCAGTTTTTCAAGGAGCGTGCAGTCCTGATGGCGCGGATCTTTTTCGATGATCTTGAAAAGCTTTTCCACGGCCTCTTCCCCGCCTTCCAACACCTGGAAAAACGTCCCTTTTGAATACAGCAGGATTCCGGTAATATTGTTTGCGTCGTTATTCTTCCGGCATTGTTTCAGCAAGGACAGCAGATCCTCCGGGCTCCAATCGCGTTTAGTGGTACTGGCATAGGTCAGTCTGATCATGGTCTGCCCCCTCTCTGGATCAATTGGGACGATTTCCCGGAATTTCGGTTTTTCCTTATCCTGGATTTCATGGGCATGATAGCAAAATCGCAGATGATCAACCTGCATCCATCTATTTCATTTAAACAAATCACCTTGTGTATGAAATAAGCCCAGACAAAATGGAGTGATGATCGAACGCTGTTTAACCCGCAACGGGAATTCCTGGAATTAAATTTACGTCCATTTAATCATCCACATGACCATACAACGGTTGCCCTACTACCCACGGCTGAATCAGTAAAGCGACATCTGCATAAAAGATGCGCGCAAGCCCATTGAATGGCGTATGTCACAAAAGCATGGTTTTTAGAATCAGGCCGATGCCTGCACATGCGGCAATCACATGAATCACGTTGCGCTTGAAACGGAACAATGCAACTGCTGCACCAAGTGCAATCAAAGCCGAAACCCAATCAAAACCACCGTTAAATCCCTTTGGCCAAAGGACGTGGTAGCCGAAGAACAACGCCAGATTCAAAATCACACCAACCACGGCGGCGGTAATGGCCGTCAGTGGGGCTGTAAACTTGAGTTCATTATGTGTACTTTCCACCAGTGGCCCCCCCGCCAGAATGAACAGGAAGGACGGCAGAAAAGTAAACCACGTCACAATGCTGGCCGCGACTGCTCCCGCGAGGAATAAGGCATCCGGCCCAAACAGCGCCTTGACGTAACCGCCCACGAAACCGACAAATGCCACCACCATGATCAGCGGCCCCGGAGTGGTTTCACCCAATGCCAGGCCATCGATCATTTGCGTAGGTGTAAGCCAGGCGTAGTGACCCACCGCACCCTGGTACACATAGGGCAACACGGCATAAGCCCCGCCGAAGGTCAGCAAGGCTCCCTTGGTAAAAAACCATCCCATCTGCGTCAAAGTATGGTTCCAGCCATAGAACGCAGTCAAAGCCCCCATTGGCACCAGCCACAACAAAGCTCCTGCCACGACAACGCGAAACAAACGGAACCAGCGGAACTTTACATGCTCTGGAGGCGGCGTGTTGTCATCGATGATTGCAGGGCCAAATGCCTTGCCGGCTTTGCCGTGACCGTCGCCAATCCTGAATTTTTCGGGTGCAATCCGCCCGCCAGCATAGCCCAGCAACGCAGCGCCAGCAACAATAGCCGGAAAAGGGACATTTGCTGCAAAGATGGCGATGAAAGAAACAATTGCAATACCCCACAGCCAATTGTTCTTGAGAGCGCGCAAACCGATACGATGCGCAGCCTGCACAACGATGGCTGTTACCGCAGGCTTAATGCCATAAAACAGGCCAGCAACAAGAGACATCTCGCCAAAGGCGATGTACACCCATGACAGGATAATCAGAATCAACAGCGAGGGCAGCACAAATAGCACACCAGCAACGATGCCACCCCAAGTTCTATGCATCAGCCAACCGATATAGGTTGCCAGTTGCTGCGCTTCCGGGCCGGGTAGAACCATGCAATAGTTAAGCGCGTGCAAAAAGCGCCGCTCGGAAATCCAGCGTCGGTTCTCGACCAGTTCCTGATGCATGATCGAGATCTGCCCGGCAGGACCACCAAAGCTGATAAAACCTAACTTTAGCCAGAAGACGAACGCATGCCAGAACCCGACGGGTTGTGGCATGGAGACTGTTGCCGCGTCCTCTCTGGTGACTAATTTATTCATGTTGTTCAGATGGTATGGACGCCTCCCCCGGCAGCGGGGAGTGGCACACCGGCACGAGGGGATCCTCGCTGTAACGGCATCAATGTGCCAAAGTGGAGAAGCTGAACCCAACCACTTGAACAGGAGGATCCGAAATGAAGAATAACGTAATCGGCATGGACATTGCAAAGAATGTATTTCAATTGGCTGCGTGTCCTGTCACAACGGCGTGGGGGTCGGGGGTTCTTCATTTCAGAAATTCGGAATTTTTGAAGAATACTGGAAACATACAGGCAGCCCGACCATTGATGAAGGCCGTTTCGCTGCTACACAAGAACCTGCCGACAAGTACGTATTCAAAGTACCGAGTCTTCGCAACGTCGCCATGACGCCGCCTTATTTCCATGACGGTTCAGTCGCCACCTTGCCCCAGGCGATACGGGTCATGGGGAAAATTCAGCTCGGTAAGATGCTCAACGATCAGGAAGTTCGCAACCTGACGGCATTCCTCAACAGCCTGACAGGAGAGCAGCCCACAAATTTCGTCTCAGAACCAGTATTGATGCCACAGGCGTTCTCAACGTCTCATGCAGAAAGCAATTAAACTTTCTCTGCCGGATTTTAGCGTTTACAGGAATTCTGCCTTCATTGGCAAAGGAAAAGGACCGCGCTCCTGCAACACGCTATGAACGATGGCGATACGGCTTTCTGTTTCCAGGTCGGCTGCGCTCTTCACGCTGCCGACCTGAATTCATTTTTAAAAATGCTAAAGAGTTTTCCCGTCACCCGGTGGCGGTGACGGTGGCGGTGCCGGTGTTGGTGCATTGGCACCAACTTTAGTAGACAATTTAGTGAACTTCATAGACCCATAAGGTGCCAATAAAGCCATATTCTTTTCATTAAACATAATTACCCTTTCAAAAACAACATTTGCAAATAATTGCACCCAATACTTTTTCAAGTATATCAAGAAAGTTAAAATGCGTAACTTCCATGAATCATGATTAAAATTACTTTACTATCAAACAATTAATTACGCAAGAACAAGTCACACGAATTTCAATCAAGATAGTAAGTCATTCCCAAAATGACCCAGAGTCTGCACGCCTCTCGCCAGCGCAAAAGGACAAACCAGGTAATCTCCGGACAACCACACCAGTTTTTACCCTGCTAAATTATTGATGGTAAAGATCATTTGCAATGGCCCATTAACTGCGGGTGGATCTGTCTGGTATACAGTTCCACAATGCCGCCGGATACATTGATCAACCAGGGGTCGTGTCCCATTGGCCCGCCGTAACGCAATCAACAAGGGCAAGGCACTCTGGTGACGAAAACAGTACAGTTATTTTCTGTGTTCGGAATAGCCAACCTGATGCTGGCGAGATGGGGAGTCCGTCTATCCTGAGATGCGAAAATTGACAGTACAGCCAGGTCATATCCGGTCATAAAATGGAATAACTAGTGATGATTGATTGAAACTGATCGGGTACGCTGAACATACATAAATGAACCGAGTTCTTCAGCGCATCCTAAAAACCAAATCAGATCTCCCCTACCCAAGATCAATGGAAAGATGCTTCACTCCCAGTCACCAGCAGCTAGACCCGGGAGATACCATAATCTCATTACTGCTCCAGGTGCGGGGACGCATTGGCGTTGACCGACGCTTCCAAAATTGACTATCCGCCCAACGCTTTTCCTGTCGATAATACTCATGCCGAATGCCCAGGTAATCAGTAAAAATGCTTTCTATGTCTTCAATTACTTTCTGTAGAGGTTCACGATCCCCCTCGAGAAACCTGGCAACGGCTAACCCCAGGATCCAACCCTGCCGGATGCCTTTTACAATCCCTTGCCCGGACAACGGGTCAAATGAAAAAGCGGCATCTCCAATGGCAATCCAGTTTTCGCCATGAATTTTGGGTAAACGTTGAGTCGCTGCGGAACAGAATGACATTTTGCCTGGCTTGAAATCTGCCAATAGCGCCAGAATGTTTTTTGCCTCTGAAATATTGTTATCCCACTCTGATTCTGCAGAGTGACACCCCCGTTTAAATAAATCAGCGTCGGTAAAAAGAGTACAGACCAGCGTGCCTGAAGACAGGGAGCACAAATACCACCACCCAATGCTGCAAGGTTCGATTAACACACTGGTCATGCTGGCATGTTTGCTTGAAGAAGCAGATTCAAATCTTCTCGTAATGGCAATTTGAGAGTCGAATCGAATGACGCGCTCGCCCCTGTTTCTGGCAAACACAGCCCCCCTTCCTGATGCGTCCACGATAAATCTGGAACGCAACTTCCCGTTGCCATGTTGATTTCTGAATAACAGGTACCAAGCCCCATGTGTAGGCAAGGACTGCAGGAATTTACCATTCGTCAGGATGGTTACCCCTTTGGACATTGCATGTTCAGCGAGTCTTTGATCAAATTCTGGTCTGGAAAGATTTAGCCCAAAACCGAAGGGGTGAAATAGATAATCAGTCTGGCTTTCTTCACCAGACCAAAAGGAACGAATCCCACTAGACTTAAGGTGCGCTGGGCAATCCAGAACATCGTTAGCCGGCAGACCAATGTGCAACAGAGAAGATAGTGCAGAAGGAGAGATATGCTCACCATAACGAGTGCCGGTATAATCACCTTTTTCGATGACTGCCACTTGCAACCCAACGCTTGCAAGGGCGAGGGCAGCAGATAAACCTGCTGGCCCCCCACCTAAAATACAAACATCAAACTGAATATCAGGAGTCACCATTGATGGGTTCTGGTGGTATTGGCTGACGTTCACTTTCAACGTACTTTGTACCTTTACGAACAATAAAACCCAATTCAGTCCACCATTTAACCATATCCGATTTGCCGTTCACTCCCCGTGAAAATGGCACTCTGTTACCATCGCCTGCAGTTACCTCAACGGGTCTCTGGGCAGGCCACCAAAAATCACCGCACTCTTCGAAATCCGCCTGCCAGGGCAGCGCCATTCGTTCCGTTAAGAAGCCAGCTGGATGTCGCGGGTCAATCCGGAATGGCTCAATATAAGTTTCTCTCTGTGCGATTAAATAGGTGGCCTCAATCCCTGGATAAAAGGGGCCCCCGATGCAGGCTTCCAAGGCAGCTCGGGTTAGCGCGGCAGGTTGCATGTCCAGCGGCAGTTTTTTTATTTCGACGAAGTTTGGCTCGCCATCCCAATCAGCAACAAAATTTCCCTCCGCCCATCTCTTCATCATGGTGTATTGCAATGCCGTGAGCGCCGCGTATTCATATCGACTGGGGTCATCAGGATCTACGCCACTATACAATCTTGGCATATTTTTAGGAGGATCAGGAAGCACTTCAGATCGTGGAGCCGAAGTATTCGGCGGCACAAGTTTATTAAAGACACGTTCACGTGCCGAGCGACTTGCATCAGAATTGTCTGCCATTGCATTTATCCGGGACGGATCAAGAAAATTCCCCGCTCCGCCATGATAACGCTGCCCACCTTTGAGAACCCAGGATAACAAATACGTTCTTTTTAAAATTGGGAAAATATCGGCGGTAAAGGACGGGACTCTGGACATTAGTTGCGGTGTAAAGTCGCGTGCTACAACATTCAGCGCTTGATCGTACCAGGTAACAACATTATCAATCTCTGGAGCATAGGATGGAGGTGCAACAAGCACCCATGCACCACCTTCAGCGATTACAGGTTCAGTACCATCCATTTTGATGGTTGCCGTAACTGAACCATCAGAAACGCTATCGTACCATCCGTCATTATTTGCGAAACCATATAGACTACTATTTAAAGGTGACCTGGATTCGCCCGGACCGCCAATAACCAGCAACCGTCCTTTGCTATCGGTCGATATTTTTGCTAACTTGACGCGAGCGTTTCCCTCGATATTGCCGTTTTTTATAAAGTTGATTTCCCCGGATAACTCTTTCGCACACGATAATTTACCGGAAATGGATTGCGGCAGGCTATCAATCACCAGCCCTGATCGGTCATAGTCCCTGTTCCTTGGGGTTGCAGTTGATCCACCCGGTGGAAATATTCCGCCAGCGGCTTTTCTGTTCACCAGTTGAATTGACCACTCAATGGATGTACCTTTTTTCAGGGTGACTTCACGTATGCAGTTTTCCTTTCCGAACTCGTCTCGTTCGAATTGATAGACACGAAACCTGACAGCCTGAGGTTTAATTTTCTTTTCGGGTGTCTTGTCACGATATGGGCCTGAAGGGGCAATTCCAGGACTTTCCGGACCAAGAAAGTAATCTGCATCACTATTACCGATACGCGCGATACCGATCGCAGGAAATATTTTATAGACAATTGCCATGCATGTTCTCCTAATGTTGGGTCAACCGGCAACTCCGTGAATGAGCGCCCATTAAGTAATTAATTCTATATCGTAAATCTACGTACATTACGTGTTGATGGCATGTTATGGCCCCGAACCCATCTTATGGCTCCAAACCAAAGAGTTCCACCATTTTTTGTTATGTTTCTGACACTATATACTATACACACCTCACTCAAGAAGAACGATATCAGATTTATGCCTTGAAAATGACAGAACATGAACAGTCAAGATTGTCGGCATACTGGAATGAGACAGATCCACCATCGCTAAGGAATTAGCCCATAACCTGGGCCAGATCGACTATCGACCCAGGCAGGAACAACTTACGGTAGAGGAACGTCGCGAATTGTTCCCGATCTGGTGTACCCGTACCTATCGTGGCAAGGAGTACGATGATGCAGAAGGCTGGGCATATGGCTTCGTCGAAGGCATGAAGCTATGCTGGAATGACTGGAAACCGATGCTGGACACCCCGGAAGGGCAGGCCTGGTATCGCCCGATTGGTCTTTTAGGAAAGGACGATTTTGGGCCAGACCAACATGAGCTGACCAAAACTCCACCTCGCCGCGACAAGCTTGCACGGCAGATCCCCGAGGCGGTTGTGGCAATTTATGAATATTGGCTCCCGTTCCGGCAGGCAGTATATGAGCGTGAAACCGCCAAATCCATGCAACCCAAGGTGGGACGCAACGACCCATGCCCGTGCGGAAGCGGCAAGAAATTCAAGAAGTGCTGCGGGCTGGCCGCCAATCTTCATTGATGGGGGCTTGAGCTGGTCAAACCGCAGCTAAGTGGCCAGAATCAAAATGATTTTTGACCCCCGCCTAATTCATGCGCACAATTTAAATTACTAAAAAACAATTGGTTAGAATTTACCCCGCTGTGCCGCAGAAATATCCTGTTCATTTCATGGAACAATTTCAGCTTGTGGGTAATTTCAGGTTATGGGTAATCTGGAAAATCTTGCTGGGTGCCAGTCCGGCCATGTTGGAAAAAAATCCCCTGATCCTTTCGAA
>NZ_CAJNBL010000004.1 GCF_905221025.1 Candidatus Nitrotoga fabula
AGGTCATTTCGAATTTCCGGAATGTCTGGTATGCCAGACGGATATAGCCGTCCCGGGAAAGGTGGATAAGGCCGGAGCTTTCCTGCCTGGGATGGTTTGCTGGTTGCTGATGGTAAGGTGCCATGGGATGTCCTTTCAGAAGTTGTCAACGAAATATAAGAAAAAAATATAATACTAAATATAATACTAAAAATATTTATTTAACTGTTCTGTCAAATATGACAGGGATATTTCAAGTACCGATCACGAAAATTCAAGAGTTTCTGATCACTCCAGAACCTGCGATTGTAGAGAGCAGGCCACCTACATAATTGATGAAACACGAGATCATTCATCTATTCATCCACCAGTTCGAATCATTCCGAAGCAGATAGCCAGTTTGAACTTGCCATTCCGCCCGGAAGAAGCGTTCATGCAGCCTCCAACCAATCCTATTACAAGGAGATTGTATGAATCCGAAACCTGCCCAATTTGCACACCCCCTTCGGTCGTAGCACAGATCTCCCAGCTGCCCGGTTTGGATATGCAGAAGATCAAGGTGCTGTGGAAACGCTTGTTGGGTGGTGATATCCTCGCCCACAACCGACCATTTCTGGAACGTCGCATTGCCTATCAGTTGCAGCTGATCGAATTCCGCAAGATGGATCACAATCTGCTGGAAAGCAACCAGCACCGGATTGAAGCCCTGGTACGGAATAGCAGGCTAAAACAGCGAGTCAAAGATCATCCTTTACCAGTCGGTACCATTCTGACCCGGCTGTATCATGAGGTGGAACATTGCGTGGTAGTGGTAGCCGATGGGCAGTATGCGTATCAGGGCAGCCTGTCGGTGATTGCCCGCGAGATCCCCGGTACCCGATGGTCGGAGCCATAATTCTTCGGGCTGAAGCAGACTGGTGTGAGCAAGGGTTCTAAAAGAGAATCTGGCAAATGAGCGGGTCCGTTAAAAAACGCATGCGCTGTGCCGTGTACACCCGCAAGTCCAGTGAAGAAGGACTGGATCAGGATTACAATTCCATCAATGCGCAGCGGGATGCCGGTCATGACTATATCGCCAGCCAGCGGGCGGAAGGCTGGATCGCGGTGGCAGATGATTATGACGATCCAGCCTATTCCAGGGGGAATATGGAACGCCCTGCCCTGCGCCGGCTGATGGTGGATATCGAAGCCGGGAGGGTTAAAGTAATGCGGGGAAAAATCAGAGTCTCTGTAGAAGGCCGCTTGATCAGCCGACCAGCCAATAACACACCGCCGTGATCACCGCAGCGCCGATAAAGTTCAGTACCAGTCCTTCGCGCACCATGCTGTTAATCGGCACCACTCCGGTGCCAAACACGATTGCATTCGGCGCCGTGCCGACCGGCATCATGAAACCATAACTGGCGCTCATCGCCGCCGGTAACATCAACATTGCAGGATCAATATTGGCAGCTTGCGCAGCCGGTCCCAGAATAGGCATCAGCAGCACCACAGTGGCGGTATTACTGGTTGTTTCGGTAAGAAACGTCACGACAATCGCAATAAAAGCAATGATGATCAGCGGATGCAACCCGGACAGGATGGTCAATTGCTCACCGACCGCTTTCGACAATCCGGTTTCAACGAATGCCTGCGCAATTGTAATGCCGGCCGCAAACAGAATCAGAATGCCCCACGGCACCTTGACGGCAGTATCCCAATCCAGCAACTTACCGCCCCGACCGTTCGGGATCAAAAACATCACCAGCACGGCAATCAATGCCACCGTCGCATCGCTTGCCCCTTTTAAATCAAACCAGAGACTCCAGCCACCAAACGGTTCATTGCGCGTGATCCACGTCAGTACGGTCAAACCGAAAATCAGCAGCATCCGCCGCTCTTCCGCGCGCCACGGTCCTGTCGGCGGCATCGACAATTCGCCTTTAAAATGCAAATTTCGCGTCAGCCACAAACCCGCCAACGGCACCATCAGCAGGATCACCGGCACACCCCAGCTCATCCACTGGGTAAAGCCTACAGTAATTCCGGTGAAACTCTCATATTCGCGCATGAACACCAGATTCGGTGGCGTGCCGATGGGCGAACCCAATCCACCGATACTGCTGCCGTAAGCGACCGACAGCAGCAACGGGATAGCCAGTTTTTTGTCGTCGCTCTGATCGATCACTGCCAGCGCCAACGGTAACATCATCAGCGTGGTCGCAGTATTGGAAATCCATATGCTGATGAACGCGCAGGCGCATAAAAACCCGAACACGATACGTCGGCTGCTATGCCCGCCGATGATACGGATCAACCCCACCGCCAACCGGTGATGCGTGCCGGAATGCGCCAGGGCAGCTGAAATCATGAAACCACCAAGCATCAGCAATACCATATCGTCGCCGTACGCCCTCGCAATATCCTCCTTGGTCAACACCCCGATCAACGGAAACACCGCCAACGGAATGATCGACGTTGCCGGAATCGGGATCGGCTCAAAAATCCACCAGACGACGCACAGCGTCACGATGGCGCCTGTCCAGCAGGCTTTGACGTCCCAGCCGGAGACGGTCATGCTGGTCGCAATAATTAAAGCGAATAAAGGCCCCAGGATTAATGACCAGGTAATTTTAAGCATTGTGACGTGTTCTAATATGTTGTCTGAAATGAGATCATTAAGGCATAAGCCATCCGATTGACGGATAGTCTGCTTTCCCGAATTGTCCAGTTACTGCTTGAGAATAAAATCCAGATTTCCTGGATAGCTTCCCGATTTCATGTCCCATTTCACCAATAAAAAAACCCCGCTTTTCAGGTCGGGGTTTCTGCAGGCGTGATTTTGAGACTAGCTAATTAAGATTCAAAATAACCATGTTTTGATAATTTGTCAATTTTTATGAAAAATCAACCATGAATTGCGGTTGACTTAAGCTTTCGGATTTTTCGCTTTATCTCTTCGCACAAGGCACATTTTACATTCGCCGGATCGATCCAGTATTTTGCGTTCGCTTCCTGTGTGCGTATTGGAAATATTCCAGATTCTATCCTGGTCCGTTGTACAGCTTCCCCAGGATCCTGGATCTGCCGGGATGTTTTGCCTGACCGATTAAAATTTGCCGAGTTGCCGCAATAGTTGTCTATTCACGGCAAATTTACCCCATGGGAACCTCGAGATGCAAAATACCACATATAATAAATTACCTGTAAGGAACTGTTGGGGAATGTGGTTGACCAAGTCATTTAAACGATATGTATTATTTAATTAGACCACACTATCCACTTCCTGCCTTAGCCCAATTTCAAAGCAGCCTGGACGCATTCCCGATTTCTCATTAACGGTAGTAAAGGTGGAACAGATGCATGATGATCCCGGCAATTCGTGAAGCGCCGTGTCATGGTTCCAGCCTTTGGGGTCTTTAGCAGGGAGTTGGGCAGTTCCTCAGAGGTAGGAGGTACAGGGTTATTCTTTTCCATTCCTGCTCTTTTTTATAGTGGAAAAAAACTCTGCGTGGGAACCCGCTTGGTCATCAACTCAAAAACCCCCAAAGATTTGACCCACCCTCCCCCTGCACAACGCTAATCACAGGTTTCCAGGATTGCACAGGGAGGTAGGAAATGATCAAAAAAATCTGCATTGAGGACAAATTTCTGTGCTTGCACCTCTGATCAGAGGATAGTTGAAATCATAACCTAAACAGGAAATTATGTTGCAGGGCTGAAATTCGCTCATTACCTCACATGCTCCCCCATTGCAGCCCATGCGCGTTAAAACACGCTATTAGACTTTAATTTCCCGGAATCACGATCATTCAAATGTGCCACTACCAACTGCAGCGCTTTCTGCCAACGCCTCCAGGCCGTATTACGGTCACGGCCAACACGACGGCAAATTTCCTATCCAGTCCCGGCGTTCTGCGCGCATCCAGACAAGATGCCGTGCTTCCGGGTCCAGCCATTGCATCCACCTGGTGGATTCCAGCATCCGATCAACAGCAGCAGGAAAAGGAGGAATGCGCAGCTTCCGGTCCTTTCCTGATTGTTTTCCCAAACCTGCAGCCATACTGTGCAAGGCAGCCCAGGTACTGGCATAGCCAGTCGGACGATCAGAAAGCAGCCGCCTAACCGGATTGACATGGTTCTCGATACCTTCCCATATCCTGGAGGAACCACTTCGGTAGATGCGCTTTGGATGGGGGTTCCTGTATTAACTTTAAGGGGGGATCGATTCTTGTCCCATTTGGGTGAATCTATCGCCATAAACGCAGGGCAAAGCAACTGGATTGCTCAGGACCAGGATGATTATGTGAATAAAGCGGTTGCTTTTGCTTCTGATCTTCAGGGCTTGGCAACTATCCGAAAAACTCTCCGGGATCGAGTACTCCAAACTCCTTTGTTCGATAACAAGCGATTTGCGAGGAATTTTAGGGAGGCCTTGGTGGGTATGCTCAAGAGAAAACAAGAGTCCTGCCAGCTATCATAGGATGACACAGAAAATGATTCGATTGAAAAATGGACAAATCTTGCAAAGACTAGACAATCACCCCAAACATTACCCGGCTTGGTTCTATAATTTAGAAAGCAGTCTACAAAGAAAATTGAACTGGTCTGCAACAACCTGCAGCACTATATTCAGGGCCGCGTGACCGTGAAGCGATGACATCCAACAAAACGGCAAATTTCCTGCCATCCCCCGTGATCCATGCACTTCCTTCAAAACGACCAAGCCATTATATAGCGAACAAACGTCACGATGATGCACGCCCAAAAGTGGCTGAAATCCTCACCGCTATGCAGGATTCCAACGGCATCGCAACTATTCGCAACTTTAAGCAATAACCTCGCCGGCACTGGCGTGAAAGCGCCTCAGATGAGCGCTTCCAGACCTTTACGTTCAATCAGGTTCAACAACTTCAAAGATGGACCGCTCGGCTTCTTGTCGCCGATTTCCCACTTCTGCACAGTGGACAAGCTGGTATTCAGCACGGCAGCAAACACTGCCTGGCTCACATGGGCCTGTTCGCGCAGTGACTTGATCTTCTGCGGGGCCATCTCGTGGACATCGAGATGGCACAAGGCATCGAACTCGCCCATACGCCGCTTGCTGATCAAACCGGCTCCGTGCAGCCCGCGTGCTGTTTCATGCATCTCATCCAGAATTCGGCTCTTACGCTTCGTCATTGTCATTACATATCTCCACAATCTCTCCGGCTGTTAATGCAGCCGCCAGTTGCCGATCATCAAACCCCAAAAGCTCCCTTGCCAGTTCCTGAAACACTTTAAGTTCGTCTTTGTCGATACGTGGTTTCTCACAGATTCCAGCACGCCATTCATTGGCACAGGCAGGCCCGTACCCAGACTTGCCGGTACTCTTGCTTTCCCAACGGATGGGGTAAACATCGGTACGTCCACGAAACAGTCGCCGGAACAACGCCACTTTTTCAGCAGAAGTCAGTCTGGACAATTCTAAATCACGCGCCACCGGTACAGCTGAAGGAGACAACCGCCACTCAATGTTGTGAGATTCTAGCAACGCAATCAGTCGGGCGTTTTCCGCCTGAAGAGCTGCAAATACAGATGGGTCAGTCATCGACCCCATGCTCGGCAAGCAATTCATCCATGTCGTCACCAACGCCGTAGCCGAAGTTATGGCTGATGCGACGAACCTTTTTCAGCCGCGCCCAGGGAAGTGGCCTCTGCCCCTCTGGCAACATACCAATGGTTTTTAACGCCTGCTCGAACATCCTCACCAAGGCATCGAAATATCCTTCATCCTGCAGTCCGACGTCGCTACTGAAACCAGCTGCCCGTTCGCAGTAGTAAACCATCAGTTCCGTCAGCCCCTCTGATTGGCCAACGGCTTTCTTGTAATCGGATATGGCCTTCTTGGCCTTGGCGACTGAAATATTCTGGTTTTTGAACATATCCGGACAAAGCCAGCGATCGATGATGACCTTATACGGTTTAAGCACATCGTTGCCAAGTGCTAAGCGAGCATGAAGAAAAGCCTGGTTATCCTTGCTGGCTGCATACAGGTCTTGCACTAGTCCAAATAGACCAGCGCGATCGAAATCGATGAGTCTGGTTTTGACATCACTCCAACTGGGCGTATTTTTCTTGGTGGCCATATGCACTATTCCTCGGAGATATCTGGTAAGATTAATTAGTCATTGTCATTCCAATGGAAATAACGACAAACCCAACTCTTTCAGGAATTGGTTATGGGTTTGCGTGGAACGAATAATCTGCTCCTGTAAATCAACCAAGGTCAAATTTACTGCTTGCAGGCTTATATCTTTTTCCGGTTCGTGGGTACTGATATAACACGAAATATTCAGGTTAAAATCGTTTTTTTCAATTTCCTCCATCGACACGCAGTGTGAATAGCGATTTTCATTCTTGCGATCTTTATACGTTGTAAGAATTTTATCAATGTGTTCCGGTAGCAGGCGGTTTTGCCGTTTGCCTTTCTCGAAGTGCTCGGCGGCGTTGATGAACAGCACGTCGTCTGGCTTCTTGCATTTCTTCAGCACCAGAATGCACACCGGAATTCCGGTTGGAAAAAACAGGTTGGCAGGTAAGCCGATGACCGTGTCGATATGGCCATCTTTCAGCAATTTGGTACGGATGCGATCTTCCGCGCCGCCCCTAAACAGAACGCCGTGGGGCAGGATGATAGCCATCACGCCGTCTTGCTTCAGGTAGTGGAAGCCGTGCAGCAAAAAAACGAAGTCGGCGGCAGACTTGGGTGCCATGCCGTAATTTTTGAAGCGCACGTCCTCGCCGAGCGCATCGAATGGCTCCCAGCGGTAGCTTAACGGCGGATTGGCCACCACCGCGTCAAACTTCGGCATCTTGGCAGGGTTCATTTCACGCAACCAGTCCCATTCGTTGGTCAAGGTATCGCCGTGGTAAATCTCGAACTCGGAATCCTTCACCCCGTGCAGCAGCATGTTCATGCGTGCCAGGTTGTAGGTGGTGATGTTCTTCTCCTGCCCGACAATTTTACCAATACCGTTCGGCCCCATGCGGTGGCGCACATTCAGCAGCAGCGAGCCGGAGCCACAAGCAAAATCGAACACGCTTTCCAGTTGCTTCCTTTGGCCGGTAACCGCCAGTCCATCGAGCAACGTCCGGCTATCGTCGATGCCAGAAGTCGTATCGGCGACTGGGAGGCAGATACCATCATCGGCAAGAATCACCGGCAGGCCATCGTCAGCCTGGTCGAACGAAAGACGGGATATACGCTGATTCGCAAGGTGGAGAGGAAGACCGCCAAGGCTGTGACAGAAGCAACCACCCGCCTGCTCAAGCCACATCGAAGACGGGTGCATACGATTACTTCCGACAACGGGCGGGAATTCTCCGGACACGAGGAGATCAGCAAACAACTGGATGCAGACTTCTATTTCGCCCATCCTTACGCTTCATGGGAACGAGGGACGAACGAGAATACGAATGGACTGATTCGGCAGTATTTCCCCAAAAACCGGGACTTCACCACGATTACACAGCAGGAGATGGATACAGCAATGGAAAGATTGAACAACCGACCCAGAAAACGACTTGGATACCAAACACCTAATCAGGTATTCTTCAAGTCAGGCGTTGCACTTCGTATTTGAATCTGCGTATTGATAAAGCCACATTACTCCAGAACATAATCCAGCGATACGTCGAGCAGTGGTTACTTTACTTGTCCGTAATGATACCCGGATTTCTTTTCCCCCTTTGGGAGTGAATCGAAAGTAATATATCCCGTAGGGTCTGCGAATTAGATGGCTGCCATATCCTATAACTGTACCAATTAATGGTACCAAGCGGAAATTCAGGCAAAAAAATACACCAACTTTTTGAATTATTGGTGTATTTTCGATATTGGTGGTGCAAAGGCGACTGGTTTCGAACTCTCTCTCCAAACGCATGAGTAACGCTGCGGGTCAATGGGTACCAATTCGGGTGTTTGTTCATTTCACAACCACAGTTGCTAAAAATAACTATCACCGTTGGTATACCAAGCTCATCTACAGCAAAAAACAGAGGGATCGGAATGAATAGAGATGCAATGACTAGCCCGTGATACTAAATTTCGCATGACCGCATCATGATCACGGTTTTTTTACAACTTTAGCATTCAAGGCGGCGAAATCCTAGGACTGTTTTTCAAAATTCATAGACCATTTCTAATGATAAAAATTTTGTGAGTAATAGAACTCAATGCAAAGCCGCCAAGGCAGCCTCTGGGGCCTTATCCAACACCTTCAACAGCGCCTTCGCCGCGCCTGTTGGGCTCCGTTTCCCCTGCTCCCAATTGCGGATGGTATCGAGAGAGACATTGATCCGCTCGGCGAACTCGGCTTGGCTGAATCCCAATCGCCTACGTACGCGCCGCGCAAATTTCGCGGCATCAAGCATGGCATCAGCATCATCCAAAGATTTATGTGTTGCGATATCGGCCTCTGTCGTAGCATCAACTCGTTGTGGATCGAATCGTCCTACTGGTTTGACCCCATGGTTCAGTACATCAATAGTCTTGCGAACGGTTTTCATATTGCTTCACCTCACGTTGATTGGCCTTTCGAGCAGAAATGATGCGTATCATATTGTTGCGCGACGTATAGACCAGTACAAATAGACGCCCCTCAATGTTGCCGATAAGTTGGTAACGATCTTCGCCGTAACTCTGGCGGGTAACTTGTCGAATTACTCGATTCGGATCAGCAAAGGCAAACGCCTCATACGCGAAGTCGAACCCGCGATCCCGGAAACATGCATCGCTTTTAGTTTCATTCCACTCGAATTTCATGGATTAAGTGTAGCCCAGTGAACCACTATTGGCAAGCTTTAAACTTGATTTCCATAGCGAGGTACGCCTTCATCCGCGAATTCCAGTACAAACTGGATACTGAATTATTAATACCGGTCAAGAATTAACCAGAAAAAGCTGCCGTGGAATTGGCGACCTTGGAATGGGTATATTGGTTTAGCCACCTGTGGTTACTAGAATCGATTAGCGAAATGTCGTCAGCCACAACCGAAGAACAGCATTATCGACAAATTGCAATGAAGTCTGCAGAGACTGTTTTACTTTGATCAAATAGTCTCCACGAAAACCGAGGCGATTCACTTCGACGTAGCTGCTTGCGCAGTACTGTCTTGCCCTGCGCATCTGCAACATGCACCTGGAAAACCTCTTTGGCCAAATCCAGGCCTATCGTAGTAATATGCATGACAGACGCCCCTTTCAGTTTTAATGGTCTCAACGAACCACCACTTCGGCATTTTGATGCCGTTTCTGGAAGTGGGCGTCCATTCCATTACAAAATTCAGGACACTCTTGAGTTGTTCAATTTCCTCCCGGTTTTCAGACCAGTTTTACCTTTTGGAGACCATCCAGCCGTGAAGCTGTTACATTTCCTTGCACCGGATAAGTTACAGACTAGAGGTTCCCCCCAGCCTGCCAGATTATGCAGTGATTTAGCTCAGCTTAATGCTAGCCACAAGGCTGGTACGGAGAGACGCCCCAAGTAATTCATAGTTCTCCAGCGCAGGAAATTGCGAGGCACCCAGTATATTCGCAGCAAAATCATCAAAGGCAGGAATCTTGTCATATTCCATGCTTGTTACCGGCCCAGCCACAGCCATGCCTGCGGCAGTCACACCAGCGATTGCTGCCGTAATGCCACAATAAGTGCGGAATTGCGTGGATTTCAGGAAGCTCCCTTTCTGAACCTGCGCAGCATTATCCGGGTCAGTGACTCCTTCATCCGCATCATCAGAAGAATCGAGATTGATTTCTTCCCATTCCTCATCGGTCAGTTCGCTCGACGCGGATTCCATGATATCCGATGAAATGTCGATGGTCGCTTCTGTTTCTGAAACGACAGCGGTGGTTGCCGTTGAAGTCAATACATCCGCGACTGCGCTGATTCCACCCGCGAGCGCTGCAATCCCCCCGACCACTCCAATTACGATTTCGGCAATTTTCAGGCCTTCAGAAACTTCCACATTCGAGTGGATAGTCGGATTACCAAAGCTTTTCGTATCAGGAATAAAAATGTATTTATTATCTTGCCTCTTCACTGTATTGAAGCCAAAATCCTGTTCCAGATTCATGTATACCGTAATCCCAGCAGATGGGCTGTACGATGCATTGCTGATTTCGAGGTGAACGTGATCACCGTCCATGCGCATCAGAAAATCACCGGCCTTAATTTTGGGTGAGATAATGCCATTTTCGGTCTGAAAGTTACCCCATATGAGGTCTTTCGAATTCACGATATTGAGACCTGAGTCACTGATGGTAAAGTCAGATGCCTTCGAACCTTGAATAGTGCAAATGGCGCCATTGAGCAACATATGTTCAGTGACCTTTTCTGGACTGATTACAAAGGCGGAATTGGCTCCATCCGCCAGCCCCTGAAGGGCAGCGATATCCACCGATAGCTCCTGCAGCGGTCCTATTGTTCCTCCATCGGTCATTGCCAGGGCACCGAAGACGGTATTCGAAAGAGTCTTGTTTTTAGATGGCCCTGCCACAGCATAACCGGATGCGCTTGGTTTCAGCCATTGAAAGCTGTCCTGATCCGCCACCTCGTTGATCATCATGACATGAAAGGTCGCCTGAATATCGCCAAGGTGGGCGTTAAAATACCCTTGAAAAAGGGTCTGCAGAATATCGTTCAGTATCGGTGCTTTTGTTGGATCCAGGTTGGGAAAAGACACCGCTACCACCGTAACAACCTGGTTACTGCCAGTATTTCCGACCGCTTTCTGTGGAAAGCGTTGCGCTGTAGGCACGCCGGTTCCAGGTTTTGCCGTAGGATCACTGACCTTGGCATCTGCATCGACAACCTGCTCAAGCTCGAACTGTATAGTCAGAACACCACCTGACAGGTTGGCTGTTTCGTTAATACCCGTTGCGGTGCCGGAAGCAATGCTTGTCTGCATCTGGATGAGCGAGCCACTTCCCCCGAGACTTAACGCCCAGTCGGACCATACTCCATTTATCGCGACACCCGTTCCGGTGTCCGTATAATTGAAAGAGCTAGGGAAGGAGCCATTTTTTTTGATGGCTTCGTTCACAACTTCAAACGAAGCAACATAAACAGTATCCCAATGATAGGTGTCAACATTTGGTGCGGCAGCCATAATTTTCTCCTTGTTTATAGTATGGAAATATATTTTGATCCCGCAGGATGTATCAGACTTTCTGCTTGCCGCGGCAATAAAAATTGTCCTGAAGTTGGCCATCGGTAAGCGTAAACTGCGTCCCCTGCTGCCAGTTGACCTGGAACGCACCGAGATTCGCAGCGTCAAGGCCAGAATCCGATACAGTGGATCCGACAGCATTTTCAATCGCAAGACTCACCGCCTCGATGATCGCGTTCATCAACCCCAAGGTCAGTGCACCCAGTACGCTTTCCCACCAAGGGATATGCGTACTATGCGACACCTGCTTGTCAGTGGATGAAAAACTGAGTGCCTCGGCTTCCAGGTTAAAAGAAGCAATTTCCTTTTCGGACATCGAAAAATCGACATATGCATCAGCGAGTCCGGTGATCGGGCAACGTCCATCGAGGTAGGTGCTGATGTAGTTATTCTCAATATGCATATTGAGATTATTAATATGGGGCGGGTACCAAATCAGACCAACCTTGACACTATCCAGATGAATTTGACCGTTATTAACGATACTCGCACCGCTCATCTGGAATTCGTTTGCCGAAGATCCATTGAAAGCGCCTGGAAGTCCAGGAAGAATAACGTGTGCCAGTAATTGCGTTCCAGAAAGGATGAAACCGAAGTCATCACCTTCCCTCAGGAGAGCACTGTCAAAGGTTTTTGAATAGCCAGAAACATCGACATGATCAAACATGCCCAGGACGCCGAAGTTTCCCAAAGTATCCTGAATATTCTGCTGATAACAATAAGCAAGGGTTCGTAGAACCATCCATCCGGCACTAGCCGGTGGCACCAGGTCTATATCGGCAAAAACAAAGGCAAGCTTGTCACGATTGCCTACAAAACACTGCGAAAGGGCGGGTACAATCAGGTCTTTGGCAAGTGGATCAAGATCAGCCTTCCCGGATGTATCCGGATCGATCACGGTAACTGCACCCGGCGTGGTGTCGCCAGCCTTACTTCCTACAGTAGTACAGTTGAACACCAGTGACTTTTGCTGCCCCGGGTTGTCTCCGTCAATAAAGGCAAGCTGCATCTGAACTAACGGAACAGCGCCATCCAGCGGGTATATTTTTCCGCTAGACTTGAGGGTCGCGCTGCCGCTCTTTATCGGGGTGTAAAACTGGAGGATTTCGCCCGACCCGTTGGGCGCTATGGACCATGCGTCAAATACGCCCTCCAGAATGATTCCCGTATCCTCATATCGAAACGAAAAAAGATAATTGGCGCTTTCATCCGCAAGTCTGCGATTCATGTAGGCTGATGAACACGCAAAAATTGTATCCCATCCATCGTTCCGCATGCATCCCTCCTGAAATTACGGAAAAATCAAACAAAAAAACATCAATTAGATTCAATATAAAATATAATTTTATATATATATTTATAAATTTAATATTTAAAGTTTATCTATATAAGGAAAAATTATATAGCTGTCAATACTAACAGGCTGACAGATTCTGCACGGCGGGATTTGTTGGAAATACTGGATGATCGGTATAACTTACGCTCGACTATTATTACCAGCCAATTGCAAGGTGGAAGACTGGCATGAGTCAATCGGTGATCCCATTTTGGCTGACGCTATTCTGGATCGGCTCGTACATAACGCACATAAACTGGATCTATCTGGAGAGTCCATCAGAAAGAGCAAAAGAGGTTTGACTAAACCTGCAAATCAGGAGTAAAAAATACACCCCGCGTCGCTACGCTCCGACTGTCCAGTTTCAGTGGAATACGCACCTGACGTAAGCTGAATTTCAAAGAGTCCAATGTTTCGTAAAATGAGGGAAGAAACGGGGGATGGAAATGGAGAAATTACCGAGGGCGGAATACAGTCAGGAATTCAGGGAGCAGGCTACGGACCTATCAGGAAAGCGGACTGTCAGTGGCTGAGGTTGCCAAGCGGCTGTCGCTGCCGAAATCATCGCTGAATCACTGGGTGGTGGCGGCGAGGAAGGGAAAATTGACGCCAGTTGGCAAGAATCAGAAGCCGGTCAGCGAACTGGAAATGGAGCTATCAAAAAGATCTCAGCAAACCGAAAAAGTGGAAAAAATTGGACGCTGATTGACAATGCTATGGGCTGCAATGAGCCCCCTCCAAAGATATCTATTGAATTTTACTATCCCCAACCGACCTCAACCACATAAAAACTAGCAACAAGAAATCTAAATAATCTGCAACAATGGTGTCATTTTGGCACCAAATGGATTACAATCGCTTCACAACCCTAAAACATATTTTGGCAGATATCTGAATATGCTTGAAGGTGGGTTAGTTTATTTTGATTGTATGGTGCATATGCGCCACCCACAGCAGATTTAGTCGCTGAACGATAATTTGCTGTGGTTTTACTCAGGAGGGTAACCATGAGCTTAGTTGAGGCAAGGGGCCGTATTACGGTTAGAGTTCCTCTTGCTGTGCAGGAAAAACTGCAGGAGGCGGCAGATTTGGTTGGATCGACCGTGAACCAGTTTGTAATTCAGTGCGCACTTGAAAAAGCAGAGAAAATTATTGATCGTGAAACGATGATTGGCTTGACTCGCCGTGATGCCGCCATGTTGATTGAATTATTAGAGAATCCGTCCAAACCCAATCCGGCACTGAAACAGGCTCTTAAGCAATATAAGGACAAAATAAAAAATGGGGCGTTACGTAGCACCGCTGGATCAGACGCATGATGTAAAAAATTTTGACTGCGGCACAGATAAATTAAACAGATGGTTGCAGACCATTGCTAGCCAGCATCAAGCAAAAGGTTTGTCCAAAACCTTCGTATTGGTTGACGATAATGCACCCACAGTCATCATTGGCTTTTATGCCCTGGCAATCCGCCGCATGACGCCACGAGAGACCTTGCCTGCGGAACTGGCCAGAAAGTTCCCTTCCGATATCCCGGGTTATACGCTTGCGCGACTTGCTATAGCCAACCGTTCAACTGGAAAAGGCTTCGGCGCGGACCTTCTTGTCGATGCAATGTATCGGGCAAAGCAAGTTTCAGATCAGGTGGGCGGCGCATTTCTTTTCGTTGATGCGAAAGACCAGACGGCTGCCAACTTCTACAGCCACTTCGGGTTTATCCCATTGCCTGATGATCCGCTCACCCTGGTCATGCCAATGTCGACCATCCGGGATGGATAACCTCTTGTTGTCCATGTGAATCCTCGGTGAAAATCCTGCGGTTTTACAACATCCTGCTGAGTTATGAGAATGAAAATGGAATGCTTAGAGAATTATTTGGAATTCTAGGTAATGCTGTACTTTGGGTTCTTTTCTTTGGGACAGTAGTAGTTGGTGTATTATTGCTCGAACAAGAATATGAATTGCCAAAATAGATAGTAATCAGTTTATGTATTATTCCAGGTATTATTTGGCGTGGAATTAAAATGAAAAAGTAATCATGCTATCGTTGCAACGATAGCTTCTCCGAACAAATGTCTATCCATAAGAATAGAGTCCGTATTTTGATTCATTTGACCGTTTTGGCAGATGCCAAATAATTGTGAAAAGACGCTTGGAAGAACAGAAAAATCTTTGCGTCTAACAGCAGATTTAATACCCTGCTGAAAATGACTAAACCTTCCGATTAAACGGGGTAACTTCAGATGGAATATAGCCGCATCGCCTTGATCAACCATGTGCGTAGCAATTCAAAATTGATTGGCACGGACTACATGGCACAAATCACTGGGCACGTGTATTACACCACGGCAGGCGCATCGGTCTAAAACGCGACGCCGACCTATTGGTTGTTGAACTATTTGCTTTCTTACATGATAGCTGCTGACCTTTGCTGTCAATCTTAGAGTCCAACAGGTTAGGCAGCGAGCAGTGTTGTATAGTATCGCTGCGTAAATTTGGCCGGTGATAGATATCCCAGTCTTTTCTGCTTCCGCTGCCGGTTGTAGAAGACCTCGATGTATTCGGTAATCTCCTGTTTTGCCTCTTCCCGGGTCTCGAATTTGCGGTGATGCACCAGCTCATTCTTTAACGTTCCCCAGAAACTTTCCATCGGTACATTATCCCAACAGCCGCCCTTGCGGCTCATCGAAGGTTGCATGCCAAATTGACGGAACAGCTTCTGGTAATCGCGGGCACAGTACTGACCAGGATCTTTGTAATCTATACCAAACCACATTGCGTTGTAAAACAGTATGGCAATTTTACGTGCCGTACCCGCTTGCCCATCGCCTGCTTGAGATCGGCATTCAACCTCTCTTCGGGGTTGAGTTCCGGGCTGTAACCGGGCAGATAGAACACTTCGATTTG
>NZ_CAJNBL010000005.1 GCF_905221025.1 Candidatus Nitrotoga fabula
TCGCAGAATTTTCCTTACCAATTTTCCTTACCGTCGTCTGCTGCGAAACTGTTTTTGGATGTTTACGCCGGTTGCAACGGCTTGTCAACTTTTTTGCATCCAGTTGCATAAAAGATACAAGAAACAAACAGGGGTGCAGATTGCTCCACACCCCTGTTTGTTTTTTACGCTGTTACCGGAGCCGCCTGCTTCCCAGTTGCCGGCAGGACGTGGAACGCCCCGCCGTAAACCGGGCCGCGTGAAGATCCGCGGTTCCGGAGTATCCTGCATGGCTCCGGGCCGGGGCCGAGCAGAACTCGTTATGGTGCTTGTATTGAGTCTTCCACCTGCAGACTGCCGCTGATGCTGGTCTCGTACTTGTGCTTGAAGCTGCCGCCGTAGGTGGCCATCACGCCCGGAGCCGCATTCAGGTTGACGAAGTCCTGCACCATGAAGCCGATGACCGGCAGACCATAGTAGGTGTGGTTGCTGTTATTCGAAGACTGTTTCTGGCCATCTGCGTCAAAGTGCATGCGCACCCAGCCGTTCTGGAAGCCTTCTGCGATCGCAATGTTCACCGAATGAGCCGAGCTCAGGATGTTGCTGTCGTTGAAGGTGATCACGTTGGCTTCCCAGCACAGCGCGTTGTTCACGCCGGGTGGGGGTGGCGAGAAGCCGCCGACCACTTTGGTGCGCTCTTCGCGGTCATAGTACTCGATGTCCACCGGTTCGCACGCACCGTTTTCCCAGAAGGTGGAGGTGAACGGAGGCAGTGCATGGTGGCTGTCGTGGTTGCTGTTGTTCGGATCCTTGATCGGCACCGAGTAGCGCTTGGTCGGCATCGTCACCACCCAGTCGGTTCCGGACAGGGTTACGTTGTCCAGCACGAACTCGTTGATCACGGCGCGGTGCATCAGCAGCGCGTTCACCGCGTTGACCGAATCCTTGCTCCAGTCATCGCCCTCATATTCGCCAGTATCGAACCAGTCGGTATCGACCACGTGCTGGTCGTAGAACACCAGGCTGCGGTTGCGGCCATGGCGCAGGTCAGGCTCGATCGAACCGGCCTGGTGCCATATCTCGTGGTACGCAAAGTTGTCGATCGCAACCGGGTCATAACTGAAATCGGTTCCGGATCCCGGAGCAATCAGCGACGCGGAACCGGTCAGGCCGCCGGTTGGCGTACCGATATTCAGCTTTAACTCGTCTCCGGATTTCAGGCCCTGCAGCTTGGAGCAGTCATCCGGAACGCCATCCGCGTGGGTGATGTATTCGACATAGTCCTCATTGTGGATCTCGCCCATCTCGATGATTTCGATATAGCCCTCGCGGGTACGATCCAGGGATGCAGTTTCGCCATCCGCACCGCCGATGTTAATGCCGTTGGCTTTGGGATTGCTCGAATCAATCTTATCTTCGTTATCCACCGTGCCGGTGTAGGCATAGTTCACGAATGCCTGGCCGCCCGCCGGAATGGCTGGCGTGGTGCAGGACTTGTCGGCAGTCACCACCTTGGCGCCGCTGCCGGTATCGACCACGGCCGCGGTCCACATGTCATACGGGGACAGATACAGGTTAAAGTCCAGCACTTCGCGGCTGTTCCTCGATTCGACGAAGCGAACTTTCACCGCCTTGACTTCACCAGTGGTATTCACCAGGGACAGGTAGGTGTCCATGCCGCCACGGGTGGTGTAGTACGGATACAGCAGCACCTGGCCGGTGCCGTCTGCATTGATGTACATGCCGTTGCCGGGACCACCTGCCATCGCCATGCTGGACGCGCCGATACCGGCTGCCAAAGCGAGGTGTATTGACTTTCTCTTGAAGTTTTTCATTTTTATTCTCCTTATTATTTAGAGTTGGTTGGCAGAATTGCAGGGTTCAGCGTCGACCCCCTTAATTTCTGTCAAGTTCCTGTCGAGGCAGTATGGCCAGTTCTCACGCATCTTCCCGTCTGCGCGCCTTCCTGCCAGACCCAGTTTCCCATCAGCCATGTATCGCAGAATATTCCTTCCCACCGTCTGCTGCGAAACTGTTTTTTAATGTCTACGCCGGTTGCAACAGCTTGTCAAGCTTTTTTCATCCAGTTGCATAGATGATACAAAAAAACCGGGGTGCAGATTTCTCCGCACCCCGGTTTCCGGTTTCGCTTCCGCCAGTCCAGCGGAACCGCATGCAACCTGCGGTTCCGGCGAGCCTGCCTACGCCTTAGTATGCGTAATGGCAGGACTCATATCTCTGGTTCACGTCACCAGAAATGCAGGTCTCATACTTGTGCTTGAAGCTGCCGCCGTAGGTGGCCATCACCCCGGGAGCCGCATTCAGGTTGACGAAGTCCTGCACCATGAAGCCGATGACCGGCAGACCATAGTAGGTGTGGTAGCCTTCTTGGTTGCTGTGGCCTACCTGCTGATGGGCCTCATCGTCAAAGTGCATGCGCACCCACGCACCGTTTTCCCAGAAGGTGGAAGTGAACGGAGGCAGTGCATGGTGGCCGTCGTGGTTGCTGTTGTTCGGATCCTGGATCGGCACCGAGTAGCGCTTGGTCGGCATCGTTACCACCCAGTCGGTTCCGGACAGGGTTACGTTATCCAGCACGAACTCGTTGATCACGGCACGGTGCATCAGCAGCGCGTTCACCGCGTCCACCGAATCCTTGCCCTCATATTCACCAACACCATTCCAGCTGGTGTCCACCACTTGCTGGTTGTAGAACACCAGGCTGCGGTCGCGGCCATGGCGCAGGTCAGGCTCGATTGAACCGGCCTGGTGCCAGATCTGATTCCAGGTAAAGTTGTCGATTGCAACCGGGTCATAGCTGAAATCGGTTCCGGATCCCGGAGCGACCAGCGACGCGGAGCCGGTCAGGCCACCGGTTGGATCGGTAATTTGGAGCTTGCTTCCCAGATCGGAGTACTTCAGCCCTTGCAGCTTGGAGCAGTCGTCCGGCACGCCGTCCACGTGGGTCAGCGCTTCCAGGAGATCGTCATTGCCGTAGATTTCACCCATTTCGATGACTTCGATATAGCCCTCGCGCGTACGATCCAGGGACTGGGTCTCGCCGTCGCGGCCGCCGATGTTGATGCCGTTGGCGTCGGAATCACCTGAGTCGATCTTGTCTTCGTTATCCACCGTGCCGGTATAGGCGTAGTTCACGAATGCCTGGCCGCCCGCCGGGATCATCGGTGTGGTGCACGACTTGTCGGCAGTGATCACCTTGGCGCCGGTGCCGGTATCGACCACGGCCGCGGTCCACATGTCATACGGGGACATGTACAGGTTGAAGTCCAGCACTTCACG
The DNA here is from genome assembly GCF_905221025.1 of Candidatus Nitrotoga fabula. Lineage (GTDB taxonomy): Bacteria > Pseudomonadota > Gammaproteobacteria > Burkholderiales > Gallionellaceae > Nitrotoga > Nitrotoga fabula. Next base: position 3,280 of record NZ_CAJNBL010000005.1, read on the forward strand.
GCTGTTCCTCGATTCGATGAAGCGCACTTTCACCGCCTTGGCATAGCCAGTGGTGTTGATCACGGACATGTAGGTGTCCATGCCGCCACGGGTGGTGTAGTACGGGTACAGCAGCACCTGGCCGGTGCCATCCGCATTGATGTACATGCCGTTACCCGGCCCCCCTGCCATCGCCATGCTGGACGCGCCGATGCCGGCTGCCAGGGCGAGGTGTATTGACTTTCTCTTGAAGTTTTTCATCGTTTTTTTCCTCGGTTGTTAAACACACAAAGCTTCAACGCTTAAAGGTTTCGACTCAACCGGATGCAACCCCCGGTTTTTTCTTGCCTCTAAGACTGAATCAAGGCTTATAGATCATGTCAAATAATTGCTACAGTCGACTTTAGAAATTACTGCAATGTCATTGTATCTCATGGTTCTTTGCTCCTACAAGTTTTTTTTCTCCATCCTTTCCCCTTTATGTCTGTTGATCGCCATTATTTTCTCGGGACAAACCACCATACGCCATCCTGCAACAGCCAGTTTTCCGGCAGGCGAGTTTCGATGGATTTCATGTCGCGATAGCCATATTCCAGCGCAACCTGGACATCGCACTTCTCCTGCTCACAGCGCACCGATTCCACATTGGCCCGTTTCCAGGTTCCGCCACGAATCCGGTCTGCATACGCCTGCTGCGTGACCCGCTGCCGCGTTCCCGGGCTCAGGTACGCATACGCCGCAGAAAAATCCCTTTTAATCAATGCGTCCCAGCGTTGGGCGGCCCGCTCGGCCACGATTTTTTCCGGTTCCGCCGTTGCTGCCGAAGGGGAACCGGTACCGGTTCCGGCACAGCCTGCCACCCCGATCCCGACCATCAGCGCCGCCAGCGCTCCAATACTTCTCCGGTTTTTTTTACCTGCCTGTTCAGCCAATCCTGCCTCCTGATGAATCATTAGTAACCATGAAGCGCATGGTCGCCCTTGCGCAGATTGCCTGTCAAGAATCCGGGCAATCCGCATCCCGCAACTGTGGTATTTTTGCAACACTTCAGGGTTTGCAACCAAGCGCGCTTGCCTGCGCGGTTGGCTGCCCCTGCTATTTTTTCTGGGTTTCCGGCGCCGGCGGAACGACCTTCTGCAGCATTTCGCTCACGCTGGCCGGCTTTTTCAGCTGGCTGCCCAGCTTACCGAGATCGCCCAGCACATCGCCCAGGCCCGCCATCTTTGACCGCAGCTCATTTGTAATCTCCTGCGCCTGCTGCGGATTGGAAATGGTTTTCGGGGTAATCATCAGGATCAGCTCGGTGCGGTTGGACTGCTGGTTCTGCACCCCGAACAGGCCGCCGAGCACCGGAATGCGCGACAGGAAAGGCAGCCCGCTGGTGGCCTCGGTCTTGTTATCGGTAATCAGCCCCCCCAGCACCATGGTTTCACCGGATTTGACCACCACCGTGGTTTTCAGCGCGCGCTTGCTGATGGTGGGCGAATTGATCGAGGACGTGGTGGTAATCGATGCCTGGCTGACCTCCTGGTCGATATCCATCGTGACCTGACCGCCGGAATTGATGCGCGGCGTGACCGTCAGCAGCACCCCGGTATCGATGTACTGGATGGATGCGATCAGGCCGGTGGCCGAGCCTAGGACCGACTGGCTCTGGCTGGTGATCGGCACGCGGTCACCGACCTGGATTTTGGCCTGCTGGTTGTCGGTCACCATGATATGCGGCGAGGAAATGACCTTGACGCGCGAATCGTTGGCCAGCATGTTCAGTGTGGCGGACACGCCGCCGGGCACGCTGCTGTTGCTCCACAGGTAGGAAAAACCCGGAGTCAGCGCGGCCAGACCGGCGGCGCCCATGTCCAGCTTGCCGTTGCCGCTGCCATTGGTGAAGGCCCACTCCAGTCCGTATTTCAGGTCGCCGGCCAGCGTAACCTCGGCGATGGTGACGTCGATCAGCACCTGGCGCGGCTGGATATCCAGCTTGCGTATCGCGGTTTCCAGTTTTTCGTAGTTCGCCGCCGAGCAAAGGATCAGCAGGGCGTTATTATCCTTGTCCGCGAGGATGCGGACTTCTCCCCTGACCGCCACGCTGTCGCCGGCCAGCCCCTGCTGGTCTGCGGACTCCTCACCCAGAGGCAGGTTCCCGCCCGCTCCCTGGGGCTGGCCCGGGGCTGGGGCGACGCCGAAGGAACTGGTAAAAGTGCTGCTGGTGGTCTGCGTGCTGGTGGACTGCAATGATCCCATGGCCATGCCGGGGGCAAGCGAAGCGCCTCCCTTGCCTCCCGTGGGCACGGGAGTGCGGTTGAATACGCCATTAAGCAGAATCGCCATTTTCTCCGCCATGCCGTTCTGCACCGGGTACACGAACAGGCGCATCCCGCCGCCCACCCCGCCGCTGTGGTCCAGCCGTTCGATCCAGGTCTTTGCCTGTTCCAGATACTTGGCCTGCTGCGTAATGACCAGTATGGCATTCAGGCGTTCGATCGGCACCAGCTTGACCACCCCGGCCAGCGGGCTGAGCGCCTTTGCACCGAAAATCTTGTCCAGGTCCGCCACCGCCGTCTTGACCTCCACGCTTTGCAGCGAAAACAGGCCGATGGACATGCCGGCCAGCCAGTCGACATCAAACATGGTGATGGTGCTCTGCAGGTGCCGGAGTTCGCGTTCGGTCCCGGAAAGGATGATCAGGTTGCGCGCTTCATCGATGCGCACCGCACCCGCTTCCGAAGCAAACGGCTCCAGGAGCTTCAGCATTTCCTTGGCGGCGATGAATTTCAGCGGCGTGATCTGCACGCCATACCCGCTGCCGTTCGGCAAAGCCAGAGGGTCGCCCCCCAGTTGCGGCGTGACCGAGCCACGCGCCGCGGTCGCCGCCGGCACGATCTTGTATATCCCGTCTTCCAGCAGGATTGCCGCTCCGTTCATGCGCAGCAGGGTTTCCAGCGTGGGCAGCAAATCCTTGCGGCGCAGCGGATTGCTGGTATGCAGGTTGATCTGCCCCTGCACCTTGGGGTCGATGGTATAGGATGCATTCAGGAGGTCGCCGACAATGGCCTTGACCACCTCGCGCAGGTCGGCCCCGTCGAAATTCAGCATCGTTTCATCCTTGGGGTCTGGCTTGGCACCGCTGTCCGCAGCTGCCGGAGCCGGGGCCACGGACTGGATGAACACTCCGCTGCCCGGGAAAATTTTGGCCTTTTCCTGCTTGCGCGCGGCGGGAGTTGCCTTGCCGCCCGTCTTGCCGTTCGCTTCGACTCCGTGCCCGTTGCCCGGGTCCGCCTTGTGAGCGTCGTCCGGGTCTGCGCCCTCACTGCTGTCCGGCTCATGCTCCGTTGCAGCGGGGAGGTCGCCCGCCTCTGGAGCCTGCCCGGAAAGCGGTCTTGCCAGCTGCGGCTCCACGGAAACCTGCTTCGCTTCCTTTGCCTTGAACGGGTTTGCGCACCCTCCCAGCAAAGTGAGGGTTACCGGGATCAGTACCCAGTGCAGTTGCGTTTTTTTTATGCACATTTTCTATTCTCTATGTGTGATTGCCGTTTCTCAAATCGATGCAGGCGCTTACTGCTGCGCTCGCTGCCGCAGTGCACGTCGTCGTTCCACAAAGGACGGGGTCGCCGGGTCGCCGTCCGGAGCCACCGTCACGGGCGCCGGGGCAGGCGCACCGGAGGCAGGAGCTCCCGGTGCTGCCGCCGTTCCGGCCGGAGCCGCAGGTAGCGACGTTGCCGGAGGGACGGATCTTGCCGGCTGTTTCGGCCCGGTCTTGACCTTCAGGATCAGCACCTCGCTCTCCTCTCCCTGCGTGAAGGTGATTCTATCCGGTTCGAGTTTCTCCACCCGCATCCCGTTGATTTCTTCGCCCAGTTCGGCGCGGACGGTCTTGCGCGTCGACATCTCGCGCAGCAGGGCGATATTCTTTCCCTGGGCGATGATGATGCCATCCAGCACGAACTGTCCTTTGCGCATCCTTTCCTTCGGCGGCTCTTCCACCTCTGCCTTCTCCTCCTTCTTGGGGGGCGGAGCGACCGCTGCCTTGCTCTTCCGCGCATGCTGTACGGAAGCATGTGCGGAAGCAGCCTGCGGCAGCAGGGAATGGCGGCCAGGCACGAACAACGGCCGCGCCAGAATCTCGCTGTACGCCGGGTCAAGCGGCAACAGGTCGAAATCGGGCTGCAGCGGCAGCACGGCCGATTTGGCCTTTTGCAGCATGGGCTGCGGCAATTCGGCCCGCAGGCGGCTGCCCCAGCCCAGCTCGGTGCCGATCACCCCGGCCAGCAGCGCGATCAGGGCCAGCCATGCCAGCGACGGGATGCGGACAGCATTCATTTTTTCCCCGCCTCCATCGTCGCATCCGCAACCAGTGCATAGCCGGAAACATCGAACTGGGCGACCAGTTCCGGATTTCCTGCCGGCGCATCCCTGCTCCCCCCTTTGCTCTGCGAGCGGATGCTGATGTTATCCAGCAGCAGATAGGGACGCACGGTTTCGATGGCATACAGGATTTTCCTCAGCCCGGGCAGGCGGCTGCTGAACTGCACATTCACGGTAATCCGGCGATAGCCGTCTTCATCGCGATGCGGAGCGACCTGCATGCTGATCAGCCTGCCCCCTCCGGCATCAATCAGGCTTTTTGCAATGCTCTGAATCTCGGCAGCGGCCAGCGCCGGCCCGGTGTCCATCAGAAAATGCTGACGCCCTGCCCGTTTCTGCACCTGCTCCAGCGCCAGGCTGACTTCGCCCCGGGTCGCAGCCAGTTGCCGGTAGCGCGCCAGATGGTCGACCATGTTTTCCAGCGCCTCGTCATAATGGCGGTGCAGCATGCCGACTGGAACCCACACCAGCGCGATGAGGGCCGCCAGGAACAGCAGCAGCAGGGCAACGGCCAGGTAGCGGCTTTCTTTCTTGTCGAGCGCGCGCATCAGGGTCTGGCCCCGGGATACGGCGGCGCTTTTCCGGCGCTGCCGCCGTTTGCCGGCCTGCGCGGCGCTGGCGCAGCCGTTTCCGGAACCGGTGCGGTCAGGATTTGCGCGGTCAGGTGATAGCGCTCGCTGCCGGGCAGGTCGCCCTTGGTCAACGGCGAACGGAAATTGGCGTCGCGCAGCAGACGGGAGTTTTCAAACAGCGCGATCAGGCGCGAGGATGACCCGGTTTCCCCCTGGATTTGCAGTTCGCTGCCCTTGAGGCTGAACTGCTGCACCCAGGTATCGTCCGGCAGCAGGCGCGACAGCTCGTTCAGCAGCACGACCAGCGGCGGGGCGAACTGCTTTTTCAGCAGCATGAAGTTGTACTCGGCAGCCAGCTTTTCCTGCTCGCGCCGCAATGCGTCGATCTCCATTGCCCGCTGCTTGGCCCGGTCCACGACGGGCAGCAATGCCAGCACGGCCTCGCGCTTCTGCCAGACCGGAATGGCCAGGGCGGCTGCGCCCACCAGCAATGCCAGCAGAAGCAGGCCGGGATGGATGCTGCGCGACCGGGTCTGGGGCTGGGGCGTGTTACGCCCGGCCGGCATCAGGTTCATGCTGGCGCCGCCGGGCACAGCCGTGCCCGCCGCATACGCGGCAGTGGCCGTGGCTCCCCAGCTCGCCAGCAGGTTCAGCAGACCGTCCATCTCCGCGCGCGGTACTGCCACCAGCCTGAGACTGATCCGGTTGTTCTGGTTGTCCACGCGCAACACACGAAAATCGAAGTACACCTGCTCTGCCTTGAACGGGGTATGGCGATCCATTTCAAACCCCAGCACCTGACGCAGGTTTTTGGCTGCCGCAAGTGGCAGCTCGACCTGTTTCGTCAGACACTGCGCGGGACTGAGCCACAGTGCAACCGCCTCGTCGCGCTTGCGCAGCTTGCTGAAAAGGCTGCGGAAGGCAGCGCCATCGGCATCCGGGCTGCCGGGCTGGCGCTCAATCCGTCCCTGCTCGGCCAGGCTGCCCTGCAGCCAGCGCTGCAGCACGATGGAGCGCGGAGTCATCTCGATCAGCAGCGCATCCGCGTCACTCGCACCGGGCTGGCGCAGCCAGGAAGGCAACAGCGCGGCGAGTTCATTCGTCCACCAGCGCCAGAAGCGGCCTGCGGCGGAATTCTTGTCTAAAGCAAGGCGCGGCAGGCGCGCAGCCGATAATTTATTTCTCATGTAAAGCGTATGGCTCGCATCGGACCTGTCCTGTATCCCTGATGCCGGCTCAGCGGCGGCTTGCCCGCCACCGGCGGTGCATGGGCACGGCAGGTCTTGTCGTTATTATTTCCGGGTATCCGTCCGGCAAGGGTGCATATCGGGTTGCCGCGCGCGGCTGCCCGGAGCATTCATGCCGGTCGGGGTTGATTCCCGACAAAGTGTCGGAACCGGCCTGCATGCCAAACCAGGGGAGGCAATCCTGCTCTCCTGCTCCTTAAGTCCGCACAAACCGCAAAGGGTTCCCTTGCGCGCGAATTATTTTTAATAACTGAATCCGGCTCCATCCCGATGGACTCCATCCTGATAAACCAGAGGCCTCGGGGCAGCCTGGCCTTCCTTCCAGGAATAGAAAGTGGTCTTGCGCGCGGCGCCGGGATTTACGCCTGCGATCGTTTCCCGCACGAAACGCGTGCCATCCGGCAACGCCGCCTCGGCGCGGATACTATACACGGAACCTTCGCTTCCCGCCACTACGGTGGCCTGGGCCATGAACGGGGGGGGCGGCAGGTTTTTTATCAGGGCATCCTGGCGCGCAACCAGATACATATCCACGATTTCCGGGGTGGCGCCAGCCAGCGCAAGCAGCACCTGCCGCGGCGCAATTGCGGCGTTGACTCCCGGCTGGCGGGAATCTACCGTCAGCGCGCCTTCCAGGCTGGCATACAGGGCCGGGGTCATCCCCAGCACCCGCTGCAATTCCTCGATGTTTTCAAATGGGGCATTGGTCGGGCGGAACGGCAGGCCGGCCGCCTGGTATTGCGCGGCCTCGGCACCCCTGGGCCGTGGCAGTTCGTCCTCGTCGCGCCAGTCCACGATCGCATCGGTCAGCACCACGCTTTGTTCTTCGGTCAGCCCGACGCTTTTCAGCAGTCCCTTCAGCAAGTCGTCGGTTGCGGTGTTGAGGTCGATCTTGCCGGTCACATCCAGCATCGTGACCGTTACCCGGGCATCTCCGAATTCCCACTGGCGCGCCAGGCCGTCGCCCCGCCATCGCTGCATGTCGACCGGTGGCCGGAACGCTTCATAGAGCGCGCGCTGCACTCCCGCATCCGCCGCCGCCTCGGCGCGCGCCTGCGCGGACAGGTTCTGCCCGAGCCGGGTATCCGTGCGCATGCTGTAGACAAAGCTGGCGGCAATCACTGTCAGCAGCGTGGTTGCCCACAGCACCAGCACCAGGGCGATTCCGCGCTGCCGTTTTTTCCGGTTCATGATTTTCATTCACTCACGCAGCGATTGGCAAGGTTGTCCCACATGCAGCCGGTATCCATCCCGATCAGGGGCGCCACCACCAGATCCGGAAAAGGCCGGCCATCACTGAAGCGCAGCCGGAGGCGGATCAGCAGGGGCAGCCGCTGCTGGGTGTCGCGGATGCCCCACTGTTCCTGCCAGTATGGCGGGGAGTCTTTACTGTCTGCGCCAAAATAGGCAAAGCTGAGTTCTTCCACCTGCTCCGCCAGCACGATAGGCTCGGCCTGCGCCAGAGGGTTGAAATCCACGCTGTTGACATCCGGCATCGCGGTTCTCATGACCAGCTGTCCGGGGCCTTCTTCGTTCCGCGCCAGGTCGAGCCCGATCTGAAACAGTCCTCCCGGCCCCGAGCGCACCGAAAGCGGCGCGACCATCCGGATGAAGCCGGGCTGGCCGATGAACGCCAGGTTCATGTCCGGTTTTTTTTTCCATTTGTACGGAATCGCCTGGCTCAGCTCGCGCCGCAAAAAACCCTGCAACGCGGACAGGTGCGCCGATTTTTCCACCCGCGCCTCTCCTGCGTCCCAGCTGCGGGCACCCAGCCGCATGCCGGCAAACAGCAAGGCCAGGATAAAACCGAGCAGCGACATGGCAATCAGCAGCTCAAGCAGGGTAAAGCCGGCAACGCGGCCGTTGCGGGTATTCAAAACGCTGCCCCGCTAGCCAGGCGCAGCGTGGCCAGCGTGGCCAGGCGCGGTTTTTCTGCATCGCCCCACTGCACCTCGACTTCCACCAGCAGGAGCGACACCGGCATGAGCGGAACCGGCTGCCCGGTCTGGGAGATCTGGGCGGCTTCCCCGGAAATCTGCATCTGGGGCTCCCAGTACGGACGGATGCGGACGAACCAGCGGTGGCCCGATTCATACTCGCCAAAACTTTCGCCCGACTTCAGCGGCGTCTCGATACCGACGGTCGCCAACCTGCTTTGCGCCAGCAGCATGGCCTGCTGGTATTCGTCCACGTTACGCGCGTTGCGCAGGCCGCCGGAAAAAATCCGCATCGACACCCCCAGGATCAGCGACAGGATGACGAACGCCACCAGCACTTCCAGCAGGGAAAAACCGCGGCGGGTTCTGTGCGTGCGGGGAGAAGTCATGCGCCGGCCTGCCATGCAGCCCAAGTTTTCGCAATGTCCGGGCGCAGCACGGGCAGCCTTCAATTGAGCACGGTGACCCGGCCGGTCAGCCAGTCCACGTTGATCTCGTATTTGCGCGTACCGGTGGCTACCGTGATGCGGCCGCCGTTGGAGCTTCCGTCCGGATAGAAACGGATCGCGCCCATCCCGTCCGGCCGCAGGTCGGACTGGGCGGTGACCAGGGTATAGACCAGGCTGGCCGGCAGGTTGTAGCGCCGCCGGTCCCCGCTCACCATGAAATTGCGTTTTTCCACGTCCAGCACCAGTAGCGCCTCTTCTTTCTGCCTGACGGCCTCATTGCGCGCCTGGCGCAGGCCGGCCGCAATCTGCCGGGTTGCACCCTTGAGCTCGGTGCCGGGCTGGCCGGCAGAGAACATCGGCACGGCGAGACCGTAAACCAGCGCCAGCAGCAGCAGCACCACCAGCAGTTCCAGCAGGGTGAAGCCGGCACTGGCGCGAAGGGTTATTCTCCCCAATTATTGATATCCTGGTTTTCTCCTTCTCCACCTTCCCGGTTATCCAGTCCCAGCGAGCTGAGGTCGTAATCCCGGGTGTTGTGCTGGCCGGGGGAAACGTACTGGTAATCGTTACCCCACGGATCCTTGGGCACGGTCTTGGCTCCCTTGACATAGGGGCCGTTCCAGCCGGTTGCCCCGGTCGGCGCCTCGATCAGCGCCGACAGTCCTTCCTGGGTGGTCGGGTAACGCCCGACTTCCAGCTTGAACAGTTCCAGGCTCTGCCCCAGCTGCTCAATCTGCAGTTTGCCGGTTTTGGTCTTCGAGGTTCCCAGGTAGTCCATCACCTTGGGACCGACCAGGCCGGCCAGCAGTCCGAGAATGACCAGCACGACCAGCAGTTCCAACAGGGTAAATCCCCTGTTTCGCGATATCCGGCTGATTGGGTTTATTCTTTTTGTCATGAGTTCTCTCCAAATATATAGTCTGTTTTAAATTTCTGCCTGCGAGCTTCCGTGCCGCCCCCGTTTCTCCTGCTGCTTACATGGCCAGATCGTTGACGCTGAGGATGGCGAGCAGGATCGACATGATGATGCCGCCGATCAGCAGGCCCAGCCCGAGGATCAGCACCGGCTCCATCAGGCTTAGCATACGCTTGACCGTGGTTTGCACCTCATTGTCATATACATCGGCAATGCGTAGCAACATTTCTTCGAGCTGGCCGGTTTCTTCGCCCACCACGACCATGTGGACCGCGAGCTTGGGAAACAGGCCGGTTTCCATCATCGGCTTGCCCAGCCCCAGCCCTTCCTTGAGCTGGCTGGCCACATGGTCCAGCCCGGCCGCCATCACGCTGTTGCCCAGGGTTTCCTTGATAATGTAGAGCGCGTTCAGCAGCGTGACTCCATTGCCGAGCAGGGTGCCCAGGCTGCGGCTGAAGCGAGCCACTTCGATCTTGGACACCAGATCTCCCACCAGCGGCAGGCGCAGCAGAACGCCATCCCAGCGGTAGCGGCTGGCAGGATTGGCCAGCTGCTGGCGCACCAGCAGGTATATGGCAAACCCGCCGAGCAGCAGCATCCACCAGTCCTGGCGGATGAATTCGCCCGCGCTGATCACGATCTGCGTCGGCAGCGGCAGGGTTTTGCCGGATTGCTCGAACATCTGGGAAAACTGCGGCACCACGAATACCAGCAGCAGCATGACCGAGCTCACCGCTACCAGCATCAGGATCACCGGATAGATCAGGGCGGAGGTTACGGTCTGCTTGAGCGCGCGCGCGCGCGCCATGAATTCGGTGATGCGCGTCAGTACCGGGCCCAGCGCGCCGCCCGCCTCTCCGGCGCGCACCATGTTGAGGTAGAAGCGGGAAAACACGCCCTTCTGCGCCTCCATCGCCGCGGACAGCGAGGCGCCGCCGCGCACGTCGTCCCGCACCTGGACCAGCAGGTTGCGCACCTTTTCATTCTCGGAAAGTTCCACCAGGATTTCCAGGGCGCGGTCCAGCGGCAACCCGGCATGGAGCAGCGTTGCAATTTCGCTGGTGAACGTGGCGATCTCGGCCTGGCTGAGCCGTTTCGGGCGCAGCCAGGCAAACGAAGTGCCTGCCGCGCTGTGCACTTCCCGCGCCTGTTCCACCAGGATCGGGATATAGCCCATGCCCTGCAGGCGCTCTGCCACCACCTCGCTGCTGCGGGCTTCCATTTCGCCTTCGAGCGTTTCGCCGTCTGCGGCAACCGCGTTGTACCGGAACATTGGCAAGGTCAGCTCTCCCGCGTTACGCGCAATACTTCCTCTATGGTCGTGACCCCGGCCATCACCTTGCGCAGACCGCTTTCAAACATGGTGCGCATGCCTTCCTCGATCGCAAGCCTGCGGATTTCTCCAGCCGTGGCATGCCGCATCACCAAAGTGCGGATACTGTCGCTCATGGACAGGATTTCCACGATATTGACCCGGCCGACATAGCCGGTATGCCCACAGGCCGGGCATCCGACCGCGTGGTACAACATGATCGGGCTGGCATCGCTATAGCGGTGCAGTTCCATTTCTTTGGCAACTTCGGGCAGCACCGGGCGCAGCTCGCGGCATTGCGTGCACAGCGTGCGCACCAGGCGCTGCGCCAGAATGCCGATCACGGTGGAAGTCAGCAGGTAATCATCCATGCCCATGTCGAGCAGGCGATTGACTGTGGCGGCGGCGTCGTTGGTGTGCAGCGTGGACAGCACCAGGTGGCCGGTAAGGGCGGCCTGCACGGCAATCTGGGCGGTTTCCAGGTCACGGATTTCACCGATCATGATGACATCCGGGTCCTGGCGCACGATTGAGCGCAGGGCATTGGCGAAGGTCAGGCCGATCTGCGCCTTGACCTGGATCTGGTTCACGCCTTCCATCTGGTATTCCACCGGGTCTTCCACGGTCAGGATCTTGACGTCCGATTTATTCAGGGTTTGCAGCGCGGTATAGAGCGTGGTGGTTTTTCCGCTCCCGGTCGGGCCGGTGACCAGAATGATGCCGTGCGGCTGCTGCAGGATATCGAGGAAAATTTTGAGCGTGTCCGGTTCGAACCCCAGCCGGGAAAATTCCAGGGTCGTGCCGCTTTTATCCAGTATCCGCATCACCACGCTTTCGCCGTGCATGGTCGGGACCGTGGAAACCCGCAGATCGATTTCCTTGCCCTGGATGCGCAGCTTGATGCGGCCGTCCTGCGGCAGGCGGCGCTCGGCAATATCCAGGCTGGCCATGATCTTGATGCGGGATATGACGGCCCCGGCCAGGCGTCGCGGCGGCGACTCGACCTCGTGCATCACGCCATCCACCCGGTAGCGCACGACCAGCCGGTTTTCAAATGGCTCGACATGCACGTCGGAGGCGCGCGCCTCCAGCGCATGGCTGATGATCAGGTTCACCAGGCGAATTACCGGCGCCTCGCTGGCAAGATCCTTGAGCTGCTGGACATCGTCGCCCCCCCCTTCTTCATCCAGGGTTTCGATATCGCCGACGATATCCCCCATGGAAGTCTTGCCGCCCCCGCCATACAGGCGCTCGAAGGCGCTTTCCATATCCTGCTGCACGGCCACGCGCACCGTTACCGTGCGGTGGGTGAGCAGCGCAAACGCATTGATGACATACTGGTCCAGCGGGTCTGCCATTGCCAGCACCACCTGCTGCCCGTCCTCGTGCAGCGGCAATACCAGAGATTCTTTCAGGAAGCGCACCGACACCTGCTCTTCCAGCAATGGCAGCTGCGGGTAATCTTCCGGTCCGGCCAGCTCCAGACCGAGCTGGGCCGCCAGTGCTTCGGCAACGTCACGCTGAGAAACCGCTTCCTGCTGTACCAGCAGCGCGCCGATGCGCTTTCTTTCGCCGTCTGCCCTGCTTTGCAGATCGAGCGCCTTCTCCAGTCCGGCGGAGCTCAGCCTCCCCTGCTCGACCAGCCATTCTCCTATGCGTTTCTTCAACTGGATGCTTTCTATACGAAAAAGTACGAAAATGGTATCACGAACGCGCCGCTCCTTCCCTGCGGCCCGCCCTGAAATTCACTATGATGCGCAACCCGCTGCAAAGTTCGCCCGGCCGCTAGGAATACGACAGCAGCAGGCGGTATCCTGCCGGTTTGAGGTCTTCCGTGTCCAGGTACAGTTCAATGGCAATTTCCTCGCTGGGCGGGATTCCCTGTTTTGCATCCTGCTCCGGCCTGAGATACTCGTCCGGAGTAAAGGTGCGGCGCGCCAGCGCCTCATCGGAAGTATCGGTCAGGGTCAGCTCAAGATCGGGATAGCTTTGGGCATGAGTCGCACGGTTATGCAGAATGGCATACAGCGTGACGATGGCCGGCTGCTTCGGCGCAGATTCCATCGCAGAGGACACGATACGCAGCTGGCCGAGATCCTGCGGGAGCGGGAGGGTGCAGCCTAGCAGCCGGCAGTAGCCAACAATGGCAGGCCGGGCAGCCGGCAGGTATGCGGCGAGCCCGTTGCGAAACAGATACAGCGCCTGCGCTGCGACCAGCAGCGCCATGACCAGCGCGGCCACCCCCCACTTCGGCTGGAATCCGGCATGTCTGTCCTGTGCCGATCCGGCTGCGGCGGTTTCGACCCCTGCTACGCGGAGGGTGGCGTGAAACGGGACGTCCGTTTCACGCTGCACGGGCACAGGTTGCTGCTCAACCTGCTGCGTTTGAATCGCATTGAACACCGTCCGGCAGCAGCCGCAACGCACGGTTCCCTGGCATGCATCCAGCTGCTCCCGGGTGACCCGGAAGCGCGTGCCGCACTGCGGGCAGCGGGTAACGGCAGTCAACGCTTCTTTCCCGAGATACAGGCCCAGCCTTCTTCCACGGTGGGCGGGCCGCAGTCGAACCACTGCCCGTAGATTCCGGCCACATCCGCAGCCTGTTCGCCGAGTATGCCCGACAGCACGATCTGTCCGCCATCACGGGTCAGGCTGGCCAGCAGGGGCGCAAGCACCTTGAGCGGGTTGGTAAGAATATTGGCGACCACGATATCTGCGGGTTGCGGTGTAGCCTGGTCCGCCTGGAAAAATTGCGCATCGACCTGGTTGAGCCGGGCATTGTCCCGGCTGGCCTGCACCGCCTGGGGGTCCACGTCCACGCCTGTTGCACGGGCTGCACCCAGCTTGAGCGCGGCAATGGCCAGAATGCCGGAGCCGCAGCCATAATCCAGTACCGATTCCCCGCCGCGCAGGTTCTGGTCGAGCCAGCGCAGGCACAGGCGGGTAGTGGGGTGGCTCCCGGTGCCGAAGGCCAGACCGGGGTCGAGCGTGATATTGATGGCAGCCGCATCATGCGGACTATGCCAGGTGGGAACGATCCACAGGCGCTCAGAGATGCGGATCGGGCTGAACTGCGCCTGCGTCATGCGCACCCAGTCGTTGTCGGGCAGGATGGCGGTGGTATAGGCGGGAATCTGCTCCAGCCCGATGGCGCGTGCCGCTTGCTGCACCACGGCATCAGGCTGTGCGCCTTCCTCCAGCAGCGCGGTAATCCGGTTATGCGGCCAGAGATGGGGCGCAGGCTCGCCCGGTTCACCGAACATGGCCTGTTCCTGCGGGGTATCGGCATCGGCATCAAGTATGTCCACCGCCAGCGCACCCAGGTCGAGCAGGGCTTCGCTCAGCCCCTCGGCCTGATCAGCAGGTGCGGAGATCGTCAGCGTAAGCCAGGCCATGTCATTTTACCTTGATGCGTTCGGCCAGCTTGTGTTCCAGATAATGGATGCTCGTCCCTCCGCGCAGGAAAGCGGCGTCCTGCATCAGTTCGCGGTGCAGTTGCAGGTTGGTCTCAATGCCTTCCACCGCCATTTCGGACAGGGCGGTATGCATGCGTGCGATCGCCTGCTGGCGGGTGTCGCCGTAGGCTATGATCTTGCCGATCATCGAATCATAGTGAGGCGGCACAAAATAATTGGCATACACGTGCGAGTCCACACGGATGCCCGGCCCCCCCGGCGTATGCCAGGTGGTAATGCGGCCGGCCGATGGCGTGAATTTGTACGGGTGTTCCGCGTTGATGCGGCATTCGACGGCATGTCCCCTGAGGTTCACATCGCTTTGCTTGAAACCGAGTTTCTCCCCGGCGGCCACCCGGATCTGCTGCTGCACGATATCTATGCCGGTAATCATTTCGCTGACCGGATGCTCCACCTGCAGACGGGTGTTCATTTCAATGAAGAAAAATTCTTCGTTTTCATACAGGAATTCAAATGTGCCTGCTCCACGATAGCCGATCTTGCGGCAGGCTGCGGCGCAGCGCTCTCCAATTTTGTTGCGCAGGCGTGTATTGAGCAGGGGCGCCGGGGCTTCTTCCAGGACTTTCTGGTGGCGGCGCTGCATGGAGCAATCGCGCTCGCCCAGATAAACCGCATTGCCGTAGGAATCGGCCAGCACCTGAAATTCGATGTGGCGCGGGTTTTGCAGGAATTTTTCCATGTACACCATGGGGTTGTTGAATGCCGCCTGCGCCTCGCTGCGGGTCACAGACACCGCATTGAGCAGCGCAGCCTCGGTGTGCACCACGCGCATGCCGCGCCCGCCCCCGCCGCCCGCGGCCTTGATAATGACCGGATAGCCAATGCTGCGCGCAATCTTGGTCACTTCGGCCGGATTGTCCGGCAGCGCCCCGTCCACTCCGGGCACGCAGGGTATGCCAGCTTTTTTCATGGCGTTTTTGGCCGACACCTTGTCGCCCATCAGGCGGATGGTTTCCGGGCGCGGCCCGATGAAAACAAACCCGCTTTTTTCCACGCGCTCGGCAAAGTCGGCATTTTCGGACAGGAATCCGTAACCCGGATGGATGGCCTGCGCATCCGTCACCTCGGCTGCGCTGATGATGGACGGAACGTGCAGGTAGCTCTGGTGCGACGCAGCCGGGCCGATGCACACCGATTCATCGGCCAGCTTGACATATTTGGCATCCGCATCCGCCTCGGAATGCACAGCTACCGTCTTGATGCCCAGCTCGTGGCAGGCACGCTGGATGCGCAGGGCGATCTCTCCCCGGTTGGCGATCAGGATTTTTTCAAACATTGCTTAACTGATCACAAAAAGAGGTTGACCAAACTCAACCGGCTGGCCGCTTTCCACCAGAACCGCACTGATTACGCCATTCTGGTCCGCTTCGATTTCATTGAGCAGCTTCATCGCCTCGATGATGCACAGGGTATCGCCAGCGCTCACGTTCTGGCCTACCTCGACAAAAGGCTGGGCACCAGGAGAGGGACTGCGGTAGAAGGTGCCGACCATCGGCGATTTCACAATATGGCCTTCCGGTTCAGCCGGTTGTTCCGGCGCTTCGGTCAATTGCGGAGGCGTGGCCAGCGCGGACAGCTGCTGGGGAGGCACGTACATCTGCTGCACGGTTGCCCCGGAGCGGACGATACGCACGCGCTCTTCGCCCTCGCTGATTTCCAGCTCGGCAATGCCGGAGTTTTCCACCAGCTCGATCAAGGTTTTTATTTTTCGTAAATCCACGACTAACTCCTGACAGAATATTGCAGCGCATAGCGCACTGCGAGTTCATAACCGGTTGCACCCAAGCCGCTGATCACGCCAATCGCCAGATCGGAGAAATAGGATTCCCTGCGGAATGGTTCACGCGCAAACACATTGGAAAGATGAACCTCAATAAAAGGAATAGAAACTGCCGCCAGCGCATCGCGCAATGCCACGCTGGTATGGGTAAAGGCGGCAGGGTTGATCACAATGAAACCGGTACCGTCCTGGCGCGCCGCATGGACACGTTCGATCAGGGCGGATTCGGAATTACTCTGGAAATGCAGCAGGTTTGCGCCGTGATTTTGCGCTAATTGCTGCAAATGGCTGTTAATTTCTTCTAAAGTAACGTGGCCGTACAACCCCGGCTCGCGACTGCCGAGCAGGTTCAGGTTAGGACCATGTAGAACCAGGATGGTTTTCATGAGCACAGTTTGCCGCAAGTTAGAACCAATTGTACATGTTTTAACAGAAATTAAGTGAAATAAAAATTTTATGCGGAACGCTGTTCCTGCAGGCGCTTGCGCAATTCTGCCACGGTAAGAACGGGCGGGATGAAGCTTCCGCGCAGCGCGACGATTTCTTTTTCAACGCTTACCAGCGCATTAACCCTGGCCTTGTGCGCTACAGCCAGGAATATCTGGCAGAAAGTGCCATGCGAGGGCATCCAGCTGGACAGGACGGCATCCTCGCAGTAGGGAAAAAACTCTTCCAGCAGCCGATCCTGTTCCGGGACCGACAGGTTGAATGCTGGATATTCCAGCGCACAAAACAGGTCTTCTCTCGTTGCATGGCTCATTACCGGCCGGATTGACCGGCTCTGCCAGGCAGCTCTGAGCCACGCCAGGTTGCCATGGGTGAACAGCAGCGCAGAGAGAATTATATGGGTATCGAGGACAACGCGCATAGCATCCTTAACTATTATTCTTTTTGGGTACGCGCCCAGGTGATGGCGTCAGCCACATCCTGCTCGGAAATGCCTGCGGCCATCAGTTTTGCACGCACCGCATCGGCAGTCGGGGCAGAATCGGCTTCCGGGCCGGCGGCTGCCTCCTCCTGTCCGGAGATGTCCTTGCGGCCGAGGTCATCCGGAGGCGTGGCCTGATTGTTTGCAGTGGTGTTGATATTCATGACAGCTACCCGGGCAGCTAAAATAATGAGGCTGAATTGAAAAATTATACCGAAAACAACAGCATGGAGCAAACCCGGCTCCTCTTTGCGCGGGGAACATGCCTTGCGGCCCTGCCTGCGCCGGGAGAAAATTTGCACCGCTGCCGGAAGCTTCTGGCACGAAGATGCAAAAGCCGTTTCAGACTTTTTCCAGATCGGGATTATATCGAATTGCAATCGCAATACAAATAATTATTGTTTTTTACCAGCCGAAGGTTCTCATTCTTTCTGCTTGGGTTCGGCGCTAACCGTTGGTGCCGAACATCATGCGCCGGGCGACGAATTTTTTTACGCCCGGAAGGCAGTCCAGCAGGGTCAGCGCCGCTGCGCGCGCACTTCGAACGAGTAGCAGATCATTGGAAAACAGGCTGACCAGGCCGTCGGTGAAACGGGTGCCGGCCAGACGGTCCAGCCTGCGCCGCTGGCAATAGCCGGACAGCATCTCGCTGGAGCCATGCGCACCGGGAGACGAATCCAGGATTTCCTGTGCCAGTTCCCATGAATCCCGCAGGCCAAGGTTGAACCCCTGTCCGGCCACGGGATGCAGGGTCTGCGCCGCATTGCCGATCAGTACCGTATGCGGCAGCGTAAGGTTGGGGGCATACTTCATGCACAGGGGAAAGCTGGTGCGCCTGCCCATGGTCAGGAATTCCCCTACCCGGTCGCCAAAGTGCTGATGCAACCGGGCCAGGAAGACGGCATCGGGCCAGGCCAGCATTTCCTGTGCCATTTTTTGTTCTGCCGTCCATACCAGTTCGTATCCGCCCCTGAACGGCAGCAGCGCCAGCGGCCCCTGCGCGGTGAAACGCTCGAAGGCAGTGTCCGGCTGCGGATGGGCGCAGGTGACATGGGTAATGACGGCGGATTGATGGTAATCCCGGATCCTGGGGGGATGGGTGGCTTCCAGCAGCTTTCCGCCATCCGCCACCACTGCCAGCCTTGTCTGTAACTGACAGGTCTCCCCGTCGTGCTGGTAGGTGATGGATGCCCCCTGGTCCGTACTTTGCAGCCGGGTGACGGCTGCACCGGTGAGACAGGTTGCATCGTTCCCCTGCAGAACGCGGTTCAATGCATTCTGCAACTCCGTGTAGGGCAGCACATAGCCCAGCGCCGGCACCTCCAGCTCTGCCGCCCGCAGCAGGGTGCGCCCGAAGGAGCCTTTCTGCGAAACATGTATGTCCCGGATCGGAGAAACCTGGGCGATCTCGCGCCATACCCCAAGCCTTTCGAGGATCTGGCGACTGCCGCAGGACAGGGCCAGGGCGCGCGGGTCATCTCCCGCGTGCTCCTTTCTGCGTGCTTCGAGCATGACGATGCGCAGGCCACTGTCGCGCAGGGCAAGCCGCAGCGCGCTGCCTACCGGACCGCCCCCGATGATGGCGATATCGCAATCCGCATTCATCGGCGCCCCATTAGTTCCTCGATCGCACTGACGGTTCCGGGTACGGCTTCAGTCAGCACCTCGCACCCCTGCGCAGTAATGAGCACGTCATCTTCAATGCGGACTCCGATATTCCAGAGAGCCTGCGGCACATCATCCGCCGGACGGATATAGCAGCCTGGCTCGACGGTAAATGTCATGCCAGGCTGCAATGCACGCCACCTGTTTTCCAGCTTGTAGGCACCGACGTCGTGCACGTCCATACCCAGCCAGTGGCCGGTTCGGTGCATGTAAAAACGCTTGTAGCTCCCGTTTTCGAGCACATCCTCCAGATTTCCGCGGCACAATCCAAGATCGATCATTCCCTGCGCCAGCACGCGCACGGCCGCTTCGTGCGGCTGATTCCAGTATGCGCCGGGAAGGGCGGCAGCCAGAGCGGCGGCCTGTGCTGACCATACCAGTTCGTACACGTCCTTCTGAGCGCCGGTAAAACGGCCGTTTACCGGAAACGTGCGGGTAATATCGGCTGCATAACCATCGATTTCGCAGGCCGCATCGATGAGCAGCAGCTCGCCGTCGCGCAGCCGCGCGTCGTTGCGGATGTAGTGCAGGACGCACGCATTGCCGCCGCCAGCAACAATGGAGGTATAGGCAGGTGCCTGCGCCCCGCTTCTGCGAAATTCATAAAGCAGCTCTGCCTCGATCTCGTATTCCATTTTTTCCGGCAGGGTCGCACGCATCGCGCGAATATGCGCGGCCGAAGAAATGGCGGCGGCGCGGCGCATGATGCCCAGCTCGGCCTCGTCCTTGATCAGGCGCATTTCATCCAGCAGCATCCGTATGTCATGAATTTCATTCGGCGCGCTGATCCCGCTGCGCGCCTTTGCCTGCACACCGGCACGCAGCGCGAGTATCCGGTCGTCCCAGGATGCATGGGCCCCCAACGGGAGAAACAGCGCAGGCTGATTCCCCATCAGCGCCCCCAGTTTTTCATCCAGTTGTGCAATGGGAAAAGCCGCGTCCAGGCCGAATCTTTCCTTTGCGCCCTCCGGCCCGTGGCGGAAGCCGTCCCAGGTTTCGCGCTCGGCATCCTTTTCGCGGCAGAACAGGATGGATTGCGGCTCGGCGCCCGCGATCAGTACCAGTACGGCTTCGGGTTCATCAAACCCGGTCAGGTAGTGGAAATGGCTGTCAAAGCGGTAAGCATAGTGGGTATCGCTGTTGCGGAAGACCTCGGGGGCAGTCGGAATGACAGCAATCCCCCGCTGCATCTGGTTGATCAGGCGATTGCGACGACAGGCATGAATGGCGGCTTCAGACATGGGGGATATTGTGCTGCGAACGCAGCGCATTGTCGAGTTTTTCCAGACGCTGCCGGGTTCCGATATCCATCCACAGGCCGTGATAGTGTTCGCCTCCGACTTTTCCCAGGGCAATCTGGGCACGCAGCAGCGGCGCAAGCGGGGCATGGGTACCACGCGGGATCCGGGCAAACAGTCCGGGGTGATAAACCCCTATGCCGCTGAAAGTCAGTGCGGGTTTTCCCTGACAGACCCGGCCTCCGTCCAGGCCGAAATCACCGTCCGGGTGGTGCACGGGATTGTTCACCAGCACCAGGTGGGCACAGTCTCCGTTTTGCTCCATTTCGGCAACCCGTTGCGGAAGCAGGGCAAAATCGTAGTCGCTGTAGAGGTCGCTATTGACCACGGCAAATGGCTCCCCGCCCAACAGCGACAAGGCATGGGCGATGCCCCCCGCCGTTTCCAGAGCCGGATTCTCGGGGGAGTAACGGATACGCACGCCAAACCGGCTGCCATCCCCCAGCGCCGTCTCAATTTGCCCGCCCAGATGCGCGTGATTAATGACCAGCTCGACAATGCCTGCCCTGGCCAGCTTCTCGATATGCCAGACGATAAGCGGCTTGCCGCCGGCCTGCAGCAGGGGTTTTGGGGTGTGATCGGTAAGCGGGCGCATGCGTTCTCCCCTGCCAGCCGCCAGCAGCATGGCCTTCATGAAAGGAAACCCATTGCCGGCTGCCTGTTTTCCAGCGCATCCAGAATTTGCAGCAGAGGCTTCAGTTCCACGTAGCGCTCGCAAGCGCTGCGCAGGTACTTCATGACCAGCGGCATGTCCTTCAGGTATCCATCCTTGTGGTCGCGATGATGCAGGCGCGCAAAAATTCCCAGCACCTTCAGGTGGCGCTGGACGCCCATCCACTCGTAATCGCGGAAAAAATCGGCAAAGGAAAGGTGTACCGGAAGCCCTGCCTTGCGCGCTTTTTCCCAGTAACGGATCAGCCAGTCGAGCGCGTCGGCCTCCTCCCACTCGATGTAGGCATCCTTGAACAGGGAAACCAGATCATAGGTGATGGGCCCGTGAACGGCATCCTGGAAATCCAGAATGCCAGGGTTCGGAAAGCTGACCATCAGGTTGCGCGAATGAAAGTCACGATGCACGAAAACACCGGGCTGGGCCAGATTGTTCTGGAGGATGCGCTGAAATACGTTTTCCAGTGCAGCGCATTGCCTGTCATCCAGCGTGACCCTAAGGTGCCTCGCGACATACCACTCGGGAAACAGTTGCATTTCGCGCGCCAGCATCGCCCGGTCATAGGGCGGCAGTTCGTTTTCACGACTGGCCAGCTGGATCCGGATCAGCGCATCGGTGGCAGCACCATAGAGTTCGCGCGCGCTTTCGGCATTCAGCGCCTGCAGGTAGGTTTGGCAGCCCAGGTCGGACAGCAGCAGGAAGCCCTGCTCCAGATCCTGCGCCAGGACTTCCGGCACGTGTACCCCTGCTGCGCCCAATAACCGGGCAACATGGAGGAACGGGCGGCAGTCCTCATGTTGCGGCGGGGCGTCCATCACGATCCGGGTGCGGTCGGCAAAGGTAACGCGAAAATAGCGGCGAAAGCTGGCATCGGCAGAGGCCGCCGCGATCGTGAAATCCTGCCCTGGGAACTGTTTTTCCAGCCAGATCTGGACTTGCTGTTGGCGCTTCATAATGGGTTCATAATCAGGTAGCGGATTGCCTAAATCGTCATTTTGTGCGATTTTAGCATCTTGAATCCTCCGACGCTGTTTCATGCACCCTCACTTTCGCCTCCTTGCGCTATCCCTTTTTTGCGCACTGATACCCGTGGTTTATGCCCAGGGCGAGACACTACAGCTGAAGCTGGACCGCACGTTCATGAATTTACCCAAAAGCAGTGAGGACACCCCCGCCTACGTCGCAGCCAAACAAGTGGAAGGCCAAACCAAGGGCAAGATCGTTGCCCGTGGGGAGGTTGAGCTGCGCAAGCGGGGACAGACCGTATTCGCGGACAATGTAGTCTACGACCAGACCAGCAGTGACCTGATTGCGCAGGGCAACGTGCGCCTCGAAATGCAGGACATCAAAATGCAGGGGCCGCATGTCAAGCTGAATCTGGATACGAATATCGGGGATATCACCACCCCTGCATTCCAGTTTCCCGCGATGAATGGACGCGGACGGGCGGAAAACCTGCACATGGCGGGCAAGCAGCAGTATTCTGCAAAAAACGTTGAATTCACCACCTGTTCGATTGAAGATGAAGACTGGCTGGTCAAGGCGGGTTCCCTGGATATTGACAATGTCCGTCAGGAGGGATTGGCACGCAATGCTCGCGTGGAATTCATGGGGGTGCCGATCCTGTACGTGCCGAAGATGAGTTTTGCGCTCAGCGAACAGCGCAAGTCAGGTTTTCTCAGTCCGGTGTACGGGAATACCCGGAAAAGCGGCAATGAAATCTCCATGCCCTATTACTGGAACATTGCTCCCAACCGCGATGCCACCATTACCCCGCGCGTGATGACCAAACGGGGCCTGCAGATCAACAACGAGTTCCGCTACATGGGTTCCGCGTATGGCGGCGAGGCCCATCTGGACATCCTGCCCAATGATGCGATGACGGATACTACCCGCTACCGTACTGCCCTGAAGCATTTCCAGAATTTCGGCAACGGGCTGGTGGCATCGGCCAACCTCAACCATGTTTCGGACAATAATTATTTTCGCGACCTTACGAACACGGTCAGCACCACATCGATGGTCAACCTGGTGCGCGAGGGGATGCTGGGCTATTCCGGCGGGTGGTGGAATACCGCGGTACGGATGCAGTCCTACCAGACCCTGCAAGATCCCGGGGCCCCGATCATAAAGCCTTACCAGCGCCTGCCCCAGGTTACCCTGGGCGCGCGGCGCCAGCTGGGAAACGCGGACTTTGGGATGATCGGCGAATTTACCAGCTTTAGCCACTCGTCCCTGGTCAGCGGACAACGCCTGGTGATGTACCCGAGCATCAGCTACCCGCTTTCAAACTCCCCGTCGTATTTCCTGACTCCGAAGGTGGGCGTGCATTTCACCCAGTATTCTCTGGGTTCCAATTATTCCGGGGAAGGTTCGACCAGTCCGACGCGCATATTGCCGATCGTCAGCCTGGACAGTGGCCTGGTACTGGAGCGCGACTGGAAGCTGGGCGGAAAGGATTACCTGCAAACACTGGAACCACGCGTTTATTTCCTGCACGTCCCCTACAAAAACCAGGATATGCTACCGAATTTCGATACGGCCCAGGCGGATTTCAATTTTGCCCAGATGTTTACCGAAAGCCGCTTTTTCGGTCATGACCGTGTCGGGGACGCCACCTCCATGACCTACGCGCTTACCTCACGCCTGCTGTCGGCGAAAGACGGAGCGGAACGGCTACGCATAGCTCTGGGACAGCGCTTCAGCTTCAGGACCCCGCAGGTCAACCTGATTGCCCCTGAAACCGCTACAACCAATACATCGGATATCCTGTTTGCGGTCATGGGCCAGGTTACCCCCGCACTATCGCTGAACGGCGCCTACCAGTACAACCCCAACGAATGGCGCGACGAAAGAATCAACCTGGGTCTCCGTTATCGCCCAGAAGCCGGGAAAGTACTGAATCTGGGTTATCGCTTCACCCGTAACAGCCTGCGCCAGATGGATATTTCAACACAGTGGCCGCTTTGGAAAAAATGGTATGCGATGGGCCGCTGGAATTATTCCCTGCAGGATAGCCGCCTTTTGGAAATGATCGCCGGGCTTGAGTATAATGAAGACTGCTGGGCAGTCCGGGTAGTGGCGCAACGCTTTGTTACCGCCACCAACGACTACGCGACCGGTATATTCGCGCAACTGGAACTGAATGGGCTGGCCAGACTGGGTTCTGATCCGCTGAATGTCTTGCGACAGGGCATTATCGGCTTCCAGAAACTGAACGAGCCTCCAAAATACAACCCGGAACAGGGCTTGCGTTGACCCGATTTTACTTAGGAATTCAAATTATTATGCCGTATATCCAGCTGCTGCTGGCCAGCCTTTTTTCAGTGACCTGCATCGCCCCCCTCTCCGCCGCTGATTTGCAAAATCCCGGGGGCAGCACTCCGAAACAGGCTGTAGTTGCTCCGAAACAGGCCGAAACTGCTCCGAAAAAGACCGGATCGCAAAAGCTGGTAGTCAAGCCGCCTGTCGCCCGCACGAAAACGGCTCTGGCAGGAAAATCGAAAGCAAGCTCCCGGTCAGTTTCTGCCTCCGGCCTGAAAAAAGCCTCCCTCCCATCCAAAAAAAAATCCCCCGTTGCCCCGAGGAAAAAAGCCGCAGCCAAACCTGCCTCCCCTGACGCCGATTTGAAAAAAACCGCTGCAACTGCAAGCAACCCCGAGAATCCCGAAAAAGATACAGGACCCATGACCACGGCCGCCCCGGCTGCTGACCCGTCCCCTCCGGATTCAAGCAGCACTGTACCGGATTCAGCCAGCCTGCCTCACCCGGATGAGGCGGTTGCGCCTGCCATTGCCACACCTGCCGTTGTCGCACGCCCCCCCAGAAAATCCAGGCGAAGCACAACCTCCGGCGACTCGGAATTGATCGATGAGATTGTTGCAGTGGTGAACAATGACGCGATTACCCGTTACGAGCTGGAGGAACGAATCGCCCTCGCAGAGAACCAGTTGTCCAAGCAGGGCACGCCGCTACCGGACACCGATCTACTGGAGAAACAGGTTCTGGAACGCATGATCACGGAGATGCTGCAGGTCCAGTTTGCCAAGGATACCGGGATCCGCGTGGATGATGTCCAGCTCGACAAGGCCCTCCAGCGAATGGCAAAGGATAATAAATTCACATCCCTGGGGGATTTTCGCGCTCAGCTGGAAAAGGAAGGGATTGTTTTCAGGAAATTCCGGGAGGATATCCGCAGCGAAATTATTTTCGCTCGTTTGCGCGAACGGGAAGTGGACAGTAAACTGATCATCAGCGATGGCGAAGTGGAAAATTACCTTGCCAATCAGGCCAAGCAGGCCGGGAAAGGGGAAGAGTTTCATCTGGCCCACATCTTGATCATGGTACCGGAACAGGCCAGCGCCGAGAAGATCCAGGAAATCCGAAAACAGGCCGAACAGGCATTGGCACAGTTGCAGGGCGGAGCAGATTTCGCACAGGTGGCGGCAGGGTTTTCAGATGCCAAGGACGCACTGGAAGGTGGTAACCTTGGCTGGCGCCCGGCTGACCGCATCCCCGCCATCTTCCTGAATGTACTGGAGAAAATTGGGCCTGGAGGCATCAGTCCGATTTTTCGCAGCCCTAATGGCTTCCACATCCTCAAGCTGATTGAAAAGCGCAGCAAGGAACAACCGGTGGTTATTTCACAGGCCCACGTGCGCCATATCCTGATCAAGACCAGCGAACTGGTGCCGGAAGCCGAGGCCAAGAGTCGCCTGATGGCCGTTAAGGAGCGCATCGGGAAGGGGGCGGATTTTGCCAAGGAAGCGAAACTGCATTCGGAAGATGGGAGCGCCATGCAGGGCGGGGATTTGGGCTGGATCTCGCCTGGCGAAACGGTGCCGGAATTCGAGAAAGCGATGAACGAACTGGAGCCCGGACAGATCAGCGATTTGGTACAGTCGACCTTTGGCTGGCACCTGATACAGGTCCTTGAACGCCGGGATACCGATGTAAGCCTCAAGCAGAAAAAACAGCAGGCGCAAATGGCGATTCGTTCATATAAATCCGAAACTGCCTATCAGGACTGGCTGCGCCAGCTGCGCGACTCGGCCACCATCGAGAATCGCCTGGAAAAATCAGAAAATACCGCAAAATGACACAGCCTACGTTGCTGGCGATCACCTCCGGCGAACCGGCCGGCATCGGCCCCGACCTGTGTAACCGGCTGGCATGGCAGGAATCCGGGCAGGCTTTCGTGGTACTTGCAGACAGGGACGTGCTGCAGCAACGCGCAGCGAGGCTGGGACTGAATATCCGGTGGCACGACTACGACCCGCATCAATGCTCCCTTCTGCCGCCGGGCCATTTGCGCGTGCTGCATGTGCCGGCGCCCCGCCCCGTTCAGGCCGGGCAACTTGACCCGGACAACAGCCCGTATGTCCTCGACCTGCTGGTTCGTGCCATGCAGGGTTGCCAGGCCGGGGAGTTTTCAGGCATGGTTACCCTACCGGTGCATAAGGGCGTGATCAACGATGCCGGCATCCCTTTTACCGGGCACACCGAATTCCTGGCCGAAAAGCTACACGCCGGGCAGGTGGTGATGATGCTTGCGGGCGGCGGCATGCGGGTTGCGCTTGCCACCACGCACCTGCCTCTGCGTCAGGTCGCGAATGCAATCACCCCGGAATTGCTGGAAAGCGCGCTACAGATCATTCAGCGCGATCTGGTGCGGCGCTTCGGCATTGCCATGCCGCGCATCCTGGTAGCGGGACTGAACCCTCACGCGGGAGAGGGCGGCTACCTTGGCGACGAAGAAATCAGGATCATGATTCCGGTGCTGGATCGGCTGCGTACGCAGGGAATGCATGTCAGCCCGCCCTTGCCCGCCGACACGCTTTTTACCCCGCAGAGACTGGAACAATGCGATTGCGTGCTGGCCATGTACCATGACCAGGGGTTGCCGGTTCTGAAATATGCCAGCTTCGGGCGGGGAGTCAATGTTACACTGGGCCTGCCGATCATCCGCACCTCCGTGGATCACGGCACGGCTCTGGAACTCGCCGGCAGCGGCAAGGCAGAGGCAGGCAGCCTGCTGGAAGCGATCCAGGTGGCGAAGGACATGGCCCGCCACGACGGGCTTGCTCCTTCTTGGCCTTGAGCAGGAATCCTGTTTTTTTGTTTAACCAGATTTTCACTGGCGTGGGGATGAAGCGTCCCCGGTATTCCAATGCATAGGGCACGCAAACGGTTCGGGCAGAATTTTTTGGTGGATGAACAGATCATTGCCGCCATCCTCCACATAATCCACCCTGAGACAACGGACAACATGGTGGAAATCGGCCCCGGACTGGGCGCGCTGACCCGCCCACTGTTACAGCGCCTGAACCAGCTGCACGTAGTGGAAATCGACCGCGACATCATCGCCTATCTGGAAGGAAATTTCCCTCGGGACCGTCTGATCATCCATGCAGGAGATGCGCTGGAGTTTGATCTGGCGCAACTGCCCGCCCCGCTGCGCATCGTGGGGAATCTGCCCTATAACATTTCTTCGCCGCTGCTGTTCCATTTCTCCGGCTACCGCGAGCACATCCGCGACATGCACTTCATGCTGCAGAACGAAGTGGTGGAACGCATGGTCGCCAGGCCATCGACCCCGGCCTACGGCCGCCTGTCGGTCATGCTGCAATACCGTTTCCATATGGAGAAACTGCTCGATGTCCCCCCCGGATCATTCCGCCCCGCTCCCAAGGTGGACTCTGCCATAGTTCGCATGATTCCCCTGCCGGCAGGCGACATTCTGGTAACAAATGAAAACCGGTTCGCACAGATCGTCAGCGCCGCTTTCTCCCAGCGCCGAAAAACCCTGCGCAACACCCTTAAGGCCTATCTGACGGAAAATGATTTTGTACACCTGCAAATCGACCCACAACTGCGCGCAGAAAACCTGGGAATAGCGGAATTTGCACGCATTGCCAGCCTGGGCAACTGACGCAGCACCCTATCCGGCACCAGCCTCGCGTACAAAGCATCGTGACCAGGACACTACAAAACGCAGCCATAGGTCGATGTCTTCAACATATCCATGCCTGCCACTCATTACATGTCGATACAATCGACATAAACTGTCTCCTTACGCATGACGTGTCGATATTTTCAGGAAATTTAAACATGAACTGGCGTGCATATCAGTTCACTCGCCCATATCCCCTCCATTCCAAACATCAGAAAATATGCAACACAAATCCATCTGGTACATTGACCAGTGTATGGAAACAATGCGTTTTTCTGACATGACACGCAATCAGAAGATGTAAAAAAGCCGCATTTATAGCGGCTTATCCAGATTACCGAAATGGCATACAGCCAGCTGAAACATCATTCAATGTTCTGAATTTGTTCGCGCATCTGTTCAATGATCAGTTTCATTTCCATGGACACACGCGACACTTCCGCATCGACGGATTTTGCGCCCAGCGTATTCGCTTCGCGGTGCAGTTCCTGCATCAGGAAGTCCAGCCGCTTGCCTGCCACCCCTCCTTTGGCCAGCACCCGCTTCATTTCTGTCAGATGGGCCTGCAAACGAGTCAGTTCTTCATCCACGTCAATCTTGCTGGCAAACAGTGTAATTTCC
Organism: Candidatus Nitrotoga fabula; assembly: GCF_905221025.1. Taxonomy (GTDB): domain Bacteria; phylum Pseudomonadota; class Gammaproteobacteria; order Burkholderiales; family Gallionellaceae; genus Nitrotoga; species Nitrotoga fabula. The sequence continues at coordinate 31,447 of NZ_CAJNBL010000005.1, forward strand.
TGTCTCAGGCGTTCATCCTCTCCCGTTTGCAAAACCGTTTGCAAACGGGCAGCCAGCTTTTCCTCATATGCCGCAATAGCCGCCGGAATGCGCGGAGCAACCGTGGCACACAGGGTTTCAATTTGTTCTATGCGCTGTTGCAGGAAATCCTGCATTTTTTCCCCTTCCCGTCTGCGGGCTTCAGTAAATTCGCGCAACACCTGGCGCACCAGATCGGGCAATATGGCCTGCAGGGTATCGGCGGGCGCAGACGGATTCTGCAGCACTCCATTCCACCGCAGCACATCCGCCACGCTCAGCCCTGATGCCCCGGGCAGAATGTCCTGCACCTCCCGGCTCCACTGCGCAAGCAGCTGCACCAGGGATAGGTTGATCTGCGCCGGGTTTTGCCCGGATTGCCGTGCCGAAAAGGCAACCCGGCATTCCACCTTGCCGCGCGTCAGCCCGGCAGCGAGAATTTCTCGCAGCATGGGCTCCAGCATTCGCAGTTCATCAGGCATGCGCACCTGAAGATCGAGGTAACGGTGATTGACCGCACGCAGCTCCACCGCAAGCGATCCAAAATCCAGTTCTGTTGCGACAGAAGCAAAGCCGGTCATGCTGAAAATCATGCAAACTCCAAAAATAATCAAGTGCCAGCCCGGCTATGGTGCATGCCATGATTCTTCATGGATACCTGACCATGCCTTCTTTTCGGGCCCGAGGCGAATACGAAAAATGCATTATATGACGATTGCGTGTCATGAATCATGTCAAGCATCCCGGGCAGGCCAGCATGGCACTTCCGGGGGCGCTCCGCATTTTGCAATGGCATGAAATCACGAAGAGATATAATGTGCTCCGTTTCATTCAGACCAGGATTATTTTTATGCGCCCCAGTCAGAGACTACCGGACCAGCTCCGCTCCGTCCACATCACACGCCATTACACCAAACATGCCGAAGGCTCGGTGCTGATTGAGTATGGCGACACGAAGGTGATTTGTACCGCCAGCCTGGAAGAGCGTGTGCCACCCCATAAAAAGGGCTCCGGGGAAGGATGGGTTACCGCGGAATACGGCATGCTGCCACGCTCTACCGGTAGCCGCATGAGCCGTGAGGCTGCGAAAGGAAAGCAGTCCGGGCGCACACAGGAAATCCAGCGCCTGATCGGCCGCAGTTTGCGTTCTGTAGTGGATTTAAAACAATTGGGCGAACGCACCATTCAGGTAGACTGCGACGTGATCCAGGCCGATGGTGGCACCCGCACCGCAAGCATTACCGGGGCATTTGTCGCCGTGCATGACGCCATCAATGGCCTGATTCGCCAGACGCTGGCCGGCCCTGACACGATACGCGATTTCGTTGCCGCAATCTCGGTGGGAATTTTTCAAGGGGTTCCGGTACTGGATCTTGACTACACCGAAGATTCGTTGTGCGACACGGACATGAATGTGGTGATGACCGGCAGCGGTCATTTCATAGAAGTGCAGGGTACGGCAGAGGGTCATGCTTTCAGCCGCTCTGAAATCAATGCCATGCTCGATCTGGCACAATCCGGCATCGCGCAATTAATTGAAGTACAGCGCATGGTACTAGGAAAATAACCGCCATGCGCAAACTGGTCATTGCTTCCGGCAATCCCGGCAAGTTACGCGAATTTCAGCTTACGCTTGCACCCCTGGATATGGAAATTCTTACCCAAGCCCAGCTGGGTATAGACGAAGCTGAAGAACCTCACTGCACCTTCATTGAAAATGCTCTGGCCAAGGCACGCCATGTCAGCCGCATCAGCGGGCTGCCTGCGCTTGCGGATGACTCCGGAATCTGCGTGGCCGCCCTGGATGGTGCGCCTGGTGTGCTTTCGGCACGCTTTGCTGGCGAACCCGGATCAGACGCACGGAACAATGAAAAATTGCTGCACATGATGCAAGGGGTGACAGACCGGCGCGCGCATTATTATTGCGTTTTAGTTCTGGTGCACCATGCAAACGATCCGCAACCACTGATTGCAGAAGGCGAATGGCACGGAGAAATTGCACTGGAGATGCGTGGAGAAGGGGGGTTCGGCTACGATCCGCTATTCTGGATTCCGCAACTCAACAAAATGAGCGCGGAATTGTCCAGGGACGAGAAAGCCAGGATCAGTCACCGTGCCCAGGCTCTGGATGCGCTACTGCAAAAAATGCGGCTTGACCGGTAAAGCGCCGAACCCATGACTGCTGCGATTATTGTTCCGCACCAGCGGTGGCCATATCACCGGCAAACAACCGGATTTTCAACTCTTTTCACGAACAAAAGAACCGCAACTTTCATGAAGGTTTTAATGACAGCGCGACTGGCCGCGTTTTTCCAGATACTGCTGGTGATATTCCTCGGCATAATGATACGTTGAGGCGGGTACGATCTCGGTAACGATTGGTTTGTGGTATCGCCCGCTGCTTTCCTGCTGGATTTTGGAAGCTTGTGCAGCAGATTCCTGTTGCGGAGTATGGAAAAATATGGCAGAACGATATTGCGTACCTGTATCCGGCCCCTGACGGTTAAGCTGCGTCGGATCATGGCATTGCCAGAAAACATCCAGTAATTGCCGGTAACTGACCTGTCCCGGATCGAATGTAACCTGCACTGCCTCTGCATGACCGGTTCTGCCTGTGCATACTTCCTGGTAAGTTGGATTGGGGGTGTTGCCGCCGGTATAGCCGACACTTGTGTCCTGTACACCTGGAATCTGCCGGAATGCGGCTTCCACACCCCAGAAGCACCCTGCTGCAAACGTTGCCTGTTCCATTTTTATTTTCTCCGTCGAAACAATCATGTCCACAAATATTCATCTTTTTCACCCGCTTGACTCCAGGACGCAAGAAATCCGCCTGGACGCTTTGCCTCCTTTGTCTTTGTATATCCATATTCCATGGTGCATGCGCAAGTGCCCGTATTGTGATTTTAATTCACATGAAGCACGTGATACCCTGCCGGAACAGGAATATGTGGCAGCTCTGACACGTGATCTGGAACTGGCCCTGCCGCAAATATGGGGACGCAAAGTGTACACCGTATTTATCGGCGGCGGCACACCCAGTCTGTTTTCCATGCATGCGATGGAGCAAATTCTTGCTACTGTGCGCATGCTGCTGCCGCTGGATCATGGTGCAGAAATCACGCTGGAAGCCAATCCGGGAACCGTTGAGACGGATAAATTTTCCGGATTCCGCAATGCCGGCATCAACCGGTTATCCCTGGGCATCCAGAGCTTCAATGACATTCATCTCAGGTCACTCGGACGCATCCACGATGCATCCGGAGCAAAGCGTGCCATAGAACTTGCCCGGCAGCATTTTGACAACATCAACCTGGATCTGATGTACGGTCTGCCGCAACAAACGCAGGAGGAAGCAATGCAGGATATCCGCACTGCACTGGAATTTTCCCCACAGCATTTATCCTGCTACAACCTTACCCTGGAACCCAATACCCTGTTTCACCGTTATCCGCCCCCCTTGCCGGGAGAGGATCTGTGCGGCCTCATGCAGCGTGAAATCGAGCAGACGCTGGCCCTGAATGGTTACGTGCATTACGAAACCTCGGCTTTTTCACAACCGGGGAAACAGGCGCGCCACAACCTCAATTACTGGAAATTTGGCGACTATCTGGGCATAGGGGCAGGCGCACACAGCAAACTGAGTTTTCCGGATAGAGTAATGCGCCAGATGCGCTACAAGCAGCCGCAAGCCTATATGCAACAGGTATCACAAAGCTCGCCGGTACAGACTGAACACGCAGTAAAGCGGGAAGATCTGCCGTTTGAATTCATGATGAATGCATTGCGCCTGAATCAGGGGTTTGCGGACACCCTGTTTGCCGAGCGCACCGGTCTATCTTTGCTGCTGATCCGCAATGAGCTGGAGCAGGCGGAACATCGGGGGCTGATTACACGCGACCTGCAGCGCATTGCACCAACCGAACTGGGGCGAAATTTTCTGAATGACCTGCTGCAGATTTTTTTGCGCGACTCATGAGCGCCCGGAAAGGCCACCATAGTCATTTCGCATCTGGAATCAGGGCTTCTTCCGGAATATCAGATCCCACACACCGTGTCCCAGGCGCAAACCACGCTGTTCAAATTTTGTGAGCGGACGATACGCCGGCCGGGAAGCATAATCCACCGCATCATTCTCCAGCGATGGCTCACTTCTGAGCACTTCCAGCACCTGTTCCGCGTAATCCTGCCAGTCGGTGGCAACATGGATATATCCGCCCACCCTGATCCGGGCTGCCAGCTGTTTCACAAACGCCGGCTGAATCAAGCGGCGCTTGTTATGACGCGCCTTGTGCCATGGGTCCGGGAAAAAAATATGCACCCCATCCAGAACGCTATCGGTCAGCATATCGCGTATCACTTCAACTGCGTCATGCTGGATGATACGGATATTTTTCAAGCCTGCTTCTTCAATCTGCTTGAGCAAACTTCCCACACCCGGAGTGTGCACTTCCAAGGCAAGATAATCATTTTGCGGATGCGCCTGCGCAATGGCAGCCGTGGTTTCACCCATGCCAAAACCAATTTCCAGAATTCTGGTTGCATCCCTCCCAAAAACCTGTCCCATGTACAGTGGCTGCTGGGAATATGGAATGCCATACACCGGCCAAAGGTGATCCAGACAGCGCTGCTGCGCATTGGAAATACGCCCCTGTCGCAGCACATAACTGCGAATATGGCTAGAACGCGACGGCATTAACTAATTAACCCACTGACAGGGGAGCTTGGCGAAGCGCTATACAGTTTTTTGGGCATGCGCCCAGCCAGATATGCTAGGCGCCCCGCCTCCACAGCCGCTTTCATGGCAGATGCCATCCATACCGGTTGCTGCGCCGCAGCAATGGCGGTATTCATCAGCACGCCATGGCAACCAAGCTCCATGGCAATGGCAGCGTCGGATGCAGTACCTACTCCTGCATCCACAATAACCGGTACTTGAACGCGCTCCATGATCAGCTGCAGGTTCCATGGGTTGAGAATCCCCATTCCGGAGCCGATCAGCGAAGCCAACGGCATGATTGCAACACATCCGACATCTTCCAGCTGCTTTGCAACAATGGGGTCATCCGACGTGTACACCATCACCTGGAATCCTTCCGCCACCAGTATTTTCGCAGCAGCAATGGTCTCCACCACATTCGGGTACAACGATTGCGGATCCCCCAATACCTCAAGCTTGACCAGGCTATGCCCGTTCAGCAGTTCACGGGCAAGACGCAGGGTACGTACTGCATCGTTCGCACTGTAGCAGCCTGCCGTATTCGGGAGCAGGGTATATCTGGACGGGGGAAGGATATCCAGCAAATTCGGTTCGTTCGGGTTCTGCCCGATGTTGCTGCGACGAATGGCAATGGTAATGATCTCGGCTCCGCTGGCCTCCACCGCTGCCCGGGTTTCGCTAAAATCCCTGTATTTTCCCGTGCCTATCAGCAGGCGCGAGCGATAGGTTTTGCCCGCAATGAGCAAGTTATCCTGGTTCATGTATTTAAGTTCCGTAATTAACCACCACCGACGGCAACGACAATTTCCAGCCGGTCACCGTTTTCAAGCAACTGCTGGTCAAATTGCCCACGAGGAACAATTTCACCATTGCGTTCCAGGGCAATGCGCTTCCCGTTCAGCTGCATCTGTTCAAGCAGCGTGACCAGGGTAATCGGATGATCAAACTGGCGAAGCTCGCCATTAATGATGACTGCAATCACTGACATATTCCTGGCAAATATAAAATTATCAATCTATTTTACATGCCGGCATCAGATAAGTGTAATCCTACTGCTCTCCAATTATTCCCAGAAATCTGTGGGATACCTGCTCTGCGTGGCCTCCCCCTTTTCCACTACCGAGTATTAACAGGTCTTCTTGATATACAGCAGCATGATTCCTTGAGAACTTGCGGTTGTTTTCCGAAAATGCATGATTCGATATCAATATGCTAAGCCACAGCCCCAAACCTCACCCGGCGACTGCGCCATCATTCCGCCCAGAGTTCTCATCCAACCGCCAGAAAACAACAGCGAATCCTGTTGAATAACAGATTTTATTTAATTGTGCGACTCATTCAGAGATCCCGATTCACTACAATCCTGAAAGGAAATGACCTCCGGCAATATTGCCCCGTTTATCCAAACCAGACAACTAACATCCCCACCTGATTACCGGGGATATTGAAACCAGCCGATTCCGGGCTTAAAATGCAGGCTGTCATTCCGAGCGGGCGTCGTATAATGGTAATACCCTAGCTTCCCAAGCTAGCGCCGTGGGTTCGATTCCCATCGCCCGCTCCAACACTGTGTTTTACCCGTATCAAATCATCTCACAAACCCCACAGAATAAGGCTTTTGCGGGTTTTTTATGTCCAGACGGCGTCAATCAATCTCGCTGAATCTTGCAACATTTGGCGGTATCCTGCACACCACTTACCGACACGGCAATTTCTGATACCGTCATAAGCCAAGCATGGCACTGACTGAACTGATTACACAAGGCCGGTCGGGCACGGCTTCATTTACAGGCAATATTTAAAAACCCGAAATCCCTGTATCCTAAAAAATCTCTATATTTTCTGGCGGCAAGTCCGCCAGATACCGTTCATACATTGCCGTATAGGCAGACTCCAGTTTCTGCGTAAACAGCTTGGTATCAAACAACGGCGTTGTCAGCCTGTTTTGCGCAAGTTTTTTTCTGATTGCCGCCAGCATACCCGGCTCAGTTGCCAGTTCTATGGCTTTCGTTTCATATTGTTGCCGGGTTTGCGCAATGAGCTCCTGTAACCCGATCGCATTCAAAAGGCTGGCTGCAACCCTGCCGGCAAAGGATGTCCCAATGCAAGTGAGGACCGGCAGACCTGCCCATAAAGCATCGCTGGCAGTGGTATGGGCGTTGTACGGCGAGGTATCCAGGAACACATCCGCAAGCCGGTGTCTGGACAGATGTTCTGGCAGTGGAATACGTTTGGCGAATATCAGGCGATTTTCGCTCACCCCTCTTCGCTCCGCTTCTTTACGCAAGTTTTTCACAGCGGTTGGATTATCTTCCAGCAACCACAAGTAGCTGCCGGGGACATTTTTTAGAACCCGCATCCAGGTCTCAAACATTTCCGGCATGATTTTGAAATTATTGTTAAAGCAACAGTAAATGAATCCTTCCTCGGGCAACCCACACTCTTCCCTGGTAAAAACCCTGCCAGATATTTCTCTTCTAGCATCATTGACCTGGTAACTGTTGGGTAAATACACAATTTTCTCTGTGTAATGCTGCTGCGCTTCTCTGGGAATCAGTACCCTGTCTGCAATAATGTAGTCGATAAACGGTGCTCCCATTGTTCCAGGATAACCAAGGTAATTCACCTGTATAGGCGCACAGCGTTCTGCAAAAATTCCAACCCTCATATCCTGAGTGTAGCCTTTCAGGTCAATCGCAATATCAATTCCCAGTTCCCTTGACCGCATGGCTATTTCGCAGTCACTCATGTTTCTAACATCTATGAATCTGGAAAATACCGGAGCTATCCGTTGTCGCATTTCATCATGCTTATCCGGGCCAAAAGAGAAACCAATCAATTCAAATCTGGAAGAGTCATGAGATTCGAACATACCCGCCATCAGGAATGCCGTTGCATGATTATGAAAATCCGCTGAATAATACCCAATACGAATTTTATCGTTCCTGCATTTTCTATTAAGAGAACCCAAGGTATTTTCTGGCAGGCGTTGGGCAGTTACCGATATTTCTGCGGCCAGCCTTTGCAAGGCCGGAAAGTCGAACAAGGCTAGCACGGGAAAAGCTGGCGTTATGCTTTTACCGAGAAAAATCTGTTCCTGAAAATTATGCAGGGTTTCGCCATGATTCTGCCAGTCACAAAGACGATGCTTCATATGCAGCCAGGTTCCAAAAAGGAATTCGCAGTCCGGTTTATGAGTCATTGCCTGCTCATAGCTATCCAACGCTGCATCCAGTTGCGTCATATCGTCCAGTATGTTTCCCCGATTAAAATGTGCTTCCACATAATCGGCTTTAATGGCGATGGCCCGATCAAAACTCGCCAGCGCTGCATCAGATTTCCCCTGCTTTTTCAACACAAGACCAAGATTGACATACGCTTCTGCATAATCTGGTTTAAGAGCAATCGCTTTTTTTAAACTAGCCCGAGCAGATTCCAGCTGTTTAAGCTCGCACAAAACAAGGCCCCGGTTAGAATACGCTTCGGCATAATCAGGCGCGAGAGCAATAGCCCGGTCAAAACTGGCCAGTGCCGCATCCGTTTTCCTAAGCCCATACAGAGCAATACCACGGTTGGAATACGCTTCAGCGTAATTTGGTTTGATGACGATAGCCTGGTCAAAACTATCCAGTGCCGATCCCCAATGCTTACGCTCATTTTGTGCCAACCCCCGGTTGGAATATGCTTCGGCAAAATCTGGCCTGATCGCGATGGCCTGATCAAGACTGGCTATTGCAGCATCGAACTGTTTGAGTTCTTTCAGAACAACACCACGATTAACATACGCGTCAGCGTAATTTGGCTGAATGGCAATGGCACGGTCATAACTAGCTATCGCAGCCGCCGGTTGCTTAAGCATGTGCAATGTAAAACCGCGATTAAATAACGCTTCCGCATGGTCAGGTTTGATAGCGATAACCCGCTCAAAACAGGATAACGCTACAACGGGCTGCTTCATCTCATTCAGAATTACCCCACAATTAAAATATGCTTCGGCGTAATCCGGTTTAATGGCAATGGCACGGTCAAAGCTGGCTAACGCATCCTTTAGCTGTCCAAGCTCCTTCAGCGCTTTACCTCGGGTGCAATAGTAGACCGCGTGATCCGGACGAATTTGAATTGCTTTTTCGATCAAATCCACTGCATGACGAAAATTTCTGGTCTGGGCGGCGATCAGCCCCAGCAGATGTAACATATCAGGATTTCCGGGTTGTACCTTAAGTATCTCCTCATACAGCACTTTCGCTTGAGCAATACGCCCCTTCTGATGGAGATTCCTGGCCTCCTTTATCTTGTCCTGCACGAATCCCGCCGGATAACCGGATTTAGCCATTTAATATATTTCCATACCTGAATTAAATATAGAGTCTCAGTGCAATCACATTTAAGCAAGCCACAACATGCGTAAACACCCATGGTCACGGCCCATTATAATGGCAGCAGAAAAGTTCGGTTTACCATAATGATACCGAAACCAGGTCATCTTTCTGGCATTCACCCGTTAACAAGCTACGCTTGAGGTCATTTAAACCCTATCGTTTCCAGAATATGTGAACGGACCGAAAATAAATTACAGCGCCGTCTCTCATGGATAAACCGTTTCATTCTGTAAAACAGACAGGATATTCAATCAATAAAAATCCCGGATCAGAAATTTCTACAGGCGTCTCTCTATCCAATGCAAGCCATGCCCGATTTTTTTACGATTAAAACAATTGCAAAAATCATTGCTCTCCCTCCAACGGGCTTGATTTTATTCACCCTTCTTGGTCTTTGCCTGATACCCAGGTTTCCTCGGGCCGGCAGGGGAATCGCATTCATTGCGACGATACTTTTACTCATCCTCTCCAGTCCATTTGCCTCGTACCAGCTCATAAAATTACTGGATACATTTCCCCCGCTTGATCTGAAGGAAACCCGTCTTGCCCGGGCCATCATAATCCCGGGCGCCGGGATAGACCGCAACATGCTGGAATACGGTGATGCCACCCTGGGACAGCTGACTCTCGAACGCGTACGTTACGGAGCAAAAATCGCCAGAATCACCGGTTTGCCGATACTCGTCAGCGGAGGATCGATACAGGAAGGAGAACAAGAAGCAACACTAATGAAGGCAGCTCTGGAGGAAGAGTTTGGAATAAAGGTACGCTGGAGCGAGAATCAATCCAGAAACACGCATGAAAATGCAATGTTCTCGGCTTCGATACTGCAAAAAGAGGGCATCAGGCACGTGATACTGGTTACGCACAGCTATCACATGGCACGTGCAAAAACGGACTTTTCCTCCGCCGGATTCTCGGTAGTACCCGCCCCCACGCAAATCCTGAACCAGGACCCCACATGGCCTTCAAGTTTCATTCCCGGAATCTCAGGATTGCAGACAAGCTACTATGTTTGTTATGAGCTTCTCGCAAAACTCTTCATGAAGATCATTCCTTTCCCATAATAAACAAGATCAAGTTGGTACTCAGCTATACCGCGGTTAAAAAATTCCTCCTTCAGAACTGGTTAATAACTACTTGAGTTCTGAATGCAAAGGCAGCCCTGAACAAGCATCCCGCATCAGTTCTCAGCCAGGTTTCGCCCCTGCCACCACGAATACAGCACGGGCACCACAATCAGCGACAACAGCGGGGCAGTCAACATACCTCCGACCAGCGGTGCAGCAATCCGTTTCATCACTTCTGCACCGGCTCCCTGGCTGAACATGACCGGCAGCAAACCTGCAACAATCACTGAAACCGTCATCATTTTGGGGCGAATCCGCATGAGTGCCCCCTGAATGATGGCATGGTGCAAATCTTTGCGATTATTCAGGCGCCCCGCAGCCCGCAAATCTTCGATGGCGCTATCGAGATACAGCAGCATAACCACGCCAAATTCTGCGGCCACTCCAGCCAGGGCAATGAAACCCACCGCCACGGCAACGGAAAAATTATATCCCAGCGCATATACCAGCCAGAATCCTCCTATCAGGGAGAACGGGAGGCACAGCAATACCAGCAGCACTTTCCCGAAATGGCGGAAATGCAAATACAACAACAGAACCGCAAGCATCAGCGTAAGCGGGATGACCCACTGCATACGTTCTTTGGCATGCTGCAAGTTTACATATTGACCCGACCATGCCATGGAATAACCTGGCGGCAATTTCACCAATTTCTCCAGTACCTGCCTTGCTTCATCCACATACCCCCCCAGATCCCGGTCGCTGATATCGATATATACATAAGCAGTCAGGCGCGCATTTTCGCTTTTAATTTCCGAGGCTCCTTCGCTGAAATGCAAGTGTGCCAATTCGCCCAAGGGCACCTGTGCCCCGGAAGGCAGGGCAATTCGGATAGCCGCCAATGCCTGCAGGGAATCACGTAGCGATCGAGGATAACGCAGATTGATTTGGAAACGCTCACGCCCATCCACAACCGTACCAATATTCTCACCGCCAATCGCCCCCTGAACAAGACGTTGCACGTCCGCCACGGTTATCCCGTAACGAGCGGCCTGGGCCCGATTAATATCTATGTCCAGATAACGCCCTCCCGTGGTACGCTCCGCAAACACGTTACGTGTACCCGGCACGCTCTTGACTGCTACAGCTATTTCCTGGGTTAGCTGAGCAATGCCAGCGAGATCCGGTCCGCTTACTTTTATCCCGAGCGGGGTTCTGATCCCTGTGGCAAGCATGTCTATACGGGTGCGGATCGGGTAGCCCCAGGAGTTGGTAAGCCCTGGCAAGCGCACCTGCTCATCAAGCTTGTGTATCAATTGCTCTACCGTTTCACCTGGCGGCCACTGATCACGCGGTTTTAACAGAATTGTGGTTTCCAGCATCGAGAGCGGCGCAGGGTCGGTTGCGGTCTCTGCCCGCCCGGCCTTGCCAAACACCCGCTCGACTTCCGGCAATTCCTTGATCAGGCGATCTGTAATTTGCAGAATATTTACCGCTTCATCCACAGACAAGCCCGGCAACGTCGTAGGCATATAAAGCAGATCGCCTTCATACAGTGGCGGCATAAATTCATTGCCCAGTTTTTGCAGCGGCCATGACACGGTTATCAGCAACAATAACGTGACAAACACCGTCAATTTGCGCCTGCCCAGTGCCGCGAGCAAAACTGGCCGGTAGAGTGCCTGCAAGATGCGATTTAACGGGTTGTGCTGTTCCGGGCGAATACGTCCGCGAATAAAATATGCCATCAACACCGGCGTCAGCGATATCGCCAGGAATGCACTGGCGGCCATTGCATACGTTTTTGTATACGCGAGAGGCGCAAACAACCTTCCCTCCTGTCCACCCAGGGTTAACACCGGAAGGAAGGATATGGTAATCACCAGCAAAGAAAAGAACAGGGCAGGCCCCACTTCCTGCGAACTTTCTTTCACTACACGCCAGTAATCCGGGTTGGATCCGGCTCGCTCCAGGTGCTTATGCATGTTCTCTATCATTACAATGGCAGCATCAACCATGGCACCAATGGCAATAGCGATGCCGCCCAACGACATGATGTTCGCGCTGACCCCCTGTTGCTGCATGATGATAAAAGCAGCCAATATACCGATAGGTAGGGTAACCACCGCCACCAGCGAAGAACGCAAATGGAACAGGAATAACAGGCATACCAGCGACACTGCCAGTGACTCTTCAATCAACTTCTCACGCAGAGTACTAACGGCACGCTCAATCAGGCCGGAGCGATCATACGTCACCACCAGTTCCACACCCTGAGGCAGACCTGATTTCAGTTCCTGCAAGCGTGACTTGACCCGCTCTATTGTTTCCAGTGCATTATTGCCGTAACGCATCACGACAATCCCGCCCACCACTTCTCCTTCCCCGTCCAGATCAGCCACCCCACGGCGGCCTTCCGGCCCGGTCTGGATATGCGCCACATCCTGTAGACGAACTGGTATGCCCCGTACATCTGTACCCAGCGGAATCTGGCGAAAATCCTCCAGGGTTTTGAGATATCCGCTGGCACGAATCATGTATTCTGCACGTCCCATTTCTACCACAGAGCCTCCACCGGACAGGTTGCTGTCCCGCACTGCCTGCGCAACCTGATCAAGTGTCAACCGATACGCAGCCAGCCGATCCGGATTTACTTCGATCTGATATTGCCGCACCATGCCGCCGACACTTGCCACTTCTGCCACACCAGGCAGGCTTTGCAACTCATACTTAAGGAAGAAATCCTGCAATGCCCTTAACTGATCAGGGTCATACCGATGATGGCGATCGGTCAGCGCGTATTCAAAAATCCAGCCCACCCCGGATGCATCCGGACCAAGCGCAGGGGAAACCCCCGCCGGCAGCTTGCCCGACATCTGGCTAAGATACTCAAGCACACGCGTTCGCGCCCAGTATGGATCCGTTCCATCCTTGAAAATAATGTAGATAAAAGACTCGCCAAACATGGAAAAACCACGTACCGCGGTCGACCCCGGTACGGACAGCAACGCCGATGTCAGCGGATACGTAACCTGGTCTTCCACCGCTTGCGGAGACTGGCCCGGATAGGAGGTTTTGATAATGACCTGGACATCGGAAAGGTCGGGGATGGCATCCAGCGAGGTGTGCCGCAAGGAGTAAATTCCCCAGGCACTGATCAGTGCTGCCAGCAATACAACCAGCAGGTGGTTACGCAATGACCAGGAAATAATGCGGGAAATCATTGGTGCGTGTGTGATTCCTGCATGCGCTGCGCAGCATCATGCAACGATGCTGCTGCATCCAGGAGAAATTGTCCATTTACTGCAACTTCCGAACCTTCCAGCAACCCTTCGACCACTTCGATCCAGTCCCCGCTTTCTACCCCGGTTTCGATATTTACAGGGAGAAAATGTCCGTTACCCCTGGACAGAATTACCCAGTTTCCGCTCCCGGAGTGAATGACAGACGAGCGTGGCAAAACAAGAGCTTCATGCGGCTCAGCGTGAATAATCACGTCAACAAAGCTACCAGGACGCAAGCCACGATCCTGGTTTTTCAGTGTTACCCTTGCACTGATTTTGTTATTTTCAGCGATCGGATTGATAAAATTGATCCTTGCCTGGTATTCCTGTCCGCTCTGGCTTCTGATCGTTACCACATCTCCTTCCCTGACCCGGCTAGCCTGGTCAGGATAAAGCGCGATATCAACCCACACTCTGGTAACATCGGCAAGAGTGAATAATATGTCAGCAGGCGTGACAAAACTGCCTTCCCGGGCATTGATTTGCGTCACGACGCCCGCCTGTCCGGCCAGCATTTTTACCACCTCAATGGGTTGCTTGGAACTCTCAATCTGATGAACCGATTCAATGCCTATGTCCTTATAAAGGAATTTGGTTCTCTCTCTGGAAAGCTCCTGCAGAAGATCCATCACATAAGGATTTTCCGTCAGCGGGGAAATGTCACCTATCGTTTTCAAGGTCTGGTCACGCCGTACCATATACCTCAAATAATCTTTCTGCTGCGCAATCAAATCGGGCGAGTAAATCTCATAAATAATCTGTCCTTTCTGAACTTGCTGTCCGACAGAATTGATGTACAGTTTTCTGATCCAGCCATCAACCTTGGCATGAACATTAAAAAGGGAATCCCCGCTTACTGTTACACTTCCATAAGTGCGGATTTCCTGGCTGAGCTGGGTTTTTTGGATGGTTGCCAACCTGACGCCCAGCTTCTGAATGGAAGCGGTATCAACATAAACCCCGTGATCATGCATGGATGCACCGCTTGAAGGCACCAGATCCATCCCGCAAATCGGGCAAGAACCCGGATGGTCCTGCATAATTTCAGGATGCATCGGACAGATCCAGATTTTTTCCCGCCCGGACTTCCCGATTTCCAATATTGGAACAGTATGGTTTCCAGGCACTTCAGTTTGTGTCGGGCGCCACGTAATTAAAATGCGCTGACTGAGGAAATATACGGCCAGAATGACGATCCCCAGCAGTAACACTCCTGTCGCTATTTTTTTCGTCGTATTGTGCTTCTGTTTTTTCTGATCCATACTGTTCATAGGCTTTACTTACAGCACAAAATCCCACCTGCACGATTCTTCCGGTTTGGCCAGGACAACCCTGACAGTGAATACAGAAAATACATTCACCTGCTCCTTTACCTGTGGGCCAGTTTGGACTTAGCAGATGTTTGAAAAATGACCGATGCCATTTTACCCAAAATGACCCTCTACTTTCCCCCGAATGTCCGTATAAATTGAATTACATTCCATCCATCTTCTTCCGTTATGTCGGTTCCGACCCGGATAGGCATGCCGGTACCAGGGCTTCCATTTTTCAAAACCCACATAAGCTCACCATCGGTACGAAGCTTCTGCCATTTCGCATCAGTAAAATCACGTGGAGGATGCCCGGGCAGATTGACACCTGTTCCATCCTTACTATGGCAAGTTACACAGAAACCGACACCAAAATAAACTCTCCGGCCCGCTTCAATTCGCTCCGGTGTTACAGGATGCGGGCTTTTGACTTGCTGCTCCTGTGCAAGAATTTCATTGGGTACACGTGGCTCATACACATCCTTATGAAAAGCCCATGCGCTTTGTCCACATATAGACAAAAGAATGGCACACCCTATTGACCTAATCTTCAAAAAGAACATGGAACCTCCTATCTCACCAAAAACAAAAGACACAGTGCTTATCCTTGATTTAAGGACAAACACCGTGCCTCTTTCTACACAATCCAAAGCATCTTAAATGTCAGGAGCCACCCCGCTTATTAATTCCAGGCCGGTTGCATTACTTTCTGGTATTGTCCTTGCTAATTTTTCCATGCAACTCTTCCCAATGGCCCACGGATTGAGGGATTCCGACCGAACCATCCGGAATGGGCGCATCTTTAGGCCAAAGATGGAAAATAATTCCATCCGTATCCGCAACATAATCCGCCAATCCTTTCACTTCCTTGGGGTCAGTCGGGTTCACGATGGCAACGCGGCCAGTTTCGATCTCCTGCTTGTGGTCATGCCAATTCTGAACATGAGACCATTTTGGAATGGCCGATCTGGCAAGTTTTTTGGAAACCATATATTCAATTTCAGTCAGACGGGCATTGGGATCCGTCGACTCAAACAAAATGCATTGAATCACATCGTCATTAATTGGCTTGCAATAATGATGAAACGGGCCAATCACCTCCCCATCCATAACATGTGGCGCCACAACATGGATGGTATAACCACTCAGAGGGTTTTTATCTGCTGCAAATACAGGTGCAGACAGGAACCCAGCAGCGATCAGAACAGAAACAAGAAAACCAGTTTTGCTAACTTTCATAATTAAATCTCCTTGTGAATTTATTATTAAGTTTGGATGATTTCTATACAATTATTGCCCATTTACCGGTTAATTGGCAGATTTCTATCCATTTTCGCTAAGAATGGGGTGCACTCCCTCCCGATCTGCATGGAACAACCTGTTTTAATGGGCTTTCAAGGCCAACTCTATATTTAATAATCATTCAGGTTATTAAATTCCTATACAACTGGAAGCTTCACTCTACTCCAGCGTTTACTTCCAGTCAACGCAAAAACCATGCATATCTTTTTTGATATTTTCTTGTACCATAAAATTCTGACATGAAACATGGCCAGACATAATGCCGGTATGCCATAAACTCCCGCTCCAGCTAGCTCATCTGAAAATTATCCTGCATTTTGATGTACCCAAATACAAGAGGAGGCACCCGCCGCCTCCAGAATTCCCTTTCATTCTGGCTGCCATCGCGATTTCAGGCAGCCGGATGAAATTTATCGGATCAGAATCTGGTCACCATGACCTTTTTTGGGATCTGCATCAGGCTTGTTCATCAACACCGTGATTGCGCCGCGCAACGCTGCTCCCATGGCATGATCCACAATTGCGAAATTGGTAGGACGGTCTGCCGGAGAAACGATATCAAAAGTACTTCCTTCCGATACAGCCACATTATAGGTTTGTATACCATACAGCGTATTTTTCGGATTACCGTTGATATAAACGCGATCCCAGATTCCTGCAATTGGATGTAGAGCAACCGGGTTGTTGATATTCGCATTTACAAAGAAGATACGAACCCTTTCACCCGGTTTGGATTCCAGCACCTGAGTTGCATTAGGCTCATGAACCGGGTCGTAATGGAACATCTTCCCATTGATCATCGCACCTTTCCAGCCGGAATTCTCAAGCAAGGCATTGAGATTCTCCGTATCGGGGAAATATTGTTGCTGTATCAACACATATTCACGGTCTGCTTTGGGGTAATTCTTTTTATCCTTTGGTTCAACAATAATCACCCCGTACATTCCCTTGACAATATGCTGAACCATTGGGCCTGCACCACAGTGATACATGAACACGCCAGGAACCTTGGCTTCAAACTTGAATGTCTTGGTTTGTCCAGGCTTGACTTCAGCAAATTCATTCAACACATCGACCTGGGCTGCATGAAAATCCATGGCATGCGAATTTTTATTTTCAGGTGGATTGACCAGCGTAAAATCGACTGTATCGCCCTCCTCCACCCGAACAGGTTTTCCCGGGATAGAGCCATCGAATGTCCAGGCTGCCATTTTTACATCACCCTTGTTATTCACCGGCAAATCAACCTCCATCGCCGTCATTGTGACCTTGACGGTTTTTGCAAGGACCTGCTGCGCCGAAAACACCCCGGCTATCATCATAGCCACAATGGTTACACTCTTAAGCTTACTCATGTTATCCCCCTAGTTAAATAAAATATACAACTAACAGCTTCCCAACAATCTCCCTTTAAATGCAGCTTAATTACGGCTGCTAACTCATCTTGCATTTACACATCATGCGCAAGTACTGCACCAGATCCTCAATTTCCTCATCGCTCAAGGTTGCCCCCCAGGGAGGCATCAAAACTGATTTACTAATGGATGCCCCCCCTTCCTTAATTGCCTTGAAAAGCGTTTCGTCCGAACGGCCTGACATGGATTTCGCATCCGTGTGATCACGAGGAACCACCGACATATCCCTGACATTTATTCCCTTTCCGTTCCCCTCTATCCCATGACACTGGGTGCAATATGCCTTATAGTTGTCTTCAGCCGTTTCCTTGGCGTGAACCGAAACCGAGAACACTGCAAATAAAGCCAACCAGAATAATTTAGTTACCATTTGTCCCCTCCTTGCTGAGTGTTTCAAGGTAATGAACCATTTTTTGTATATTCCCATCTGACAACTGCTTGTTCGGCATCATTGATTTACGATCCCATGCCTGGGGGGACCTGATAAAGCTCGCCATGTACTCCGGTTGCAGGCGCTTGGCAGCCGTATAGAGCTCCGGCCCCGAAAAACCACCATACTCTGGCTCGATCAGGTGACATGCCATACAGCCCAGGAATTTATTGAAAGCCATTTCCCCCATCTGCCTGGGTACCGATCCTGGCTCGATCTTCTCTTTAGCAATCAGGTCATTATGTGGCTTTAACTTCATGAGTTCAGCCGCCACGGACGTTGCATCCGCCTTGGACAGGACAACATGGCTGATAAGCGTAGATGGATCAATTTCATCCCCCTTGCTCCCAGTCTTGACATGCCCGCCATAAAACATCCCAGCCGGCCGAATTCGAGCAGGCTTTTGCAGCCAGGAAACCAACCATTCCTGTCGGTATTTATTACCCGCATAAAAGAGATCCGGTCCCTTTTTTGCAAAGGCGTCCTTCAACGTCTGGGCTGCCGGCCCTGTAATGTTATGACAGGCGGCACAACTGCCCTGCAGCATCCCCCCTTCCGCCAAGGCTGTTCCAGAAAAAGCAAGCAAAACAACCATAACCATACGCATCATATCTATCTCCTTCGTTTCCCCTGTTCTACAATTTTTCCCATGAAGGGTGCACTGTTAAAAATCCCGTATCCTTGCTTAAGCGAAACGCTATAGAAAAAGTTAGGGTCATACACTTTGTTTTTCCATGGATAGCTTTCATTCATTTTGACACCATCATATTCAAAGACCGTCATTGGCCCCCCCATCGAAGCACCATTGTTGGACATGTGCTTGTCCACATGATCATGCATAATGAAAAGCCCCGGATTATTCATCCTGACGATTACGTCATAGCGCTCCCCTGGTCCAAGCGGAACCGTATCCACGTAATAGGGGCTGGCCAATGGATAACCATCTTTATGCGTAACCAGCATATCGTGGCCGTGCATATGCATCTGATGTGTCTCATCCCCTGCACCAATAAACCGCATTCTCAGGACATCTCCCTTCTTGACCCTGATCGGCTGCGTAAACGGGAAAGATTTTGCATTTACCGAGAAAAAATCCGAAACATCCTGTGGGCTTCCGCCCTTGCCATACACTCCGCCATATGGAGACTGCCACGTACTCATCATCAGGACAGCATCCACGGTAACCTCTTTCTCCAGCGCGCTCGGATTTTTAGGGTCAACGATCAATGGTCCCCACATTCCGCGTAACGCCACATGCTCCCAAACATCCACATGACAGTGATACCAAAGAGTTCCCGGGCGATCCATATTGAACTTGTATGTATAGGATTCTCCGGGCTGAATCGCCTCCTGCGTAATTCCTGGCACTCCATCATGCTGCCAGCTGCCAACCTGGTTAACGCCATGCCAATGAATGGTATGAGGAAGAGTGGTATTGTTGGTTACATGAACCATCACATCATCCCCTTCCTTAACATGAATGAGAGGCCCAGGCACCTGTCCATTAAACGCAAATACTTTATTGGTGAAGCCCGGAGCCACCTCAATCACCACCTCCTCAATGCTCAGACTGAATTCACGCTGCTCAGCCCAGCTTGCGGTGGAAAATACCGTAAGAAATCCAAGAAAAAAGACCAGACTGATGTAGCCTTTCAAAGCAGATACCATCGTTTTATTCAGATAAATTGCCATCTTCTTCACCCAGATTTAAAAGATTCATTACTAATGTATCTTTAAGACCGACAGGTTGTCAAGAACTTTTTTATAAAACTGAATATATGGTTATCCGCCGGCAAGAAAAAAGGCAGGGGTTACTCAAACACCGGAACCCTGGCGGTCATGGATAATCACAACAAGAAAAGGAACGTGAAGAAACTGCGATAACATCTATTCTGCATCCAGTTTGCACAAACCGGGCAGAACAAACCAAAAGTCAGGAATCCCCCTGATATCCTGACTACATCTCTGATCGGGCCACGCAGGAAAGCATTCAGGAAATATGCAACCAACCGGACAAGCTAGTTCTGACTACAGCCGACCTCCGGCTTTTTAAGGGCGATGTAGGGCTCTTCTACCGCCAGATCAAGGATGCTGTATGGCTGCAGGGCCTCATCATATTCCACTATATCGCTGGTCCTCACTGCCGCACGAAGTATGATGTAACCATAGCCACGCAACTCTTTTTCAAAATCCGCAAGACGAATGGGGTTCAGCTCTTTATAAAAGCGCCAGTAGTCTTCATTTGTAACATCAAAGCCCGATCGATCCATAATCGTTGGCATGGTAGTCATTACCATTTCTTTCAGCTGCGCCTCCGGAATTCGCAAATGCAGATGCGGAGTCGAATCAAACTCGCCCAGATGACTGCCATATGCCGAGTAGTACAAACCCGGAGCAACGAAAAACAGCCCTCCCGGCTTTAGCACCCGGTATACTTCATCCAGCGCTTTTCGATATCCGCCCGCAATATGCTCAAGCGATCCCCAGGAAATCACAACATCAAAACTGGCATCCGGGTATGGGATATCCTCACAGCTATGTTGCAGGAAAGTGAAATTGTCCGGCCGGTTATTCAACGGCAATCCATTTTCCCTGGCAATCCTGGGTAACTCATTTATATAATCCACAATATCCATTGCGACCAGTTCTTGCGGCTGATACCGCAAAAATATGCTCAAATCGGTAATTCCCTCTCCCGCTCCAATGTCCAGAATCCTGCCGCGAAGCTTTTCCGAATTAGCGAGACAAAGTTCACCAATTACTTTTGCAGCGTGGCAAAAATGACGATGAAACCAATTTGTCATACCCTCGTTCCATGACAACTTGCTGATCCGGGATGCAGTTTCAGGACTGGGTCTCCATGTACCCACCAAAGCTTGCTGCGACTGTTCTGTCCCCTGTATGGAAAATTTTTGCACCGAATCCGGTAAGCGGACCTTGTTTACCGTCCCCCAAGCAACCCCAATTTCATAACTCCCCGGAGGAAGGGATACGGGCCATTCAAAACTGAACAAATATTCCCCCTCGGGCAGCCATGGAAGAAATATTCCACCTTGATGCGTGTCTGATCCAACCAAATGGGTATCCCCCCCTTCAGTGCGAATAAATAAACGAATTACCGGATCAAAAACACAAATATTCCTGACACGCAGATTCATCTGGATGTTTACAATCTGGCCTGGCTGGTAGCTTCCAGCAACCGGCTGAACATTGAGTACTGCAGGATCGATATGGTTTGCCTGATTCATTATTGGATACTGGATAGATATAATTTTTATACTGAAAATTTACAAAAACTGGCAGGTTGCGCCATGCAAGAAACAACTCCCAAAACCCTGCATTCCCACAACGCTATAAACATGGTGGCAATAAAAATGCGTCTCGTTCCATTCATTCATGGAAAAACAACCACCTGCCTGTCGCAACGGAAACCTGTCAAGGCCAATTATATACGCAAACTTTGCTATTCAGGAGTCGGCATACTTCAGGCACAGTTGAAGCATCGAAAGTAATACAGAATGACCAAGGCACCTACCCGATGCCGGCCACCGGTGCCAAGATGTTCGTTACAAACATAGCTTGCCCGGCCCATTGCATATTCCCCGGGTCAGCATTCCTGGAGGGAAATTTTTTATGCAATTCATCCGGGAATGCATGAAAATCTTTATTTTCCATCATGCACCGTGTTTCCCATCATGCATAAAAAATCCTCCAGGATACTCGGAACACCCACTAGGCAGCGCCCGGCGCATCCGGATGCGCCGGGCGCGCCTGAATATTCTTCAGGATCGAAAGCATTACGTACAAAAAATTTCGACCTGGCAGCAGAATATTTTAACCGGGCGCTGCAGGCGGATCCCAAACAGCCGCACTACTGGCGTGCCTTCGCAACCGTTTCGCGGATACAGGGCAAGATCAACGAGGCAGCCCGGGGTTTCTGCAAAGCCCTTGAGCTCGACCCTGGTTTTTCGCACGCATGGAATGATCTCGGCAATCTGTATCAATCCCAGGGGAAATTCACAGAGGCCGCAAAATGCTACCAGAAATCCATGGAGCTTGATCCTGACGGTATCGATGCCCACATTGGCCTGGGGCATACCCTGCTTGCACAGGGAAAAATGGAACAATCCGAGCAAGCAATGCGATGGGCGGTTCGGCTTGATCCCCGCCATATACCGGCACTCCAAGGACTGGCCTATTCCCTGAAGGGGCAAGGCAGGCACACAGAAGCAAGAAAGGTTTATCTACACGCATGGCTGTTGAAACCCAATGATTTGCAAGCCTGCATCGGCGCACACCTGACCCTGCCCACAATCTATTCCAGCCTGGCGGAACTGTCCGCTTCCCGGAAGCAGTTTGCCGAGGGCCTGAAAAAATTGCATGCAAACACGGAAACATTCATCAAATCCGGGTCAAAAGAGCTCTTGTCCGGGCTGAACTGGACAAATTTTTACCTTGCCTATCAGGGCGAAGACGACAAATTCCTGCAAACGGAATATGCACGCTTTGTGGCAAAAATTGTACATAGCGCAGCTCCAGATTTAATGCGACCCATTAGGAAAAACCCAGGCCCCCTCCGGAATCGCATACGCATCGGATTTCTTTCCAGCTTCCTGCGCAATTGCACGGTCGGTTCCTATTTCAAAAGCTGGATCACCTCCCTGAACAGGGAAACCTTCGATATCTTTTGCTATTTCACAGGAAGCATCCGGGACCACGTAACCGAAGAGCTTGCCCGCTCCTCTGATCACGCTGCATTCCCTAGAGGCAGCGCTGAGGATATCGGCAGGCAAATCAAACAGGATCAACTGGACATCTTGATATATCCGGAAATTGGCATGGATCCGGTTACATGCACTCTGTCCGCCATGCGCCTCGCACCTGTTCAATGTGCTGCATGGGGGCATCCGGTCACGACCGGTCATGCCCATATCGATTGTTTCTTTTCCAGCGTACTGATGGAACCTGAAAACGCGCAGGATCACTACAGCGAACGATTGATCCTGCTGAGTGGAATTGGAACCTGTTATTCCAAACCGCCCCCCCCTTCCCCGGCAAAACGGTCTGATTTTTCACTACCGGAAGAACGCATTCTCTATCTATGTCCGCAGTCGCTATACAAAATTCACCCCGATAACGATAAGCTGCTGTCCGAAATACTGGCACGCAACCAGAATGCTTCTCTTGTATTCTTTCAGGCAAACGACCTGTCCATCACCCGCGCATTCATGAAAAGGCTGGAAACCACCCTAGACGACGCCGGGATAAAAAAAACGGGCCAGATCAAAATATTGCCGCGCATGGAACATGCAAATTACCTGCGCATAAACCTGCTATGTGACGTCATGCTGGACACCCTGCACTGGTCCGGTGGCAACACCACGCTGGATGCGCTGGCCTGCGGCCTACCCGTGGTAACCCTCCCCGGTAAATTCATGCGCGGGCGCCAGAGTTACGGTATGCTGAAATATATGGGAATGGATGAACTGATCGCGCAGGGACCGCAGGAGTACATTGAAATTGCAACCCGGCTTGGACTGGATCACGCCTGGCGCACGCAACTTGCGCAACGCATCGCCCAGAACAGTGACACACTCTTTTCCGATGAGTCACCCGTGCGTCAGCTCGAAGCATTCCTGACCATGCAAATGGATACGTCTTTGTGCCATGACCGATAACAGCACAGACATCCTTTCCCGGGCAGCCAGGCTACTAAGAGGCGGCCAGCTGCAACCCGCGGAAGCGATATTCCGGCAGATTCTGGCCAGCCATCCCAAAGCGCTGCCACAGGCAGCGGCAATCGCACTGCAATACCAGCGCCTGCCGCTGGCACTGCTCTGCCTTGAACAATCCATCCTCCATGAACCACAGGAAGCGCGCCATTATTTCCTGCGCGGAATCACACTGGAAGATCTGCACCGGAGAGACGAGGCTCTCAACAGCCTGCAGCAGGCAATCCGCCTCAAACCGGATTATGCCGAAGCATACAACAATATCGGCATTATTCTGCATGACCAAAAAAATTTTGAGCAGGCCGCCGCGAATTTCCACAACGCCATTCTGCACAAACCGGATTATTCCGGGGCGCATAACAACCTGGGCTCAACACTACGCGCGCTTGGAGATCTTGCCGGGGCACAACAGCAGTTTGCCCGGGCAGTTCAACTGAATCCTGCTTATGCCCTGGCCCATTTCAATCTGGGGAAGACATACCTGGACATGGGGCAACTGGTTCCAGCGGAAACCCATTTCCAGCAAGTGTTACGCCTGAAACCGGATCACCTTCAGGCCTGTGGCCATCTGGGCTCCATTCAGTTCCAGCTGGGGAAACTGGATGAAGCGGAAGCCAGTTTTTCCTACGCAGCCCAACGAAAACCCGGAAAAAACGGAGCGGAACTCAACAAGCTTGCCCGGGTACTCTGGGAACAGGGCCGGATCGGCCCGACTCTGACTGCCTATCGTCAGGCGCAGGCCCTTAACCCCCACGAGCTAAAATCAGCCCTTGGAGCCCTGCTTTCACTACCCGCGGTCTACGGTAACAAGAATGAACTGCTGGCCACGCGCCAAAGGTTTGCCAAAGGGCTGGAAACCCTGCATTTTCGGGTTCCGGAGTTTGTTTCCCAAAACCCGTCCGAAAAACTTTTGAACGAGCTGCGCTGGAGCAATTTTTACCTCGCCTACCAGGGCATGGACGACAAGCCTCTGCAAACAGACTATGCCCGCTTCGTCGCCAGAATATTGCAAATCATCGCTCCCCGCTTCATGCAGCCGCGCATCAAAAAACCACAGGCAGGCCGCCGCCTCCGCATTGGTTATTTATCCAGTTTTTTCAGAAAGTGTACGGTCGGAATGTACTTCCGCAGCTGGATCACATTGCTTGACCGCAATCAATTTGAAATCTTCATTTATTATACCCGTCCGGAAACCGACCCGGTCACGCAGGAAATCATCGACGCCAGCGACCATTTCCGCCAGCCGGTCGCGGGTCGCATCCCGGTTGGCACCATCGCCGATACTGTTCTGGCGGACGACCTGGATATTTTGGTTTACCCGGAACTTGGCATGGACAACACCAGCTTCCTGCTGGCTGCCATGCGCCTGGCGCCACTGCAATGCGCCGGCTGGGGGCATCCTGTAACGAGCGGCCATGCAAATGTGGATTATTATTTTTCCAGCGCCGCACTGGAACCCGCGAACGCTGCTCCGCATTATTCCGAAAAACTGATATTACTTGACGGAATTGGCACGCATTACCGAAAGCCTCCTCTGCCCACACCGGCACGGCGTGCAGATTTTGCGCTGCCAGAAGGCAGGACACTGTATCTTTGCCCTCAATCCTTATTCAAAATCCACCCGGACAACGACCCCATCCTGGCCAGAATTCTTGAACGCGACCCGAACGGGGTACTCGTGCTGTTCGCCGGCCGCCACCCCAACATTACCCGCACCCTGCTTACCCGGCTGACGCAGGCGATGCACACACGCAGGCTCAGACCACAAGGGCGGAGCATCGTCTTGCCACCTGTGGAACACGATGACTACCTGCGCATCAACATGCTGTGCGATACCATGCTCGATACCCTGCACTGGTCCGGCGGTAACACCACGCTGGATGCGCTCGCCTGCGGCTTGCCGGTTGTCACCCTGCCGGGAGAATTCATGCGTGGACGACAAAGCTGCGGAATGCTGGAATACATGGGACTGAATGAGCTGATCGCCCGGGACGAAGAGGACTACATACGGATTGCCCTCCGGATCACCGCCGACCATGCATGGCGCAGACAGATTGTAGAACGCATCCATACGGGCAGCCAGCGGATTTTCAACCAGGACACTCCATTGCGACAAATGGAACGGTTTTTTTATTCCGAATTCAACCGGAAGGATGATCCCCCTCCCAATTTGCGCAATTCCCTGCCCTGATGCGGAAACCGGATTCCGCCTACCAGAACAGCACATCCCGGTCGATATGCCACTGTCCATGAATATGTCACGTACACTATAATTCCAACATGAATCTGCCCCGCTTTTATTGCCCCCCGCCGCTGCATGCGGGCCCTACCCTTGAACTGCCACCATCTGCCGCACATCACGCCATCCGGGTACTGCGCCTGCGCGTTCATGACAGGGTCAGTGTATTCGACGGGGATGGCACAGAACTTCATGGCAGCATCTACCGGATTGACGGTAAACGGGTCGTGCTGGATCAAATCCAAAGCTGCATGATCAACCGCGAATCTCCATTGACCCTGATCCTGGCACAGGCGCTGTGCAGCACCGAAAAAATGGACTGGATCATTCAAAAAGCCACCGAGCTCGGGGCTGCTGAAATACAACCCCTGCAAACCCGCCGCAGCACGACCCGGCTGGATGGCGAGCGTGGGGAAAAACGCACCCGGCACTGGCATGACATCGCCATTTCCGCCTGTGAACAATGCGGCAGGAACAGGCTCCCCCGCATACATTCCCCACAGGAATTCGGCGTCTGGCTTGCCGCTGTCGGGGAGATGCCAGGCAGAAAATTTATTCTCTCCCCGGAAGCTGCAACCACCCTGCATGAGCAGCCTGTGCCGAATGAACCCATCACCCTGCTAACTGGGCCGGAAGGCGGTTTCAGCGAGGAAGAAATGCAGCTTGCCATCCGGGCAGGCCTCATTCCGGTTCGCATGGGCCCGCGCGTACTGCGCACAGAAACCGCCGCACTGGCAGGCATCACTTCCCTGCAAACCCTATGGGGAGATTTTATTTAGCCCTGCCGGACCCCTCCGCTCAGGACAATACACCACCCGCTTATCCCGCTGCAATGTCCGACCTGCAATGCCGGATCCGGTTTTTACAGCCGGCAACCCGGACTTCGGTCATTTTCTCCTGTTGCCCAAAACAGGGCAGTACGGCATAATTACCAACTGTTTCTGTCTGTTACAACGAAAATCAATTCATTCTAGAGATGTTTAGGAGGCTAGTAAAAAATGGCTGCGGCGCGTAAGGTACACCCACCCAAGTTTAATGACATAACTGGAGCGATCCGCGCTTTGGCAATGGATGCAGTGCAAAAAGCCAACTCCGGACATCCTGGTGCCCCTATGGGCATGGCAGAAATCGCCGAAGTGCTATGGATCAACCACCTTCGCCACAACCCGGCCAACCCGAAGTGGGCGGACCGCGACCGGTTCGTGTTTTCCAACGGCCATGGATCGATGCTGATTTATGCACTGCTGCACCTGAGCGGTTACGATCTGCCCATGGATGAACTGAAACGCTTCCGCCAGATGCACTCCATGACTCCGGGACACCCCGAGTACGGCTATACCGCAGGAGTGGAAACCACGACCGGCCCGCTGGGACAAGGCATTACCAATGCAGTCGGCTTTGCGCTCGCCGAAAAGCTGCTGGCCGCAGAATTCAACCGCCCCGACCATGAGATCGTCAACCATTACACCTACGTTTTCCTTGGCGACGGCTGCATGATGGAAGGTATTTCACACGAATCCTGCGCGCTGGCAGGAACATGGGGGCTGGGAAAGCTGATCGCTTTCTGGGACGATAATGGCATTTCCATTGACGGTCACGTGGAAGACTGGTTTACCGACGATACCCCGAAACGCTTCGAGGCTTACGGATGGCACGTAATCGCTGACGTGGAAGGCCACGATCCTGAAGCAATCAATGAAGCTATCCTGGCCGCCAAGGCAGTGACCGACAAGCCCACCCTGATCTGCTGCAAAACCATCATCGGCGCAGGTTCGCCAAACAAGGCCGGCACCCATGACGTGCACGGTGCGGCGCTTGGAGATGCGGAAATCGCCGCCACACGCGAACATATCGGCTGGAAGTACCCGCCATTCGAAATTCCGGCGCATGTCTACCAGGCATGGAACGCACGCACCAAGGGAGAAGGACTGGAAAAGCTCTGGCAAAACAAATTTGCAGAATACAGCAAGGCATATCCCCAGGAAGCGGCTGAATTTGAACGGCGCATGAGGGGCGATCTGCCGGAAGGCTGGGAGCAGCATGTTGCGGACCTGATCGCCAAAACCAACGAGAAGTCGGAGTCAATTGCTTCGCGCAAGGCTTCACAGAACGCCATTAACGGGCTGGCTACCGCGCTGCCGGAATTTCTGGGCGGTTCAGCCGACCTGACCGGATCCAACCTGACCAACTGGACCGGCGCCAGACACATCCATGGAAAATCAACCGGCAATTACATCAGCTACGGGGTTCGCGAATTCGGCATGTCCGCGATCATGAACGGCGTAGCACTGCATGGCGGGTTGCTGCCGTTCGGCGGCACATTCCTGATGTTCTCGGAATATGCGCGCAATGCACTGCGTATGGCCGCCCTGATGAAACAGCGCGTCATTTTCGTATACACGCACGACTCCATCGGCTTGGGGGAAGACGGCCCGACTCACCAGCCAGTCGAGCAGACTGCCACGCTCCGCTACATTCCAAACATGGATGTCTGGCGTCCCTGCGATACCGTCGAATCGGCCGTTTCCTGGGTTGCCGCGGTTGAACGCAAAACCGGACCGTCCAGCCTGATTTTCAGCCGCCAGAACCTGGCATTCCAGAAACGCGACATCGCCCAGATTGCCGATATCCGCAAGGGTGGATACATCCTGTCGGAAGCAGCCAATGGCCAACCCAAAGCTATCCTCATTGCAACCGGTTCCGAGGTCGGTCTGGCAATGGATGCGCAGAAAGCTCTGGCGCAGGAAGGCATTCATGTACGTGTGGTTTCCATGCCATCCACCAACGTCTTTGACCGGCAGGATGCCACATACCGCGCCCATGTGTTGCCTGCAGGCATCCGGCGCGTGGCGGTTGAGGCCGGCGTGACAGATTTCTGGCACAAATATGTCGGCCTGGACGGCGCCGTGATCGGCATGAACGTATTCGGCGAATCCGCCCCGGCAGGCGAACTATTCAAGCATTTCGGCTTTACCACTGAAAACGTGGTAAATACGGTAAAAGGCATTTTATAAAATTTCCAGAGGCCGTCCTGAGCTTGGAGGGCGGCTTCCGGAAGATCCGGGCACTCAGTATTGCTGGCCTGCTTTTTTGCACAACGCTGAATTTCAGCCTGCTGATCGATTGCAGCATAGACGACGAAGATTTTGACCAGTCATCACTGTCCAATTCTTTACATTGCAACCGCTTTTGCAAATGACATCGGCCCTGTACAAGCATTGCCCACACTTGAATGAGTACTGCGCAGAATTTATGAAGATGGCACTACGCAAAGAACACAGCAGTCGCCATGCCGGGGAATTTTCAGGATCAGGCAGCAGGCGTGTCCATTATCACCCTGCCACCGGATCGCGAGGCAAATCCTGCTTGCGTGATGCAACCCAATGCCGGTGCAAACTGCGAGCCCACTGAATAAATGCCTCCATTCCTGCCAACCTGAATGCCCGGGGCAAGATCACGCGATGTCCGGTAAAACTGCCCTGCCATCCGGATATTGGATGCACGGCACTGTGGAAAATGCAGGGTTTTTTATCAAGCTGGCTGTAATGTCAAGGCATAGATCTGAGTTGGCAATATTTTAGTTCTTAAAACCAGGAGAAAGAAGCATGACTATCAAAGTGGGTATCAATGGATTTGGCCGGATCGGCCGCATGGTTTTCCGTTCGGCGGTAAAAAATTTCAAGAACATCGAGATCGTGGGCATCAACGACCTGCTCGAACCCGAGTATCTCGCCTATATGCTGACCTATGACTCGGTGCATGGCCGCTTTGACGGAACCGTCTCGGTTGAAGGAAATACCCTGGTTGTTAATGGAAAGAAAATCCGCCTGACCGCCATCAAGGACCCTGCCGAACTCAAGTGGAATGAAGTGGGTGCAGATGTTGTCGTCGAATCCACTGGTCTTTTCCTCACCAAGGAAACCTGCGAAAAACACCTTGCCGCCGGCGCCAAGAAAGTTATCATGTCCGCGCCTTCCAAGGATGACACCCCCATGTTCGTATATGGCGTCAATCACACCACTTACGCAAACCAGCCGATCATTTCCAACGCTTCCTGCACGACAAACTGTCTTGCCCCTGTTGCGAAGGTACTGCACGACACTTTCGGCATCAAGCGCGGACTCATGACCACAATACATGCCGCCACCGCCACCCAGAAGACCGTGGACAGTCCTTCCAACAAGGACTGGCGCGGGGGACGCGGTATCCTTGAAAACATCATTCCCTCTTCCACCGGGGCAGCCAAGGCTGTGGGCGTCGTCATTCCCGAACTGAACAAGAAACTGACCGGAATGGCTTTCCGCGTGCCCACATCGGATGTATCCGTGGTTGACCTCACTGCAGAACTGGTCAAGCCGGCAACCTACGATGAAATCTGCGCTGCCATGAAGGCAGCCTCCGAAGGTTCCATGAAAGGCATCCTTGGCTATACCGATGCCAAAGTGGTTTCCACCGATTTCCGTGGCGAAAGCTGCACCTCGGTTTTCGATGCAGAGGGTGGCATGGCTCTCGACAGCACCTTCATCAAGGTCGTGTCATGGTATGACAACGAGTGGGGCTACTCCAGCAAGGTACTGGAAATGGTCGGCGTGATCGCCTGATAAACCTGTCCGCAGGGCGGAGTTTCCGCCCTGCGAGGGCTCATGTACATCCCCCAAATGATTCATTGGAGAAAGAATTGTCCGTAATCAAAATGACTGATCTGGATCTCAAGGGCAAACGCCTCCTGATCCGCGAAGATTTGAACGTTCCCCAGGCCGATGACGGTACGGTCACCGACGATACCCGCATCCGGGCCAGCCTTCCCACCATCCGGCATGCCGCAGATGCAGGTGCCAAGGTAATGCTGATGTCCCACCTCGGCCGTCCCGAAGAAGGCGTGTACTCCGAAGCCGATTCCCTGAAACCCGTGGCCGATTGCCTGTCCAGGCTGCTGGGCCAGGAAGTCCGGGTAATCCGTGACTGGCTGGATGGTAACTTCAGCGTGGCCGACGGGGAAGTCGTGCTGTTTGAAAACGTGCGCTTCAACCAAGGCGAAGGAAAGAACAGCGACGAGCTGTCCCAGAAAATGGCCAGATTGTGCGACATCTTTGCCATGGATGCTTTTGGCACCGCTCATCGCGCGCAGGCTTCCACCCACGGGGTGGCGAAATACGCGCCCGTCGCATGCGCCGGTCCGCTGCTGGCAGCGGAGCTGGATGCTCTGGGCAAGGCCCTGCAAAGCCCCGCACACCCGCTGATCGCCATTGTCGGAGGTTCCAAGGTTTCAACCAAGCTGACCGTCCTGGAATCACTGTCCCATATTGTGGATCAGCTGATCGTAGGCGGAGGCATAGCCAATACCTTCATCAAGGCGGCAGGATACAACGTCGGTAAATCCCTGTATGAAGCCGACCTGGTAGCCGAAGCACAACAACTGATCCAGGCTGCCAAGGCCAAGGGCGGCTCCATTCCGGTTCCGACTGATGTGGTTGTCGGCAAAAAATTCGATGCGAACGAGCCGGCCGTCATCAAGAAGGTTGCAGACATCAGCGATGACGACATGATTTTCGATATCGGCCCCGAAACCGCCCGGACCTATGCAGACTACCTGAAAAAAGCCGGCACCATAGTCTGGAACGGCCCGGTCGGGGTGTTCGAGTTTGACCAGTTTGGCGCAGGCACCCGGACCCTAGGCATGGCCATTGCGGAAAGTCCCGCATTTTCCATAGCCGGCGGCGGAGACACGCTGGCAGCGATTGCAAAATACGGGATCGGCAGCCAGGTAAGCTATATTTCCACGGGAGGCGGAGCATTCCTGGAGTTTCTTGAAGGAAAGAAATTGCCCGCGGTAGAAATTCTTGAGCAACGTGCCGCACAGTAAACAAAACGAGAAATTTATGTTACGCAGAACCAAGATCGTTGCCACCCTTGGACCCGCCTCCAGCGACCAGAAAGTGCTGGAAAAAATGATACAGGCCGGCGTGGATGTGGTGCGCATGAACTTTTCCCACGGTTCCGCAAAGGACCATGTGGCCCGGGTGGAAAAAGTGCGCGCAGCAGCGGCTGCATGCGGCCGCATTGTAGGTATCCTGGCCGACCTGCAGGGTCCAAAGATCCGTGTGGGCAAAATCGAGAATGACAAGATCATGCTCAAGCAGGGTGACACATTTATCCTGGACGCGGAATGGACCGGGCTCGGCAACCAGGAGCGTGTCGGCCTCGACTACAAGGATCTGCCCAAAGATGTCAGCAAGGGTTCCGTGCTGCTTCTGAACGACGGTATGCTGGAATTCGACGTGATCGAGGTCAAGGGCGCGCAAGTGATCTGCAAAGTGGTGTGCGGCGGCATTCTGTCCAACAACAAGGGGATCAACCGCAAGGGCGGCGGCCTGACTGCGCCCGCGCTGACCGACAAGGATAAAAAGGACATCAAGACTGCCGCCCTCATCCAGGCAGATTATCTGGCAGTTTCCTTCCCGCGCTCGGCAGAAGACATGAAACTTGCGCGCAGGTTGATGCACGAGGCTGGCGGAAAAAGCCTGCTGATGGCAAAAATCGAGCGCGCCGAAGCCATCGGCGTGCTGGACGAAATCATCGATGCATCCGATGCGATCATGGTTGCCCGCGGCGACCTTTCGGTGGAAGTCGGAGATGCGGCCGTACCCGGCCTGCAAAAACGCATGATCCGCATGGCGCGCGCAAAAAACAAGCTGGTGGTCACCGCCACCCAGATGATGGAATCCATGATCACCAATCCGATCCCTACCCGCGCGGAAGTTTCCGATGTAGCCAACGCTGTGCTGGATGGAACCGATGCCGTCATGCTGTCTGCGGAAACCGCAGTGGGCGATTACCCGATCGAAACGGTCAAGTCCATGGCACGCATCTGCATCAAGGCGGAAAACGAGATGGAGGACAACGAAACCAGCCACCGTCAGCACCTGAAGAAATTCTCGCGCATTGACCAGTCCATCGCCATGTCCGCGCTTTATGCAGCCTCGCACTTCAATGTCAAGGCGATTGTCGCGCTTACGCAATCCGGCTCGACGACGCTGTGGATGTCGCGCATGAATGCGCGGGTACCCATCTTTGCGCTGACACCGACAGAATCCACCCTGAGCAAGGTGACCCTGTTCAGCGGCGTGCATCCAATCTCGTTCGACATCACCTCCGATATCCCATCGGTGGAATTGCGCGCGGCGGAAGATGAGCTGGTGCGCCTGGGGCTGGTGCAGGAAGGAGACATGATTGTGATGACCATCGGCGAAGCCGTAGGCAAGGCAGGACACACCAATACCATGAAGATCGTACGGGTAGGCGATCACAAGAAAAACTGAAGAGTTGAAATACAGGCGGGTTTGCCCTTACACTGCCCGGTTGCACGTTTAGATTTTGTTGGATAACTTTAATCTGTTAGGAGAAAAAAATGGCTCTTGTTTCATTACGCCAGCTGCTGGATCATGCAGCCGAAAACGGGTACGGACTGCCCGCATTCAACGTCAACAATCTGGAGCAGGTCAAGGCAATCATGGAGGCCGCGGATGAAACCAACAGCCCCGTAATCATGCAGGGCTCCGCCGGCGCCCGCAAATATGCAGGCGAGGCGTTCCTGCGCCACCTGATCCAGGCTGCCGTAGAAACCTACCCGCACATCCCGGTTGTCATGCACCAGGATCACGGAGCCTCTCCTGCAGTATGCATCAACGCCATCCGTTCCGGATTTTCCAGCGTGATGATGGACGGCTCCCTAAAAGAGGACGCCAAGACCCCCTCTTCCTATGAATACAACGTCGAAGTCACGCGCAAGGTCGTGGAAATTTCCCATGCAGTGGGCGTATCCGTTGAAGGTGAACTCGGCTGCCTGGGCTCTCTGGAGACCGGCATGGGCGAACAGGAAGACGGTCAGGGCGCAGAAGGCAAGCTCGACCACTCCCAGCTGCTGACCGATCCGGAAGAAGCCGCCGACTTCGTCGCGAAAACCGGCGTGGATGCGCTGGCAATCGCCATCGGAACCTCTCACGGCGCATACAAGTTCACCCGCCCGCCTACCGGCGACATCCTGGCCATTGACCGGGTCAAGGCGATCCACGCCCGCATTCCAAACACCCACCTGGTCATGCACGGCTCTTCTTCGGTTCCGCAGGAATGGCTGAAGATCATCGACCAGTATGGCGGCGACATGGGAGAAACCTACGGCGTGCCGGTTTCAGAAATCGTTGAGGGCATCAAGCACGGCGTGCGCAAGGTAAACATCGACACCGACCTGCGCATGGCCTCCACCGGCGCGATCCGCCGCCACCTCGCGCAAAACCCGAAGAACTTCGACCCGCGCAAATTCCTGGCCGATTCCACCGTTGCAATGAAGGAAATCTGCAAGGCCCGTTACGAAGCCTTCGGCTCTGCCGGCCAGGCTTCCAAGATCAAGCCGATCTCGCTGGATGCGATGTCCATCCGTTATACCAAAGGCGAGCTGAAAGCCATCATCAAGTAATTGAGACAACCGGCATGAACGAAAAAAGCGGCCAAGAGGCCGCTTTTTTCTTTCCAGGACAATGAAAAAAACCGTACAGGTTCTCAATCCTGCTCCTCCTTATCCTCGTCACCATCAGGAATCACCGCATCCGCAACCGCCCCGACGGCCTTGGCAGTAACCTTGACCCCCGTGGCAACAACCGTAACCGCAGTATCAGCAACGGTATATACGGCGCATCCGGACACGCTCAATACCAAAGCCAGCAGTATGAGCAACCGGGAAGCCGAAATCATGGGGTCGCGTAACAATATGACTTTTGAAAACTAAAAATCAACGTGCAGGGTGCAGGCGCTCATCCTCTCCGCACCCGGTTTTTGCAGGTAAAGACTATATGACATTGCGCCAGACCCGCCCGTAATTGGATGGAATGCTCAACCATCGCTCCTGCGATCCCCCGATGACAAAATTATCCTGTCCGTGCAATTGTTCCATATAACGACCGCCACGCTCAAACCGGAACGGCACATGCTGTTCGGCGTCCGTGAAATTCAAGGCAACCAGGCTCGTTTTCGTTTCCGTCCTGCGCTCGAACAATAACAGGCCGCGCGACAGGTAACGCTCATAATCATTGAAAAAATAATGCTGCCCGCGGCGAAACTCCTCGCAGTTCCTGCGCAGGCTGATCAGTCTGCGCACCAACCAGATAAGGCTTTTTCCGACTTCGTCATAGAAATAATCCCAGCGCAATGGCCGGAGGAGCATCACCCGTCCAAGGCCATCCTCGGGAAGAAAATAATTTTCTCCGAATTCCTGCCCCTGCCAGAGCATCGGGATGCCCTTTGCACAGAGCAGGCCGATCAGGTACGGCTGCATCCTGTACCAGTGCGCACGCTCGCCTTCCGCGAACAACGGATTCCAGTCAGGCTGGCGAAGGCCAAATTTGCACAGGAAGCGGCTATGATCATGGTTTTCAATATATTGCAAAGGAGCCTTGGACAAAACCTCCCCGTTATGGGTCGCCTGGCCAATGTAACCCAGCGCGCCAAAGCGCATGCCGAGATTTTCAATTGCTCCGGCGGCACCCTGTGCGCAAGAACCCGCAGCGGCAAAAGTTGCATTCTGCCAGGTGGCATTACTGTAGCTCTCTGCAAGAACCTGCTCCGGAGCCTCCAGCTGTTCCGCAATCTGAATCAGGCGTGGTCCGTCCGGCGCATCAAACCGTGAAAAACCGGCCATTTCTCCCTTGACGTACTGATAGGTATGGA
This sequence comes from Candidatus Nitrotoga fabula, assembly GCF_905221025.1. Taxonomy (GTDB): domain Bacteria; phylum Pseudomonadota; class Gammaproteobacteria; order Burkholderiales; family Gallionellaceae; genus Nitrotoga; species Nitrotoga fabula. Next base: position 67,066 of record NZ_CAJNBL010000005.1, read on the forward strand.
AGACCAGGTTTGCATACCCCATACCCGTTGCACCATCCCAGTAATTGGGCACGCAGTCGTAACGAAATCCGTCAATATGATAGGTCTCCAGCCAGTGCCGGTTTACCGTAAAAAAAAAGTCGCGGGTCAGGGCACGGTTGAAATCGGTGCTGACGCCAAAATAATCCTTGGCGAACGGGCCCATGAACGGGTTTTCCCGGTACTGAAGGCGCCGGTAAACATCGGCGTAAGGAAAGCTGTCGGCGGTATGGCCATACACCGCATCCACGATCACCGCCAGCCCGCGCTGGTGCGCAGCATCCACAAAATGCTGGAAATCCCCGCGCCGGCCAAAGCGTTCATCCACCCCCAAATACCCCAGCGGCAGATATCCCCAGTCCACCTCCAGCGCAACATTGCTCACCGGCATGACCGACAATGCATTCACACCCAGGTCCGCTAGATAATCCAGCCGATCCATGGCCCCTTGAAGTCCCGCCCCGAATTCGGAAAGGTTCAGTTCATACAGAATCAGGTCATGCAATGCCGGGGTTTTCCAGCTTGCCTCGGCCTGGCTCCAGCGATACGGGACGTAGCCGAGCGTGAAGGCAGAAAGCTTTCCAACTGCGTATTCCCGCGCAAATGGGTCCACAATCCAGTCCAGTATTCCGCAATTCGGGTTGTGCAGTTCATACCGGTACACATGCCGCCCCGCCGAACCGAAACGTGAGCCCGGCTGGACATCCCGGGAAACGTTGAAATCAACCGTCCCGAACCAGGCATCACCGTATTCCGGGTCGATGCGATGCTGAAGCTCGAAGGTAAGCGGCTGCACCGACTGGATGAACTGGTCATGCTCGTGAATGATTTTTACATAAAGCCGGTTGCCATCCCGTGCCGAAACCCAGGGCAGCAACAGACCAAAACTAACCACACCCGCTGGAAATTCTTTGGGGCCCAACTGGTTCAGGGCAAGACTTTTCAAAATGCAGGTTCTCCTGTAAAGAAACGCACCATTACACTACTTACTCCTGCCGATCAATACAGCAGCCAACTATAAAGAATCGACACCTGCGAACAAACTGCGCAGGGAATCACGTTAGGCAGGGCTACTCGGTATTGGAATTGGGGGTTAAATTCCGCCAAGGGGTTTCCCCTTTGAACCTAAACGATAACAACCAATAGTAACATCGCATTAAAGGCCATTCACATAAACCCAATAGCCTCCGCCAAACCCAAGGCTACTCAACCGGCTTGGCTTTAATCGATGGCCGTTGAGTTTTCCTGAATCCAGAAAAATGAACGATTATTCATTTCAATCTATACTTCCGAGTCTTCTATTGAGGTACGTCTGCTCGCTGCAGAACCATAACCCACTTCATTTTCGACATTTAGATTGGCACCCTCAGAAATCTGCTCGATGACTCCATCACTATCTGGAAAATTTCCTGATCCTTCTTTATCCGTCCCTGCTTCCGAGTCTTCTATAGATGTACGTCTGTTCGCTGAAGCGCCATAACTCGCTTCATTGTCTACATTTACATTAGCACTCTCAGAAACTTGCTCAACGGCTTCATCTGCATCAAGAGAATTTCCTGATCCTTCCTTACCGCGTTGTATAGGGTTTATCGCGTTCTTTTCTGGTACCCCGCTTATGCTGGAAGTTGCAGCGCTTCCATGCGGTTTAATCGTATGTTTATTTTTTTTGATCAGTGCGTGACCTGATGTATGTGATTGTGCACCCTCATTACTGTTATTTTTTCCTGCCTTCATGATAAATCCTCCCGCGAGTTCAAGTCTGAAGTGCAACGCCTGGCTTGAAGAATACCTGATTAGGCGTCTGGCATCCAAATCTCTATTCTGGGGCGGTTGTTTATTTTTGCCATCACGGTATCCATTTACTGTTGAATGATCGTGATAAAGCCCCGATTCTTCAAAAACACGAACGCATTGATCCATTTTTGTTTTTATTGACGCTGATCCTGGGCGCAATCGATTCTGTGCCCCCATAGAGAGGGATACTCACCACTGTACTCTTGCACCATACGGGCTGCGCGTTCCTTTACTTCAGGACAAGCATCTTTGATTTGTTCATAACCCCATCTTCTCAGAGAGACCTCCTCAAAACCCGGGAGATTCAGTCGGCTATGCCCGACCTATCCCGGCCTCATGAAGATTTCAAAGTCGCGATTATCCGCAGCGGCGCACCGCTACTTTTTGCTATTTTCATAGGCAAAGCCACAATATAAATGCCTTTGGCAGGCAGTCGGTCTAAATTGGCCAGATTTTCGAAACCCGGTTTGTTTCGGCCCAGTAAAATCCGATGCGTTGTAAACTCTTGCGATTGGCCGTAATCCAGGCTGGGGGTATCCAGCCCCAAGGCTTTGATATTTCTATTTTCAACCAGCCACTGCGTCGCGGCCGGAGAAATGCCGGGAAAATGCAATTCCGGTATTGCTGCCGCACCGGTTTTCTGGGTGCCGAAGTATTTTTCCCGGTCAGGGTAAAACTGCCCATAACCGGTTCTGAAAAGTATGATCGTGTTTTCCGGAATCCTGCCGTAGTCTTTTTCCCAGTTTTCAATATCCTGAACGCCTACCTGATAATCCCGATCGGCCAATACATGATGCGATACATCGATCATCACCGCCTCGCCGGTTAAACTGCTGAGCGGAATCTGGTCTACCGTTAATTTATTTTCCGCAAAATGAATCGGTGCATCCAGATGCGTACCCCCATGTTCAGGCGTACAGAATCTGTAGGAAGAATAATAACCAAACGGCGTATTGCCTTCCGCCTCAGTGATGTGTTCAAACCCTTTGATGTTATTCGGCCAATACAAAGTAGCACTGTCATAACTATGACTCAAATCTATCCATTCCGGATTATTGGGCAAAGCAACAGAGTGATAATGTTGGGAGCACCCGGTAATGCCTGCTATGAATAGAATGAGTAATTTTTTCACTGTAATCATTTCTGGAAAATAGTAAAAGAAAATATCCGAAACCGATAATGACAGGGTTATCAACCATGTCAATATAAAGATCACTGGTCAAAAAATTTTATGAACCACTCCATTATCCATGTACTCAAGTAGACTACGTCGGTTATTCATAATATCAATTTGCGAATTTCCTGACATTACCCGATCAAATTGAGCAGTCATAAATTTGAAGCCCAGGCATTCTGAATATGAAATCAGCCATCATGTGAAGTTTCCTTAACTCGACTAATTTAAGGAATAACGGTGCTTGTTTGACCAGTACTTGGTTGCAGAAAATATAATTTAACAAGCTCATAACAGCCTTCAGAAATAGACTAAGGAATATCCATTCCAAACGACTAGAACCTATCTCAAAATTACCTAAGTAGAATTCTGATAGTTGCCAACTGCACGAAACCGAGAAAATTCTCGGCATAGTATTCCCGTCGACAAAGGAGACGACGTTGCCACTGAATCCAGGCAAAGAAGCGCTCGACCAACCAGCGTCGTTCATATCTACGCAGGCGGCGACCATCTTGTGTCTTGGGTTTTACCCGGTTTCTTCTATGTGGAGCGATCATCTCAATGCCATCCTCGCACAACTCTTCATCCAATTTGTCGCTGTCGTAGGCACGATCGCCAATCAGATTCTCAGGCTTTGCCTCTATCATATAGAAGTCAAAACTCAACTGCACTAAGGTGACTTCGTGATGATTTGCGGCGTGCGTGCTTACCGCCAACGGCAGGCCATGGCGATCCACTATTGCCATGATTTTCAGGCCCTTACCGCGCTTTGTCGGGCTAATTTCATCGCCCCCACCCTTGGCCGATGCGAAGGTGGCATCAATAAAACACTCCGACTCATCAATGGCGCCTTCATCACGCAGGGCGTTTGCCAAAGCAGTCATAACCTCCCGCAGAACTTCATTTCGACACCACTGTTGAAAGCGGCGATGAGCCGTTTTGTAATTCGGGTAACACTGAGGCAGCATGTGCCATTGGGCACCCGTATTAAGAATCCAGAGCACGGCTTCGAGAATTTTGCGTGCGGGGATGGGTTTGCGTCCAACACGACCAGAAGCAATATCCTCTTCCGGAAAGTGATTCCGGATGCGGTCCCAATGTTGATCGCTCAACCTTAGCATGACTGAAATTATACGGCATACAGCTCACAAGTTAATTTTGAGATAGGTTCTACAAAGTATATTTCCAGTCTTTCTGGCAAGGTGCCTTGCTAAAGGCGCTTAGCATATTGTGAAGGGGCGTTTTAGCCGCATTGCGGCGAAGCAACCCAGTGAACAGTAACAAATAACTTGATCTATTTGTTAAATTTTTTATATCTTAATACTGGCACTACAGAGCGATTTAGCTCAATAAAGCCAGTGCCATTTTCAGGCAAAACAAAAAGTGAGTCCCCTAGCTTTCCCAAAAAAATATATTCTCCATTCTTCATTCCAGTAACATTTTCAATTGTAACTGCCATGTATGAGGATTTTTCATTAATATTGTGGGCTTCAGATAAAGCAAGAAATAAAATTAGTGCTGGGGATGGAAATAGTAATAGACATACAGCATAACGCAATGCAGCTGTTTTAAATTGCTCCTTCATGAACTTACTAGATGATAGTATGTTCCCAATTGGAATAAGTGATAAAAAATATCCAACTACAGCAAGAGGGTATTTCAGTCCAAAATATAATGACACAACACCGCCAATGAAAAACCAAAACAAAGCAAGCTTTAGTATTATTTTTTCATGACCTTTTTCAATCTCCCGTTTTTTTGGGGAAAGAAACTCAACAACAGCACATGATAAAATGATGCAAAATGCCACAACAGATGAATACCCACCATATGAAAGCAAATCGCTTAAACTAATATAGATCAATGGGTTTATATCAAAACTGCACCAATATGCCAGAATATATATCAATGCGCTGACGGGGGACCAGACTGTTAATAATGGAAGTACTTTTTTAATGTCGTCTAGCATGGATTGCTTGTATCCTAAAGCTGCAATTCACCGGCAGCGAAGAGCGAGCAGCGTTTTTTGTTGTCCGTGTGAAATTGCCTTATTAGCCTATTCACGATGAAGCTGGGTAGTACACAGAATATAATAGAAAAATAACCTCCTCTTGATCATTCTGACAAGTCAAGAATGACATTGCTCAATTAGGGCACATTTGGCACGACGAACCTGAAACAAACTCCACCCCGAATAAAACCTGGGTGATTACCCTCTTTAAATTAGAACTAACCCTGATATCGGTATTAGACAATGTGTCAGGAAATAACCTTCTATCTTCAATATCGATTTTTCCAGTAATGCCGAGAAGATCGAATGCTTGTTAAGCCAATATGAATCTGGCCGATCGCCCGTTACCATTAATAAAGTAATGTATCTGCAAAAAACCGTGATAATATTTTGCGCTTTCTTTTATAATTTTCTGCTTCTTTGCAGTTAGCAAACGCTCATACCGCATCCAATCCTCCTGACCTGCGATACTTAAAATTACACTTCAAACTTGTATCTGCTCTACCTTTTGCAACAAAAATCCTTAATAAAGGAAAGCAACGCTTTACATCAAAATCTGCCAATTTAGAGACTAAACCTAGTTTTTGAATAACGTAGATGCCTGTAGTTAAAAATCATCGACAGGCAATTTAAGAAATTTTGAGACCTGGCATCAACAACACCACTATATATCAAGATTCTGGGCTCCCAGCGCATTCTCCTCAATGAAGTTACGGCGAGGTTCAACTATATCGCCCATCAGGGTAGAGAAGGTTTCGTCTGCCTTGATCATATCTTCGATCTGTACGCGCAGCAGGGTACGGTTCTTGACGTCCATTGTGGTTTCCCATAACTGTTCCGGGTTCATTTCTCCCAATCCCTTGTAGCGCTGGACACTGACTCCGCGCTTCGCTTCTTCCAGCAGCCATTCGATGGCCTGCTTGAAGTCTGCGACCGGCTTGCGCTGTTCGCCACGCTTGATATATGCACCCTCTCCCATCAGACCGTTCAGCACATGCGCGGTTTTCCGGATCTGGGCATATTCTCCGCTTTGCAGGAAAACGGAATCAATGTAGCTGACCGAATAATTGCCGTACAGGTATCTTTCCAGGCGCAAACGGTTTTCATCATTGGCCGGATTTACTTCCGCCCTTACCATTACCGCCGAGCCGCATGCCTGTTGCAGATTGATCGCGCTCTTCTCCGCCTGTTCCCGGGTATCGAGCTGGATGTCCGGCTGTTTCAACATGGCGTGCAGTGCTTCTTCCATGATCATCCTGGACAAGCGTTCTATTACCGCTTCCGCAAGGAAGTATTCCTTTGCCAAATTTTCCAGTGTTTCTGCTTTCAGCGCAGGTACATCCTGCTGCGTGTACAGTTCGGCATTCATCAGGGCAGAACGGAGCATGAATATTTTCATTTCATGGTCATCCTTCAGGTAACGTTCTTCCTTTCCCTGCTTGACCTTGTACAGCGGAGGCTGTGCTATATATACATGCCCGCGCTCGACCAGTTCCGGCATCTGGCGATAGAAGAACGTCAACAGCAGCGTGCGGATATGGGAGCCATCCACGTCCGCGTCGGTCATGATGATAATCCGGTGGTAACGCAGTTTTTCCACATTGTATTCATCCTTGCCGACCCCTGTCCCCATAACGGTAATCAGGGTGGCAATTTCCTGGGACGTGATGACTTTTTCGAAACGCGCCCTTTCAACATTCAGGATTTTTCCCTTAAGCGGCAGGATGGCCTGGAATCTGCGGTCGCGCCCCTGCTTTGCCGAGCCGCCAGCTGAATCTCCCTCCACCAGATACAGCTCGGATTCTGCCGGGTTTTTTTCCTGGCAGTCGGCCAGTTTGCCGGGCAGCCCCATCCCATCCAGCACCCCTTTTCTGCGTGTCAGTTCACGAGCTTTGCGTGCAGCTTCGCGTGCCCTGGCAGCTTCTACAATTTTTCCAACAATCACTTTGGCATCGTTCGGGTTTTCCAGCAGGAATGCCATCAGCTGCTGGCTGACCAGTTCTTCCACGACTGGCCGGATTTCAGAGGAAACCAGTTTATCCTTGGTCTGCGACGAGAATTTCGGATCTGGCAACTTGACTGACAGCACCGCAGTCAGGCCTTCCCGCATGTCATCCCCGGTGGTTTCCACCTTGGCTTTTTTAGCGATTTCTTCTGATTCTATGTACTGGTTCAGGGTACGCGTCATTGCCGTGCGCATTGCGGTCAGGTGAGTACCGCCATCCCGTTGCGGAATATTATTGGTAAAGCATTGCACTGTTTCCTGATAGGTGTCGTTCCACTGCATTGCGATTTCAGCGGTGATCCCCTCCTTTTCAGCGGAGGAATGAAATATGTTTTTATGCAGGGTATTTTTATTCCGGTTCATGTATTCCACGAAACCCTTTACCCCGCCGGTAAATGCAAAGATTTCTTCCTTGCCGTTCCGCTTGTCGATCAGGGAAACTTTTACCCCGTTATTCAAGAAAGAAAGCTCGCGCAGCCTTTTAGCCAAAACGTCAAAATGAAATTCGACTGTGCCGAAAATTTCCCTGCAGGGCAGAAAATGAACCTCCGTGCCGTTTTTTTTGCTTTCCCCAATCACATGGAGCGGAGCAACCGGTTCGCCATTCCGAAATTCCATGAAATGGGTTTTTTTATCCCTGTAGATCGTAAGCCGCAGCCACTCGGACAGGGCATTTACAACGGATACCCCTACGCCATGCAGCCCCCCGGAAACTTTATAGGAATTGCCGTCGAATTTTCCACCAGCATGCAGAACCGTCATGATGACTTCGGCTGCCGAACGATTTTCCTCCTCATGGATGTCGGTTGGTATTCCTCGCCCGTTATCCGCAACACTCACCGAATTATCCGGATGTATGGTTACGGTTATTTCATTGCAATACCCGGCCAGAGCTTCATCCACGGCATTATCCACCGCCTCGAACACCATATGATGCAGGCCGCTGCCATCATTTGTATCCCCGATATACATACCGGGACGTTTCCTGACCGCTTCCAGGCCTTTCAGGACTTTAATACTGGTGGAATTGTATTCGTTCATTTCTGCACCTTCATATGTTTCACGTGAAACATCAAAAAAATATCAATAATTATAAATATATATCATTTATAAATATAAACAATACCCAGGAACCTCCTGAGATAAGGATTTATACTCGATGATCAAATCCGCATCGGCATTACCACATATTTAAATTCTTCGTTTTCCGGGATGGTAATCAGGACGCTGCTGCTGGAATCGCCAAATGAGAAAATGATGGTTTCTGTGTCCAGATTGGATAATCCGTCCATCAGGTAATTGACATTAAAACCGATATCGAGTTCTGGGCCATGATAATCGATTTCCATTTCTTCCAATGCTTCTTCCTGTTCGTTATTATTGCTGCTTATGCTCAGATTCTGATTGGTCAGGACAAGACGGGCTCCCCTGATTTTTTCATTGGATAGAATTGCTATGCGCTGCAATACTTGCAGCACCTGGGATCTGTTCAGGATTACCTGATTGCTGTATTTTGGAATCACCCGTTCATAGTCGGGGAATTTTCCATCAATTACCTTGGAAATCATGACGGACCCCGAGAAAGTCATGCGAACCTGACTGTCAGCCAGTTCCAATGCCATCATTTCATCCGTATCGGATAAAATCCGGATCAGTTCATGTATGGTTTTTCTTGGCAGGATCACTTCACGTTTTGAATATTCCTGATCCAGCCGGGTAGCAACATAGGCTAGACGATGCCCATCGGTTGCCACTAATTTCAGCCAGTCTCCTTCAATTGCCAGCAATATTCCGTTCAGATAATAACGAATATCCTGTTGTGCCATTGCATATTGAATCATCGAAAGCAGTTTTTTCAGGGTTTTTTGTTGGATCTGAATTTTGACAGCCTGATTCAATTGTTCAGTAACTTTTGGAAAATCTTGTGCCGGCAGGGTTTGCAGAATGAATCTGCTTTTATTCGCTTTGATTGTCAGGCGATTTTCCTGAATATCCAGTGTGGTTCTACTTCCTTCCGGCAATACCCTGAGTATTTCCTGCAGTTTTTTGGCGCCGGTAGTTATGGCTGTGTCTGGTCCGGATTGGTTTGCATTGGCAATTTGCGTTTCAATCTGAATTTCAAGATCAGTGGTGATCAATCGTATATCCGGTCCTTTTTTTTCAATCAATACATTTGAAATAATTGGGAGAGGCCGGGTGCGATCCACAATTCCAATGATTTTCTGCAATGCATTCAGTAAGTGTTCTTTTTCAATTTTTTCTATAAACATATTTACTTATCCTTAATAACAATAATTACATTTCAATTTTTAATGAACAATTAACTATTCTTTTTTATTTTCAATATATTGGAATATAAAAAAGATTGTGGATAAATTCTGTTTTCAAATGGTAAATATTGTGTATAGTTTTTTTGAAGAAAAATTTTGGTTGTTTATCCACAAAATATGCAGGTCATTTATCAGAATATTAATTTCGCAAAGTCTGATTCAGCAGAATAAAGTCTTCGTTTAGCGCTGTATCCGTATTGCGCAGACTTTCAATGGTCTTGCAGGCATACATGACTGTTGTATGGTCACGGCTGCCAAATGCCGCTCCGATTTCCGGAAGGCTTAGCTGCGTCAGTTCTCTTGCCAGGCACATTGCAACCTGCCTGGGCCTGGCAATCAGCCGGGTACGTTTTTTGGACAGAAGATCTGAAACCTTGATGCGATAAAAATCAGCCACGGTTTTCTGGATGTTTTCCATGGATATCTGTTTGTTCTGGCAGGCCAGAAGGTCTTTGAGCGCTTCTTTGGCCAGTTCAACCGAAATAGAACGTTTATGGAAACGTGAATAGGCGTCTATGCGTTTAAGAGCCCCTTCCAGTTCGCGGATATTGGAACGGATATGTTTGGCGATGAAAAAGGCCACATCTTCGTTGATTGGATTATTGGAAAGAGAAGCTTTCTGCAGCAGGATGGCAACCCGCATTTCTATGCCGGGAGGTTCAACTGCAACCGTCAGACCCCAGCTGAAACGGGAAGTCAGTCTGGGGGTCATGCCTGATATTTCCTTGGGGAAGGTATCGCAGGTAATGACAACCTGCTTGTGCCCATCGATCAGTGAATTCAGTGTATAGAAAAATTCCTGCTGGGTTCCGGGTTTATCTGCAATAAACTGAATGTCGTCGATCAGCAGCAAATCCAGCGAGTTGTAGAATTGCTTGAATTCATCGAATTTTTTAGTCTGAAAAGCGCGGACCACGTCTGAAATATAATTGGTGGCATGAACATAGCAAATTTTTGCATGCCTGTTTTCCTGTTTTATGTAATTTCCAATGGATTGAATTAAATGAGTTTTGCCCAGCCCTACTCCACCGTAGATAAACAGGGGGTTGTAGGTTGTACCCGGAGTTTCGGCAACCTGAATGGCTGCCGCATGTGCCAGCTGATTGGCTTTTCCGGTTACAAAATTTTCAAAGGTCAGCAACGGATTGAGCTGGCTTTGATTTTTATGTTTATTCAGTGAAAGCAAAGGCACGGAAGGAACCGGAGCAGAACCGGGTACTTCATCCATGAGTAAAGCTGGAGATTTCGCAGTGAGCGAATCAATGGGTTTGTCTCCCACACGCAAACTGAAGCTGGGTGGACAGGAAAGATATAATTCTGCTTGCCGTGCAATTTCCGGTAAAAAACGTTCCTGAACAATTTTCAGTGTAAAGCTGTTAGGAGCAATGAGGATTATCTGATTGCCCTGTACCTCAAACGATAGAGGTTTGATCCAGGAGTTATATTGCTGTGGGGTGAGTGTTTCTTCAAAAAAAAGAAGACATGAATTCCATAATGTATTGTCTTGCATCATTTTTGGATAACAGTTCGATTATATCGGTGAATATTCTACTACATCACTGCCATGCAAGTTCTTTGCTGTAGCTAAGTGATTCAGAATGCACAAAAAATTTGTTGCCAGTCGGTTTTGTGGAATTCCGGTTGTTTTGGCAATTCTGGAATCATACATTCATTCAGGGAAAAATGGTTTTTCAGTTATTTGCTGCAAGGGATATTGCAGGTTTGTTTTTTTAATTTTTATTTCAATTCAGTTTTTTAGATGGTAATTTCGAACCAATTCATTGATTTTATTTATTATGTCGTTCATTCACTGGTTTTGAACATCAGGAATGGATTAGAATTTTATGCAAAATCATTTTTCAGCATGGGGTTCAGTAAAATAAACTTGACATTAATCACCGTAAATAATGTAATAGCGGGTTTTAAAGCATATATTCATCAGGGACATTCATAATGAAACGTACATATCAACCTTCCGTAACGAAAAGAAAGCGCACTCATGGTTTTTTGGTTCGTATGAAAACTAAAGGTGGAAGAGCGGTAATCGCAGCTCGCAGAGCAAAGGGTCGTGTGCGTCTTGCCGTTTGACGCCAGGAAAACTTTTCCTGCATGCCGCCGGCTCAGGCAACGGACAGAATTCGAGTTGGCGCTTCGTGCTGATTGTTTCAGTAATAAATGGTTTTCCGTTTACATACGAAAAAATGAGAGTGGCTATTCCCGTCTTGGAATAATAGTCAGCAAAAGAAGCATGCCCAAAGCAGTATCCAGAAATTTTGCAAAGCGCCTGATTCGAAATATTTTTAGGATTCATTTTTCTGCTGAAGCCCCGGTTGATCTGGTGGTTCGTGCAAGGCGACAGTTTGATTCTGAAAATTCTGCCGAGGGACGAAAAGCCCTGATCGAACTATTTCAATCTGTCCGCACATGATGCGGCGACTCTTTATCCGCCTGATCGGTTTATATCAATATCTGTTAAGTCCGATCATGCCGCCAACTTGCCGCTTTACTCCATGTTGTTCTCAATATGCCCGAGAGGCGATCGAAAAACATGGTGTTTTGCGTGGCGTCTGGCTGGGCATGAAGCGCGTGATTCGATGCAACCCCTGGAACCCAGGTGGTTATGATCCCGCCCCTTAGATTTACATAGGCAAAACCATATGGATTCTCAAAAGGTGTTCAGGTCGTTACTGTTTCTGACATTCACAATATCGGTCGTTTTATTGTGGGATAGCTGGCAGCGTGCGCAACATCCGGTGGTGCCGGTTCCTTCTGCGGCTGTTTCAGGCACGGACGTACCTCAGGCCAGTATGCCAGCTGTCCCGGCTGGCCCTGGAGCGACTGCCGTTACCGTCCAGCCTGGTATTCAGTCCGGCCGTGTTGTTACGGTTCGAACCGATTATCTGATTGCAGAAATCAATACGGCAGGTGGAGATTTGCGACGGCTGGAATTTTTGCAGCAGCGCGACAGCAAGGACAGGAATAAACCTTTTGTGTTGTTGCAGGAGCATGGGTCGCATACCTATATTGCCCAGACCGGTCTGCTGGGCGCCGGATTGCCTAATCACCAAACGGAATTCGCTGCCCAGGCAGAAGAGTATCAGCTTGCCGAAGGTAAGGATACGGTCGAGGTCCGACTGCAAGCCATGAGCGCGACCGGGGCAAATGTTTCGAAAATATATGTGTTTCATCGTGGCAGCTATCTGATCGATGTAGGCTATGAAATTGAAAATACGGGAACCAGCCCGATTTCTTCTTCTGCCTATTTCCAGATTGTGCGCGATAAATCCACTCCAGAAGGTTCGTCCATGTTCCTGCCTACCTATACGGGAACAGCGATCTATACCGAGCAGGATAAATTCCAGAAAGTGGATTTTGCCGATATTGAGAAGGGTAAGGCCAAGTATACCCAGACTGCTGATAACGGTTGGGCGGGCATGCTGCAGCATTATTTTGTGTCGGCCTGGCTGCCACGGGAGAAGGTGCAGCGGGAATTTTATACCCGTCATCTGAAAAATGACCAGTTTTCGGTTGGTCTGGTTTTGCCGGTGGCGGCGATTGCAGCCGGGCAGACCGGTAAAATCAGCGTGCCGTTTTATGCCGGCCCGGCGCAAACTTCACTGGATGCAATTGCACCCGGCCTGGGGCTGACGGTGGATTATGGTTGGCTGACGATTATTTCTACGCCATTGTTCTGGCTGCTTTCCAATTTGCATGGCTGGGTATCCAACTGGGGGGTTGCCATTATCCTGTTGACTGTATTGATCAAGCTGCTGTTTTTTCCATTGTCTGCGGCCAGCTATCGTTCCATGGCAAAAATGCGGGTTGTGGCGCCAAAGCTTGAGAGAATCAAACAGCAATTTGGGGATGACCGTGAGCGTTTGCACAAGGCCATGATGGAATTGTATAAAACGGAAAAGATCAATCCGCTTGGGGGATGTTTGCCAATGATCGTCCAGGTGCCGGTATTCATTGCCTTGTACTGGGCTATCCTGGCCAGCGTCGAATTGCGGTATGCCCCGTTCTTCGGCTGGATCGAAGATTTGTCAGTGCCAGATCCCTATTATGTTTTGCCGCTGATTATGGGAGCTACCATGATCCTCCAGAGCAAATTAAATCCTGTGCCGCCTGATCCTTTACAGGCCAAGCTCATGAAAACCCTGCCTATTATATTCAGCGTAGTGTTTTTCTTTTTCCCGGCCGGGCTGGTGCTGTATTCCATAGTGAACAATATTCTTTCTATTGTTCAGCAGTGGTACATTACCCGCAGACTGGAGACCAATGCAAAAGGTGTCGCAAAGACCTGAAACGATTGCTGCCATTGCTACCCCTCATGGACAGGGAGGGATAGGTGTGGTCAGGCTTTCCGGTTCTGATCTTGCTTCAGTGGCAGCTCAGCTGCTGGGAAAAGTACCGGAACCCAGGCGAGCGACGTATGCCTCGTTTCTTGATTCGCACGGACAGGCCATGGATCAGGGCATTGCCCTGTTTTTTCCCGCTCCGCACTCTTACACCGGGGAAGATGTCCTGGAATTGCAGGGTCATGGCGGTACAGCCATACTGCAAATGGTGCTTCAGCGTTGTCTTGAACTGGGTGCGCGTCTTGCGCAACCAGGAGAATTCACCCAGCGCGCATTTTTAAACAACAAGCTGGATCTGGCTCAGGCTGAAAGTGTAGCGGATTTGATCGCAGCGACTACCAGCCAGGCTGCAAGGAGCGCCATGCGATCCTTGCAGGGAGATTTTTCCCGGGCGGTGCATCGTCTGGTGGATGAGCTGATCCTGCTGCGCATGCTGGTTGAAGCCATGCTGGATTTTCCCGAGGAAGAAATTGATGTCCCGGATACCATGCAGCGGGACACGCGCTTATCCGTACTGCTGACCGAGCTGGAAAAAATCCTGAGCCTCGCAAAGCAGGGTAGTCTGCTGAGGGAAGGCGCCCATATTGTACTGGTCGGGCAGCCTAATGTCGGAAAATCCAGCCTGCTCAACCGGCTGAGCGGAGGGGATATCGCGCTTGTCAGCGAATTTCCAGGTACGACGCGAGACCTTATCAGCCAATCCATCCAGATCAGCGGGGTTCCGCTGCATATCATTGATACCGCCGGTTTGCGCGAAGCGGAGGACACGGTGGAAAGGATGGGGATTGCGCGTACGTATGGAGCCGTGAATAAAGCGGATGCCATTCTGGTGCTGATGGATGCCAGCCGGGGTAAAACCGATCCTGACCAGAAAATACTGGACGAACTGCCGCTGGAAATCCCGCGCCTCTATATTTTCAACAAGATTGACCTGCTTGCCCGGCCTGGGTTTATGGAAGAACACTGTGGCGAATGCCATATTTATTTATCCGCAAAAACAGGCGAAGGGATCGATTATTTGCATCATAAATTGCTCTCGCTGCTTGGCTGGCATCAGGAATCCGGAATATACATGGCGCGGGAGCGCCATGTTCAGGCGCTGATGAGCTCAAAAAATCATTTGCAGCGGGCGGCAGGAGAAATCGTGCGCCCGGAGCTGTGTGCGGAAGAGCTGCGGCTGGCTCAGGAGAGCCTGAATTCCATTACCGGGGAATTCAGTGCAGATGATCTGCTTGGGGAGATATTTGGGCGGTTCTGCATCGGAAAATGATGAAGCAGCTCGGCATTTTTCCCTATTTCAGGGTTTCTTTGCATTTGATCGGAAGGATGCCATTCGATTTCCTCTTATGTCAAATGGGGTCTGTAACGGATAAGCTTGGGTTTCAGTTTATTAACAGGAAAAGATCATTTTCAGAAATGAGCCGGTTCCGAGGTAATTATCCGGAAATCCCGGATCGTTCAGGGGAAACAGGTCACTCAACTACCGAAAAAAATGGATAGGAGTGATTGACTGGGATCGGTACGGTTTCAGGGCCAGATGTGGTTTCACGTGAAACCACAACAGGAAGTGTCCCTGTAGGACAGGATTCAGGGTTGAGCCGGTTTTCATGTATGATGCGCTCATACCTTAAAATAAGGTGCCGTTGTATTTTTCTGTTTATAGTCGGTCAGTATCAGGATGGATTTTCCAAATAAATTTGACGTAATCGTAGTGGGGGGCGGCCATGCCGGGACCGAGGCTGCGCTTGCCAGTGCGCGTATGGGGTGTGCGACGCTTTTACTCACCCATAATATCGAGACGCTTGGGATAATGTCGTGCAACCCGTCTATCGGCGGGATCGGCAAGGGTCATCTGGTCAAGGAGATCGATGCCCTGAGCGGGGCCATGGCGGCAGCCATTGATGAATCGGGCATTCAGTTCCGCATGCTTAATGCGTCGAAGGGGCCGGCGGTGCGTGCCACGCGCGCACAGGCCGACCGGGTGCTGTATCGGCAGGCTATTCGCAGGCGGCTGGAAAACACGCCGAATCTCTGGCTATTTCAGCAGGCTGTGGAGGATCTGATGGTAGAGAACCATCGGGTGCAGGGTGTGATGACCCAGCTTGGTCTGAGTTTTAAGGCGAAGACGGTGGTGCTGACCACCGGGACGTTTCTTTCCGGGCTGGTGCACGTTGGGCAGTCCAGTTACCGGGCAGGGCGGGCCGGCGACCCGCCTTCGGTTAGTCTGGCGCATTGCCTGCGTGAGCTGGATTTGCGGATGGGCCGACTGAAGACCGGTACTCCGCCGCGCATTGACGGGCGCAGCATAGCGTATTCCGGTTTGATCGAGCAGCCCGGCGATCTTCCGGTGCCCGTTTTTTCATTCATGGGACGGGTGGAGCAGCATCCGCGGCAGTTGTCATGCTGGATTACGCATACGAATCCGCGCACACATGAAATTATCCGGCGCGGACTGGATCGTTCACCGATGTTTACTGGGGTCATTGAAGGGGTGGGGCCGCGCTATTGTCCATCCATTGAAGATAAGATCACCCGGTTTGCCGACAAGGACTCGCATCAGATTTTTCTGGAGCCGGAAGGTCTGGACACGCACGAGGTGTATCCGAATGGAATTTCGACCAGTCTGCCTTTTGATGTGCAGCTTGAGCTGGTGCGTTCGATAAAGGGCCTGGAGAATGCCCATATCATGCGACCGGGGTATGCGATCGAGTATGATTATTTTGATCCGCGGGGTTTAAAGCATTCTCTGGAAACCAAAGCGATCCGGGGGTTGTTTTTTGCCGGGCAGATTAATGGCACCACAGGGTACGAGGAGGCAGCCGCTCAGGGATTGCTGGCCGGGATCAACGCGGCCCTGCTCGCGCAGGACCGGGAAAGCTGGCATCCTCGCCGGGATGAGGCGTATCTGGGAGTGCTGGTGGATGATCTGATTACGCGCGGGGTATCTGAGCCATACCGCATGTTTACCAGCCGCGCCGAATATCGTTTGCAATTGCGCGAGGACAACGCGGATCTGCGTCTGACGGAAACCGGTCGCCGCCTTGGGGTGGTGGGGGATGTCCAGTGGAAGGCGTTTGAAATGAAGCGCGCGGCAATTGCAGGGGAGGAGGCACGGCTGAAATCGACCTGGGTGAATCCGAAGCTGTTGCCTGCGGAGGAAGCGGAGCGTGTACTCGGCAAGGGAATTGACCGGGAGTATGCGTTGTATGAACTGTTGCGTCGACCGGATGTGAATTATGTCAGCCTGATGACGTTGCCTGGAGCGGGGGATGGGGTGGCGGATGAAACGGTTGCCGAGCAGGTGGAAATTCAAGCCAAGTACCAGGGGTATATTGCACGTCAGCGGGAGGAGATCGAGCGCAATGCGCATCATGAAAACATGCGGCTGCCGGAAGCGATGGATTACCGCACGGTACCGGGCCTTTCGATCGAGGTGCAGCAAAAGCTGAACCAGCATATGCCGGAAACCCTGGGGGAGGCGGCGCGCATTTCCGGAATTACTCCGGCGGCGGTTTCTCTGCTGTTGGTACATCTGAAACGGGGTTTTCGCAGTCCGACTGCAGATGCGGAATCCGGGCCGTTGCCAGCAGGGCGCGGTAAAGAGCAGAGAAGCGCGTGAATCAGGCTGAGGAACTGGCACTTGGAGTTGCCCAGCTGGGGCTGGAGTGCCCGCCGGATGTGCAGGGCAAGCTGTTGCGCTATCTGGAACTGCTACAGAAATGGAACCGGGTGTATAACCTGAGCGCGATCCGGGAACCGGGACAGATGGTAAGTTATCATTTGCTGGACAGTTTGGCTGTGCTGCCTCACCTGTGGCCAGGCCGCTGGCTGGATGTGGGCTGCGGTGCAGGTTTGCCCGGCCTGGTGCTGGCGCTGATGCGGCCGGAGTGGGAATTTGTTCTGCTGGACAGCAATCGCAAGAAAACGAGTTTTGTACAGCAAGCCAAAATTGAACTGGGATTGCGGAACCTGAGTGTATGTTGTGCGCGTGTTGAAACCTGGCCGATGGATGAACGGTTCGATGGCATTATTTCCCGCGCCTTTGCCGAGACGGCCAAGTTTGTGGCGCAAACCGGCCATCTTTTGGCGCCGGGCGGGCGCTGGGCTGCGATGAAGGGGGATGCGCGGCAGGAGCTGGAAAGGTTGCCTGATACCGTTCTGGTGGAGCAGGTGGTTCCTTTGCAGGTGCCGGGACTGGCTGCGGCACGTAGTCTTGTTGTGTTGAAACGTAACTGAATATGGTCAAGATACTTGCGATTACCAATCAGAAAGGGGGGGTTGGCAAAACCACCACTTCCATCAATCTGGCCGCCAGCCTCGCTGCCCTGAAGAAGCGTGTACTGCTGATCGATCTGGATCCCCAGGGAAATGCAACGATGGGCAGCGGGATCGATAAGCTCAGTTTGTCGGCAACCATTTATCATGTGCTGCTGGGAAGCAGGCCATTGCAGGAGGTGCTCGTCCGCGCTGAAACGGGAAAATATGATCTGCTGCCCTCGAACCGCGATCTGGCTGGAGCCGAGATCGAGTTGGTTGACCTGCCGCAGCGCGATACCCGGCTCAAGGATGTGTTGCGTGACGTGTCGGAAGAATATGAGTATATATTGCTGGATTGCCCGCCGGCGTTAAACCTTCTTACCTTGAATGGATTGTGTGCAGCGGGGGGGGTCATGATTCCGGTGCAGTGCGAGTATTACGCACTGGAAGGGCTCAGCGATTTGCTGAACACCATCCGCAAAGTTCGGTCCGGACTGAACCCCCTCCTGGAAATGGATGGGGTGCTGCGCACTATGTACGATCCGCGCAATACCCTGGCCCAGCAGGTATCAGATCAGCTGCAGCAGCATTTCGGCGAGAAGCTTTACCAGACGATTATTCCGCGGAACGTGCGGCTGGCTGAGGCACCCAGTTACGGAGCACCGGCACTGCATTACGACAGGACATCCAAAGGGGCACAGGCTTATCTTGCTCTGGCAAGGGAACTGCTGAAAAGTCAGGGAAATCTGCGCAAACCGAAACGGGAGAAAGTGATTTGAAAAAACCGAGCAAGGGATTGGGGCGTGGTCTGGATGTGCTGCTTTCGGGTAATGTTAAAGGACAGGGCGATGTTTTAAGCGAGGTGGAAATCGATGCGCTCAAGCCCGGAAAGTATCAGCCGCGCAGCAGGATGGACGAGGCTACACTCAGGGAACTGGCTGCGTCGATCAAGGCGCAGGGAGTCATGCAGCCCATTCTAGCCCGTTCGCTGGAGGATGGTGGTTATGAAATTATAGCCGGTGAACGCCGCTGGCGGGCAGCCCGGCTTGCGGGGCTGGACAGTGTACCGGTGCTGGTGCGCAAGGTTGCCGACCAAGCCGTGCTGGCCATGGCTCTGATTGAAAACATCCAGCGCGAGAATCTTAATCCTCTGGAAGAGGCTGTCGGGATTCAGAGGCTGATTGATGAGTTTAAGATGACGCACATTGCGGCTGCGGATGCAGTGGGCCGCTCGCGCAGTGCGGTAAGCAACCTGCTGCGTTTGCTGAAGTTGCCAAGGACGGTACAGGATATGCTGATGGAGGGCCGGATTGACATGGGGCATGCGCGCGCGTTGTTGGCACTGAACGGTGCGCAACAGGTGGCCGCTTCCAACAAGATTGCCGCTGAAGGATTGTCGGTGCGCGAGGCAGAAAAGCTGGTACAGGACATGTTGAATCCTGTTTCCCGCAATGCCAAGGTCAAGGTAAGTCGTGATATCCTGCAGTTGCAGGAACAAATTTCCCAGCAGCTGGGAACGGATATTCAGATCCGGGCAGGGAAAAAAGGCGCGGGCAAAGTGGTAATCCATTACACCAGTCACGATCACCTGGCAGAGCTGATCGCTCGTTGGAAAAAATAGCTGAACAAATAAGTCATTGACGCAAGCAAACTAGATTGTTTATACTAGTAGGCTTGGAAGGATTAAGGATGGTTGTGGGCAGCGCGGTTAGCCGGATAATACTTGCTCAGGTAGCGGTAACTATGGCAATGGCACTGTTGCTGCTGGTAAGCGGGAGCTCTGTTGGCGCGGCATCGGCCTTGTCAGGCGGGGCGGTCGGATTCATTGCAAGCTTGGTGTATGCAAGAAAAATGCTGGCGCCGAAAGGTGGCGATCCAAAAGCATTTCTTTCGGCGCATTACCGAGCCGAAGCATACAAGCTTGCGTACACTATTCTGTTGTTCTCCCTGGTCTTTACGCAATTCAAGGATGTGCAGGTTGTGCCGCTGTTTGCGACATATATTGCAACGTTATTGGTGTATTGGGTAGCATTAATTTTTGTAAAAAGTTTATGAGTACTGAAGATCTGACGACCTCCGCCTATATCAAGCATCATCTTCAAAACTTGACCTGTACCATCCAGGATGGGCATTTTCATTGTGCGCACAGCGCCGAAGAGGCGAAGGAGATGGGGTTCTGGGCGTTCAACATGGACACCCTCTTCATGTCGCTGATGCTGGGTTTGCTGTTCCTGTTTCTTTTTGGCAGGGTGGCGAAAAGCATTAGTCCGGGCGAACCTCGGGGCATGCAGAATTTCGTGGAATGGGTGGTTGAGTTTATAGACAGCAGTGTGCGTGGATCCTTTACCGGCAGGAACGCAATGGTTGCACCGCTTGCGCTTTCCGTATTTGCCTGGATATTCCTGATGAACCTGATGGATCTGGTGCCGATCGATTATGTTTCCCTGATCACGGAGCCGTTGGGAATTGGTCATTTCAAGCTGGTTCCAACGACTGATCCGAATGCAACCATGGGGATGGCCATAGGCGTGTTCCTGCTGGTTCTGTTTTACAGCATAAAAGTCAAAGGGTTGGGTGGTTTTATCGGGGAGCTGACGCTTCAGCCGTTTGGCAAGTTCGGTTTGCCTGTCAATCTGTTCCTGGAAGGGGTCAATCTGATTGCCAAGCCGATTTCTCTGGCGCTGCGGTTATTCGGAAATATGTACGCAGGTGAGATGATCTTTATTCTGATAGCGCTCATGGGTGCGTCCTGGGTCAGCGTCTCTTTCGGAAGTACCCTGCTGTTCGGCTCGCAGATTCTTCTTTCGCTGGGGTGGGCAATATTCCATATTCTGATCGTTACGCTGCAGGCATTCATATTCATGACGCTGACCATCGTGTATCTGGATATGGCGCATCAGGAACATCATTAATAATCAACGCATTGATTTAACTTAAACACTTAACTTTTATTGACAGGAGAAAAAACAGATGGATACGGCACAAGCATTGCTATACATAGCCGGCGCAATCATGATGGGCCTTGGGGCCTTGGGTGCTGCGGTGGGGATTGGTATTCTGGGTGGACGCTTTTTGGAAGGTGCGGCTCGTCAACCTGAGCTGATTCCAATGCTGCGTACCCAGTTCTTTGTAGTTATGGGTTTGGTAGATGCGGTTCCGATGATTGCAGTCGGTATTGCCATGTACGTTCTGTTCGCGGTGGCTGGTCAGTAAGCCTGCATGCGATTAATCAAGGAAAGGTTTTTGCATGAACATTAATGCGACCCTTATCGCCCAGACGATCATGTTTGCCTTGTTCGTCTGGTTTTGCATGAAGTATGTGTGGCCTCCCATCATGGCGGCGCTGGATGCACGAAATAAACGGATTGCAGATGGTCTGGCCGCGGCGGAGCGGGGTAAGAACGAATTGGCTCTTGCGTCCAAGCGTTCTGCAGAGATGCTTCGCGAAGCAAAGGAAAAGGTATCGGAAATTATCGCACAGGGCGATAAGCGGGCAAGC
The DNA here is from genome assembly GCF_905221025.1 of Candidatus Nitrotoga fabula. GTDB lineage: Bacteria > Pseudomonadota > Gammaproteobacteria > Burkholderiales > Gallionellaceae > Nitrotoga > Nitrotoga fabula. The sequence continues at coordinate 88,512 of NZ_CAJNBL010000005.1, forward strand.
GAGATCGTCGAGGAAGCCAAAGAGCAGGCCAGGGTAGAAGGTGAGCGCATTGTTGCGGCTGCCAAGGCAGAAATTGAACAGGAGGTATTCCGTGCCAGGGAACAGTTGCGCACACAGGTTACCTCTGTTGCGCTGGCTGGCGCCGGAAAGATTCTTGGCCGGGAAATCGATGCCAAGGCCCATAATGACCTTCTAGACAAGCTTGTGGCGGAAATCTGAATATTATGGCTGAAGCGATCACTGTAGCAAGACCTTACGCCCAGGCTGCATTTGAAAGAGCCCGTGAACTGGGTGACCTTAAAGGCTGGTCGGAAAAATTGCAGGCTGCTGCTGATGCGGTGATGAATACCGACGTTCGCACGATCATAACCAGTCCAGGTGCAGTCAAAAGCCAGATTGCCGATCTGATGCTTGCGCTGATCGGAAGTACGGTGAACGATAATCAATGCAACTTCCTCAGGTTGCTGGTAGAAGGCAACCGTCTTACCCTGCTTCCGGAAATCGTAATGCTGTATGAGGCAATGCGGGCGGAGGCAGAGAAAAGCCTGGATGTTGAAGTGGCTTCTGCTTTTGAGCTGAGCGAGGAACAAAAGCAAAAAATAACCGGTGCGCTGAAAAAACGCATGGGTTGTGAGATTACGCTTCGCTGTAAAACAGACCGTGATTTGTTAGGCGGGATTATTATTCGCGCTGGCGACAAGGTGATAGATGGTTCTGCGCGCACCCACCTTTCCGAATTGGCCAATGCCTTGGCTTGAAGACGGATTTATTGAGATTAAGGAAAAATAGATGAAGCTCAACCCTTCTGAAATTAGCAATTTGATTCGTAGTCGCATCGAAAACTTCGAGGCGTTATCCCAGGCGCGCACGGAAGGAACGGTGACCAGCGTTACCGATGGTATTGTGCGGATACATGGCCTTTCGGATGTTATGCAGGGGGAAATGCTGGAGTTTCCGGGTAACACTTTTGGACTGGCTCTGAATCTGGAACGGGATTCCGTAGGTGCGGTGGTGCTGGGAGATTATGAGCACATTACCGAAGGGGATACGGTCAAGTGTACCGGACGCATTCTGGAAGTGCCCGTCGGCCCGGAACTGGTTGGCCGTGTCGTCAATGCCCTTGGTCAGCCTATTGACGGGAAAGGCCCGATCAATGCGAAGATCACTGACAAGATAGAAAAAGTGGCTCCGGGTGTGATTGACCGGAAGTCGGTTTCGCAGCCTGTACAGACAGGATTGAAGTCGATAGATTCGATGGTTCCGGTAGGGCGGGGTCAGCGTGAATTGATCATCGGCGATCGTCAGACCGGGAAAACTGCTGTAGCCATAGATGCGATCATTAATCAAAAAGGTCAGGATATGACCTGCATTTATGTTGCGGTTGGGCAGAAAGCATCTACTGTTGCCAATGTGGTTCGCAAACTGCAAGAGAATGGTGCGATGGAATATACCATTGTGGTCGTCGCTACCGCCTCCGACTCCGCTGCAATGCAGTTCCTGGCTCCTTATGCTGGATGCACGATGGGAGAGTATTATCGTGATCGTGGCCAGGACGCACTGATTGTTTATGACGATTTAACCAAGCAGGCTTGGGCATACCGTCAGATTTCGCTGTTGCTGCGGCGTCCGCCGGGCCGGGAAGCGTATCCGGGCGATGTGTTTTATCTGCACTCCAGGTTGCTGGAGCGAGCGGCGAGGGTAAACGAAGAGTACGTGGAAAAATTTACAAATGGCGAAGTCAAAGGCATGACCGGATCGCTGACTGCCTTGCCAGTGATTGAGACAGCAGCCGGAGACGTGTCCGCATTTGTTCCAACCAATGTGATTTCCATTACAGACGGCCAGATATTTTTGGAAACCGATCTGTTCAATGCCGGTATCCGGCCAGCTATCAATGCGGGTATTTCCGTTTCGCGCGTGGGCGGTGCAGCACAGACCAAGGTTATCAAGAAACTTGGTGGGGGTGTGCGTCTGGCCTTGGCGCAGTATCGCGAACTGGCCGCATTCGCGCAATTCGCATCTGATCTGGATGAGGCTACGCGCAAGCAGCTGGAGCGTGGCCGCCTGGTCATGGAGCTAATGAAGCAACCACAATATGCTCCATTGTCGGTTTCAGAAATGGCGGTAACCCTGTTTGCAATTAACAAGGGTTATTTTGATGACGTTCCTGTCAATAAGGCTCTGGCATTTGAAAGCGGCTTGCATGCGTTTGTTAAATCTCAATACAAGGCATTGGATGATGCCATTGCGTCGAGCAAGGATTTATCCGCTGATAATGAGAAAATCCTTGTTAGTGCAATTGAAAAATATAAGTCCACTGCAGTCTTTTAAGCTGGGGTCCGTATAATGGCTGGCAGCAAAGAAATACGCACGAAAATCAAAAGTGTAGAAAATACACGAAAAATTACGCGAGCAATGGAGATGGTCGCGGCATCCAAGATGCGTAAGGCACAGGATCGCATGCGCGCAGCTCGCCCATATGCGGAAAAGATCCGTCAGGTTGCCGCGCATTTGTCACGCGCCAATCCGGAATATAAGCATCCGTTCCTGATAAAGCGTGAGGATATTAAAAACATTGGAGTTATAGTTGTAACTTCCGACAAGGGACTATGTGGCGGGCTGAATACCAATGTTCTGCGTATGGTCATGAGCAGAATGTCGGAGTGGCAAGCTCAGGGCAAGGGCATTCAGGTGTGTTCCATAGGGAATAAAGGATTCAGCTTTATGACCCGGGTAGGGGCCCAAGTCAAATCGCATATAGTTGGGTTAGGGGATATTCCGCATCTCGAGAATCTGATCGGTGCGGTGAAAGTAATGCTGAATGCGTATGTTGCCGGTGAAATTGATGCTATTTATATTAGCTATAATGCTTTTGTGAATACCATGAAGCAGGAGCCGAGAGTGGATCAGCTGCTGCCGCTATCCAGCGATCAGCTGGAGACGGGGAGCGGTAGCACATGGGATTACATTTACGAGCCGGATGCGAAAGTGGTGGTGGATCAGCTGTTGGTGCGCTACATTGAATCGCTGGTTTATAACGCAGTGACCGAAAATCAGGCTTCTGAGCAGAGCGCCCGCATGGTGGCGATGAAGGCAGCTTCAGACAATGCAAAGCAGGTGATTGGAGATCTAAAGCTGATCTACAACAAGGCCAGGCAGGCTGCAATCACCAAGGAAATTTCAGAAATTGTCGGTGGAGCAGCGGCGGTAAGCTGATTGATGCGATCGACGTGCAGCAAAAATGCGGCACTGCTGCATGGTAGATGTAATGGTTTGAATCGTATTTCACGAAAAATGGTTGGTTTGCAAACCCGGGTAGCATGATCCGGACTGTGCCAGGATGGAAAGAGAATCAGGTGGTGTAACCGCAGTAGCACTCGGCGGATACACAGATAATATAATGTGGGGAACCTTAAGATGAGTCAAGGAAAAATTGTTCAGTGTATTGGTGCGGTGGTGGACGTTGAATTTTCTCGTGATCACATACCGAAAGTCTTCGATGCGCTGGTAGTACAGGACGATGGAAGCTCCGTGGTTGAAAAAGGCCTGACCTTGGAAGTGCAGCAGCAGATTGGTGATGGAGTTGTCCGCACGATTGCAATGGGTTCCTCAGATGGCCTGCGTCGCGGGATGGGGGTAGTAAATACCGGTAACCAGATCATGGTACCGGTTGGACATGGCACACTCGGACGAATCATGGATGTTCTGGGGCGACCGATAGATGAAGTTGGGGAAATTAAAAGCGATGAACGTCGCTCTATTCATCAGAAGGCGCCAAAATTCGATGAATTATCCCCATCTGTTGATTTGCTTGAAACCGGCATCAAGGTGATTGACTTGGTCTGCCCGTTTGCCAAAGGTGGGAAAGTGGGTCTGTTCGGGGGAGCTGGGGTAGGCAAGACCGTTAACATGCTGGAGTTGATCAACAATATTGCCAAGCAGCATTCCGGTTTGTCCGTGTTTGCCGGAGTGGGTGAGCGTACGCGTGAAGGAAACGACTTTTATCACGAAATGTCAGAGGCGGGAGTCATCCAGCTTGATAATCTGCCCGAATCCAAAGTAGCCATGGTTTTTGGACAGATGAACGAGCCACCAGGAAACCGCCTTCGTGTAGCTCTGTCAGGGTTGACAATGGCGGAATATTTCCGTGATGAGGGGCGGGATGTGTTGTTCTTTGTTGACAACATTTATCGTTTTACTCTGGCTGGAACGGAAGTGTCCGCTTTGCTGGGCCGTATGCCTTCTGCTGTTGGATATCAGCCAACTCTGGCAGAAGAAATGGGGCGCTTGCAGGAGCGAATTACTTCAACAAAAACCGGTTCGATTACATCTATCCAGGCTGTCTATGTACCTGCGGATGACTTGACTGACCCATCGCCTGCCACCACCTTCCTTCACCTTGATTCTACAGTGGTGTTGTCCCGTGATATTGCTTCGCTTGGAATTTATCCAGCGGTAGATCCGCTGGATTCCACTTCGCGTCAGCTTGATCCGCTGATCGTGGGTGAAGAGCATTACAATGTTGCCCGTAGCGTTCAGCAAACGTTGCAGCGTTATAAGGAGCTGCGCGATATCATTGCAATTTTGGGTATGGACGAGCTTTCCCCAGAGGATAAACTGGCCGTAGCGCGTGCACGTAAGATTCAGCGGTTCCTGTCCCAGCCTTTCCATGTGGCTGAAGTGTTTACCGGAAGTCCGGGAAAATATGTAACGTTGAAAGAGACCATCAAGGGTTTCAAGGGGATTGTCAATGGGGATTACGATCATCTGCCGGAGCAGGCGTTCTACATGGTCGGAACGATTGATGAAGCGGTTGAGAAGGCTAAAACAATTCAATAAGTCCGGATTGCTGTATTTGGCAATATTGTTTTAGTAATAAGGAAAATTATGGCAATGACTGTTCATGTTGATGTGGTGAGCGCGGAAGAGTCCATCTTTTCCGGTCTTGCGGAAATGGTTGTTGTTCCGGGGGAAGTTGGAGAACTCGGGATCTATCCGCGACATGCCCCACTTTTATCCCGTATTAAACCTGGATCGGTTCGTATCAAGTTGCCGGATCAAGCAGATTTTGTTCTGATTTATGTTTCGGGTGGCATGTTGGAAGTACAGCCTAATCTGGTTACCGTTCTGGCAGATACGGCGATTCGTGGCGCAGACCTTGATGAGGTTCGCGCGCTTGAAGCGAAGCGCAAAGCAGAGGAAGCAATGAAGAACCGCACTTCCGACATTGATTATGCTGCTGCCCAGGCAGAGTTGTCTGAATCGCTTGCCCAATTACAGGCCATTCAGAAATTGCGTAAGCAGATTCCGCATTAGGTAAATGTCCGGTCAGATTGATGAATGCATAGGGAAAGCGGCTCAGGCCGCTTTTTTTATATGTATTATTATTTTGATGATTGGTTGGTCAAGGGTGCAAAATTGATTATGAATGCTCTTAATGTCGTTATCCTCGCGGCCGGGAAGGGGACGCGCATGTATTCGGAAACCCCCAAGGTGCTCCATTCGCTGGCCGGTCGCCCGCTACTGCAGCATGTTCTGGATACGGCCCTTGGACTTTCTGCCTCTCAACTGTGCGTCATTTATGGCCATGGGGGAGAGGCAGTTCCCGAGATGATGGCAGGTTATGATGCAGCCTTTATCCTGCAGGAGCCGCAGCTTGGTACGGGCCATGCGGTGCAGCAGGCGCTTCCGCAGTTGAAGGATGGTTCGGTCACTTTGGTGTTGTATGGCGATGTGCCGCTCCTACAGATTGGCACACTTAAAAAAATGCTGGATACGCCACAAGCGCTGACGCTACTCACGGTTTTTCTGGATAACCCATCTGGTTATGGACGCATCTTGCGTGATCGTTCGGGCAGGGTGAGTGGTATTGTGGAGGAAAAGGATGCCAGTACGGAACAGCGTGCTCTGCGAGAGGTCAATACCGGAATTATGTCTGTGCCCACGCATTTTTTGCGGCACTGGCTTTCCGCCTTGCGAAATGAGAATGCGCAAGGCGAGTATTATCTTACCGATATTGTCGCCATGGCTGCAGCTCAAGGTGTGGATGTGCACACGGTACACCCTAGCCAGGAGTGGGAAATCCTTGGAGTCAATAATAAGATGCAGCTGGCGGAACTGGAACGTATCTGGCAAAAAAACCATGCCACCGAATTACTATTGAAGGGAGTAACACTGGCTGATCCGGCGCGTTTGGATGTTCGTGGTCGGCTGGAATGCGGACGGGATGTTGAAATTGATGTCGGGTGTGTTTTTGTTGGCAATGTGCAACTGGGGGATGGGGTAAAAATTGGTGCTTATAGCATCATAAGAAATACCTGCATTGGCAAGCATTCGCGCGTGGAGCCATATAGTCATATTGATGAGGCAAAGATCGGCAGCAATTGCCGCATTGGACCTTACGCACGTTTGCGCCCGGGAAGCCAGTTACACACAGATGTGCATATCGGTAACTTTGTCGAGGTGAAAAACAGTGAATTTTCATCCAGCAGCAAGGCGAACCATTTAAGCTATATTGGCGACGCCAGTGTGGGTACGCGTGTCAACATCGGGGCGGGCACCATCACCTGTAATTATGACGGTGTAAACAAGCACCGCACCATTATTGAGGAAGATGCGTTTATCGGGTCCAACACGCAGCTGGTTGCGCCGGTCAAAATTGGGAGAGGTGCTACCATAGGAGCCGGCTCTACCATTACCCGCGATGCACCGGAGGGTGAGTTGACACTTGCCCGTTCCAGACAGACCACTTTAAAGGGGTGGAGGAGACCTCAAAAAAAGAAGTAGCATTGCTTAATCAGTGCGTAATTTACTGTAGCGGTGGTATAAATATATTGCAGAGAATGCTTCTGCATGGCTGTGTCGTTATTTCAGGGGGAATCTGTCCTGAACAGGGCGGATTGTGCATGGGCATGCAGTCCTTCCCCGTAGGCTAGCTCTGCAGCGATTTCACCGAGTATGGCTGCGCTTCGTGCTGATACCTGGATTAGGCTGCTCCGTTTCTGAAAGTCATACACACCAAGCGGGGAAGAGAAGCGAGCCGTTCCGGAGGTGGGCAGGACATGGTTGGGACCGGCGCAGTAATCGCCCAGTGCTTCTGATGTATGGCGTCCCATGAAAATTGCGCCGGCGTGTTTGATACTGGGTAGCCATTGCTGGGGGTTTTCTACGGAAAGCTCAAGGTGTTCTGGAGCAATACGGTTGCTGATAGCGCATGCTTCTTCCAAGGTCGCCACTTCAATCAGGGCACCGCGGTTTTCCAGTGCCGTGCAGATAATGTCACGGCGTGGCATGTCTGCCAGCAAGCGGTCGGCGCTCTGCGCCACGGCGCTGGCGAAAGCAGGGTCAGGTGTCAGAAGAATCGACTGTGCCAGTTCATCATGCTCTGCCTGGGAAAACAGGTCCATTGCTATCCAGTCTGGGTTGGTTTGACCATCGCAAATCACCAATATCTCGGATGGACCAGCAATCATGTCGATTCCTACCACTCCGAATACACGTCGCTTGGCTGCGGCTACATAAGCGTTTCCTGGGCCAACGATTTTATCCACGCGTGGTAGGGTTCCCGTGCCATACGCCAAGGCTGCAATTGCCTGCGCACCGCCAATGGTAAATACCCGGTCCACTCCGGCCAGATGTGCAGCTGCCAGCACGAGCGGGTTTTGTATCCCGTCCGGGGTCGGCACGACCATAATAAGCTCTCTAACCCCGGCCACTTTTGCGGGCAGCGCATTCATCAGTACGGAAGATGGATAGGCTGCCTTGCCGCCTGGCACATACAGGCCAACCCGGTCTAAGGGTGTCACCTGCTGGCCGAGCAGGGTGCCATCCGGTTCAGTATAGCTCCAGGATTCCTGCAGTTGCTTTTTGTGGTAAGCGGTTATGCGCTGAGCGGCCTTTTCCAGCGCTGCGCGCTGCGGGCCGCTCAGTCCATTGAAGGCAGTGCGCAGGGTTGCAGGAGACAGTTCAAGCGTGGAGCTGTCCTGTACATCCATCCGATCGAAACGCCGGGTGTATTCGAGCAGCGCTGCATCTCCGCGTGTTCTGACATCCGCCAGAATAGCGGCTACTGTGGCGTCCAACTGGTAATCCATGGTCTCCTCAAAGGCCAGCAGTTTATCCAGTTGCTTGTGGAAATCAGGCTGCCGGGTAGAAAGCCGTTTTATGTTCATTGGGTAACCGCCTTGGAGAATATATCCAGCATGGGCTGAATAGTGGAATGTTTCAGTTTTAGCGACGCCTGATTGACAACCAGACGTGAGGAAATTGCCGAAATATTTTCTACTGCCTTGAGATGATTGGCTTTGAGAGTGTTGCCGCTGCTGACCAGGTCTACAATTGCATCAGATAGTCCGACCAGTGGCGCCAGTTCCATTGAGCCATATAATTTGATCAGATCTACATGCACGCCTTTCGCCGCAAAATGTTCGCGTGCAGTTTGCACGTATTTGGTTGCCACGCGCAGTCGCGCGCCCTGACGTACTGCTGAATCGTAATCGAACTCATTTCGTACTGCCACCATCATTCTGCAACGTGCAATATTAAGGTCGAGCGGCTGATACAAGCCGATGCCACCGTGCTCGTCCAGCACGTCCTTGCCTGCTATGCCCAAGTCAGCTGCCCCATACTGGACATAGGTGGGTACATCGGATGCGCGCACGATAATTAAGCGCACGTCTGGACGGTTCGTAGACAAAATCAATTTGCGTGAGGGTTCGGGGTCTTCGGTAGGACGGATTCCTGCTGCCTGCAGTAGCGGCAGCGTTTCTTCAAAGATGCGTCCCTTGGACAGGGCGATGGTAATCATAGGATATCTTTCATTATTGGGTGCGGGTTATGTTCGCCCCGAGTTGTGACAGTTTTGTCTCGATATGCTCATAACCGCGATCCAGATGATATATGCGTTCAATTGTGGTTTTTCCCTGCGCCACCAGTCCGGCAATAACCAGGCAGGCTGAAGCACGCAGGTCGGTTGCCATTACGGTTGCCCCTTCCAGGCGGTCTACTCCTCGAATCATGGCCGTATTGCCTTCGACATCAATTTTTGCACCAAGGCGTCGCAATTCCTGTACATGCATAAAGCGGTTTTCAAATATGGTTTCAATGATCATGGCACTATTGTCCGCAATTGCATTTAATGCCATGAATTGAGCCTGCATATCGGTAGGGAATGCGGGATAGGGCGCGGTGCGCACGTTTACTGATCTGGGGCGCTCCGGCATATGCAAATGCATCGTGTCATGGCTGCTGCGAATCTGAGCGCCGGCTTCAGTCAGTTTTTCCGATACGGCATCCAGGATATCTGTCCTGGTATTATGCAGAACAATATTTCCCCCGGTCGCTGCGGCCGCTACCAGAAAAGTTCCGCTCTCAATGCGGTCAGGAATGATGTGATGGGTAGTGCCGTGCAATCTTTCCACGCCTGTGATGGTGATCGTGTGGCTGCCTGCTCCCTCAATTTTTGCACCCATTGCATTCAGGCATTGAGCTAAATCCAAGATCTCCGGTTCGCGTGCAGCATTTTCCAGTATCGTTACCCCGTCTGCCAATACGGCGGCCATCATTAAGTTTTCCGTGCTGGTAACGCTGACAATATCGAATAAAATTCTGGCGCCGGTCAGGCGTTTTGCTTGTGCATGTATGTAGCCATGTTCAATGTAAACAGTTGCTCCCATTGCCTGAAGTCCTCGGATATGGATATCCACAGGGCGAGAACCAATCGCGCATCCGCCAGGCAGGGATACGCGAGCTTCGCCAAAGCGTGCAACAAGAGGACCCAGCACGAGTATAGATGCACGCATGGTTTTTACTAGGTCATATGGCGCTTCCAGTTTGTTAACATTCGCGCCATGTAAAAGCATTTCGTCGCCTTGCACCGAAATGGTCACCCCTATCTGTTCCAGCAATTTACGCATGGTGGAGATGTCATGTAAATTGGGCATGTTGTTCAGTTTCAGAACATCACTGGTCAACAGGCTGGCACACATCATGGGCAAGGCTGCGTTCTTGGCGCCGGAAATGCATACATCTCCGCGTAATGGCGTTCCACCTTCAATGGCTAATTTTTGCATTGTACTGTCTTCAAAAATTGCGGATTCATCATTGATTTCCGCTGTATTGTTTATCCTGGATTTGTTTTTTCATATGCCCGGTTAGTGTATCTGGCATTGTACTTCTCGGAGCTTGATCCATCGCGATTCCTGGGGACTCTGTGTTTTGAGCGGGTATGACCAGAACTCTTTTTTCAGGGATACCTATTGTTTCCTGAGGATAAACTGCATTTTTATCCCGATCTCAGCTGATAATCTTGACTATGGTATGGCTGGTTCCATGAGGTATTGCTGCAATAAGTATCAGTGCCGTAGTTTATATCCGGATTTCAATAGCCGTAACGCCAGTAGTGTAATGCCCAGTAGGCATACCCCCGTAACAATCAGGCTTAACCAGGGTGAAAAATCAGATAAGCCGAAAAATCCATGACGGAAGCCGTCTATCATATAAAAAAATGGATTGAAATGCGATATGGACTGCCAGACAGGGGGTAGGGAGTGGATTGAATAAAATACACCGGATAAAAATGTCAGCGGAAGTATAATAAAATTCTGAAATGCTGCGAGCTGGTCAAATTTTTCAGCCCACATTCCGGCTATTAACCCCATCGTTCCCAGCATCGCACTTCCCAGAATGGCAAACAAAAAAACCCAGACCGGGGCTACTGGTGCCGGTTGGGAAAACCAGAGTGCGGCTATATAGACCCCCAGGCCGACTACCAGTCCGCGTAACATTGAAGCGAGCACATAAGCTGCAAAAAACTCCCAATAGGAAATTGGCGCCAGTAACACAAAAACGATATTCCCGGTAATTTTTGATTGAATCAGGCTGGAAGAGCTATTGGCAAAAGCATTTTGTAAAATGGACATCATAACCAGCCCCGGAATTAGAAAGGTGGTGTAATCTATTCCGGGATACACGTTGGTGTTCTGTTCTAGCACATGTGAAAAAATCAAAAGGTAGAGCAACGTTGTCAGTACGGGAGCCATAACGGTCTGGAAGCCTACCTTCCACACGCGGAGTATTTCTTTATAAAATAAACTGTAAAAACTCAGCATGTCTGTCTCATTGCATGTCTCGTCTTACCATACGCAGGAATACCTCTTCCAGGTCTGGCTGCTGCAAGGTCATTTCCTGGATGGTAATTCCGAATGTCCGCAGTGTCTTCAACATAGGTTCCAGTGCAGAATAGGAAGGTAATGTCAGCAGGAAATCTTTGTCTGTCTGTTCGATTACCTGTGGTAGCAAGGAGGCGGGCAATTTTCCCACGAGTTTTAGCCGGACGCGACAACCGGTCAAAGCTCCAAGGAGGTTTTGCGTACTATCTAGCGCGATTACCCTGCCTTGCTTTAGCATGGCAATCCGTGTACATAAAGCTTCCGCTTCTTCGAGGTAATGGGTGGTCAGCAATATGGTATGTCCATCGCGGTTCAGCTGCCGGATGAAGTGCCATAGTGACTGGCGCAGTTCCACGTCTACCCCAGCTGTTGGTTCATCCAGAACAATAACCGGTGGTTTGTGCACGAGCGCCTGAGCGACAAGCACGCGGCGTTTCATACCGCCGGACAAGCGGCGCATGTTGGTATCCGCTTTGTCGGTCAAACCAAGGTTGTGCATTACTGTATTAATCCAGGTTTCATTATGATGCAATCCAAAAAAACCGGACTGTAAACGCAATGTTTCACGTACTGTGAAAAATGGGTCAAACACCAGTTCTTGAGGGACCACGCCCAGCATGCGGCGGCTAGTGCGATACTGTCTGACTACGTCGTATCCATGAATCCGGAGTTGCCCTGCATCGGGTAATGCAAGGCCGGACAGGAGGTTGATCAGTGTGGTTTTTCCCGCGCCGTTAGGGCCAAGCAGACCGAAAAATTCGCCTTTTTCAATGCGCAAATTAATACCATTCAATGCCTGTAACTGGCCATAGCGCTTGTAGGTCTGGCATATCTCAATGGCAGCAGCAGTCAAATGGGTTTCCCAAAATCAGGTGAAATTATTAATCCCCGCAGAGTGGCAGCATCTCTGCTACTCCATACAGGCGGGCAAGACTCGACAAATTTTCGGGGATGTGGGCGAAGCACAGTTTTATATTTTTTTGCTGTGCTTCGCGGAGCCAGCTCAGTAATAGGCTGACCGCAGCGGAATCGACGGTTTTAACCTGGGAAAGGTCTATAACCAGTTGTCCTGAATCGTTTGCATGTAATCCATTGTTATATAGACTGGTAACCGTATCGATGGTCAGACGGTCCTGTACCAGGAGATGTCCGCTGTTGTTATTGTGATTCATTTGGGGGTAGCTTTGGATGGCGGTTTGTTGACTTGCGCTTGATTTTTTTCCACTAATGTCTTGATGAGTCCATCAATACCGCTTTTTTGGATTTGTTCAGCGAAGGTGCCGCGATAGTTGGTAACCAAGCTGATGCCTTCGATCGACAGATCATATACTTTCCAGCCGCTAGCGGTTTTTTCCAGATCATAGTTTACAGGGATGGGTTGTTGTTTGGTTTTGTCGTGAATCAACGTTTTGACTGTTACATCGGTGTCATCATCCTTCATTTTGAGGGGTTTCACCTCAACTTGCTGATCCTGGTATGTAGTAAAAGCGGTGGTATATGTGCGTACCAATAAATTGCGGAACTCGGTTTCCAGTATTTTTTTTTGTTCTGGTGTTGCATTGCGCCAGTTTTTGCCGACGGCAAGCCTGGTCATATGAGTAAAATTAAAATGTGGCAGGACTTTGGCATCCACCAGCTCATTAATTTTTTTCTTGTTACCAGCCCGGATATCTTTATCTTCTTTGACAATGGACAGGACTTCGTTCACGGTATCCCTGATCAGGGCCTCTGGTTCGGGTATGTTCGCATATACGCTGAGGGAGCAGCATGCCATTAATATTAATGTGAGGTATGCAGTAATTTTTTTCATGTCTGTCGTCGCAATTGATTGGTCGAATGGGTTATTGGGTTTCTTCTGCCTTGCTATATAAAAATTTGCTTATTAAGTCTTCCAGTACTACTGCAGATTGTGTTTTTTTGATTTCATCTCCTGCTTTTAGCAGCTCCTCATCTCCGCCTGGGATCAGGCCGATATATTGCTCGCCTAACAATCCAGAAGTCAGGATATTGGCAAAAGTATCCTTTGGAAACTGGAAATGTTTATCGATCGTCATGGTCACCCTGGCTTCATAGCGTTCTGGATCCAGTGTAATTTTATCCACCCGGCCAACTACTACTCCAGCGCTTTTGATGGATGCCTTGGACTTGAGGCCTCCAATGTTGGAAAAATGCGCTTGTAATTGATACGTTTCTGACATGTTGTATAGATTCAGGTTTCCTACCTTTAATGCCAGCACGGTCAGCGCCGTCAGGCCGGCTACGACAAATATCCCGACCCATAAATCCAGTGTGGCACGCTTCATCGCTACTCCCCTTGAAACATAAATGCAGTCAAAATGAAATCCAGAAACAAAATGGTCAGCGAAGACTGAACAACAGTTCTTGTGGTTGCATGAGATACTCCTTCTGCGGTGGGTGGTGCGTCATAGCCCTCAAAAAGTGCGATAGCAGTAACTGCAATTCCAAAAACGAAACTTTTAATCATGCCGTTCATGATGTCATGCTGGAAGTCCACACTGGCCTGCATCTGTGACCAGAATGAGCCATAATCCACACCGATCAGTACAACCCCTACTACATACCCTCCAAAGACACCGGTAGCAGAAAACAATGCAGACAATAGCGGCATTGATATGACACCAGCCCAGAAACGGGGTGCAATCAAGCGTGCCAAAGGGTTTATTGCCATCATTTCCATTGCAGAGATCTGTTCCGTGGCTTTCATCAGCCCGATTTCAGCTGTCATTGCCGAACCAGCGCGACTTGCAAACAGCAGGGCAGCCAGAACGGGGCCTAGTTCGCGCACCAGGCTTAGTGCTACCAGTGATCCCAGTGCAGATTCCGAACCATAGCGCTTGAGGGTCTCATAGCCTTGTAAGCCCAGTACCATGCCTACAAACATGCTCGCCACCATGATGATAATAAGAGACATGACTCCACTATAGAACAGTTCTTTTACGGTCAAGTGGAAGCGACGGAAACTTGTACCGGAGTAAAGCAGAATCATGAAAAAGAAGCGGGATGCAAATCCGATGCGCCACACCGCTTCCACAATGCGGTGTCCTATGGAGCGAAGGTTTTCGACAATCATTATCGCCATGGCCGTAACTTTAGATCTTGCCAGTAATCGCCGCATGGATAATGAAATGGAACGGGACCGTCCATTTCGCCATGGATGAATTGATGCACAAACGGTTTGTCGGAATGGATAATTTCGGCAGGCGTTCCCTCTGCAACCACCACGCCATCTGCAATAAAATAAATGTAGTCTACGATCTGAAGGGATTCTTTGACATCATGCGTGACTACTACTGAAGTTGCGCCAAGCGCATCATTAAGGCGGCGTATCAAATTACCCACTACAGACAGCGAGATTGGGTCGAGGCCGGTAAAAGGTTCGTCATACAGGATCAGCATCGGATCCAGCGCAACGGTTCTTGCCAGTGCTACACGCCGTGCCATTCCACCAGAAAGCGCGGCAGGCATCAGGTGATGCGTTCCACGCAAGCCCACGGCTTCCAGCTTCATCAGTACTAAATCCCGGATGATTGGTTCTGGAAGGTCGGTGTGTTCGCGCATTTGAAATGCTACATTGTCATAAACAGACATGTCCGTGAACAATGCGCCAAACTGGAATAGCATTCCCATCCTGCGGCGTAGAAGGTACAACCCATGATGGTTTTGTTCATGTATTACCTTGCCATCAACTTTTACATAACCGCTACTGGGTTTAAGCGCCCCGCCGATCAAGCGTAACAGGGTGGTTTTGCCGCAACCGCTGCCTCCCATGATGGCAATTACCTTTCCTTTATGGAAGGTAAGATTGACCCCCTTAAGGATAGACCGGCTGTCATAGCCAAAATTGACGTTGCATATTTCGACCAGCGCTTGGGATGACACGTATTCAACACCTTGACTGTTCGGTAAAAGGCCATTTTAAACCATGCCATTGATGGACTGCAACTCGGGCCTGACGTATTGTGGTCAGGCAGTTAGCTCGTGCCTGCGCCTGATCTTCGAGTTTGTATTCAGTCTTTGCATTCAAATCAGTTTGTCAAAACCTGTTGCCTAGATGGGGCTTATGGTTTCCTCCGTCTGCTATATGTCTGGAAGAATCTGCGACGCGTCGTTTTATTTGTGTCCGGTGTTCGTTGGCCAGGTCGGTTAAATTGGGGAGAGCGTTGCAATATTGCTTTTTAAATCAACACTCATTGGATAATCTGGCTGTTTATAAATGATCGGGTTGATGAGGCTATAGAACAGGCTATAATGCATCATTATTAATGTACCCTTATTAAGTGATGAACCTATGGTAAACGACGATAAACATTTATCCAGTGACGACAAGCTCACTTCGAGCGCTGATCATCAAGTTTCTGCTTCCGGAAGCACGAGGCCAAAGAAAGAAATCCCCCTGATTCCAATGGATGACTGGGATCTGGATGAAAATCCTCCTCTGATTCCAGCATATACGGATGTTCCAAAAGCTTTAAACGAGAACCCGAATCCAGTTGCGGATCCAAGAAATTACCCTAAGAAAAAGCCGGTACAACGAGAAACCTATCCCTCCGGATGGACAGATATTTCGCATATTCTGCCACCAGAGATCCATCCTTTATACAGGAAAGCGTGGCTCGGTTCGCTACAGCTCAACAACAGAATTGTCATGGCGCCAATGACCCGAAGCCGGGCCGGTTTGGGCAATGTCCCTACCGTTATGAATGCCACATACTATTCCCAGCGCTGTAGTGCCGGCCTGATTATTTCCGAGCCGACCCAGGTCTCTGATCAAGGGATTGGATATCCAGCTACGCCGGGAATATCCTCTGAGGAACAGATCGAAGGATGGAAAATGGTAACGGCCCGTGTTCATCGGTCGGGTGGAAAAATTTTTATGAATCTGTCGCATGCCGGACGGATCTCACATCCATTGTGGCAGCCATTCCAGGGTCTGCCTGTTGCGCCTTCCGCCATTAAACCGGAAGGTGAGGTATTCACTCCCAAGGGAATGATGCCATTTGAAACGCCTCGAGCGTTGGAAACAGCCGAGATACCCAGCATCGTCGAGCAGTACAGGCAAGCTGCTAAGAATGCTGAAGATGCCTGGATGGACGGATTGGAAATTGATGCTGCAAATGGATATCTTCTTGATCAGTTCCTGCGTGACAGTACCAACCAGCGCGCGGATGAATATGGAGGTTCGATCGAGAACCGTTGCCGGTTGTTGTTTGAAGTGATTCAGGCGGTATGCAGTGTGTATCCGGCTCAAAAAGTTGGGGTGCGCTTATCCCCGGTCAATCCGCAAAATGATATTTCCGATTCTACGCCGCAGGAAACTTTTGAATATGTTGTAGAGCAGCTGAATCGCTTTAATCTTGCGTATATACATGTGGTCGAGGAACAGCCTTCCGAGTTTGATTTTAAGCGTTTGCGCAGTTTGTTCAGAGGCCAGTACATGGCAAATGGCGGCTATGATGCGGTTCGTGCCGAAGCTGCGATAGATGAAAAAACTGCGGACTTCGTATCATTTGGTGCGTTGTTCATAGCTAATCCTGATTTACCATTGCGATTACGTGAACGCAGGGACTTTAATGTGCCGGATACGACTACATTTTACGGCGGTGATGCGGCTGGATATATTGATTATTATCCTTTGCCCTATTAGTTCCCTATTAGGAATTCAGCAATCAGCGGGGATGGTGGCTATAAAATGTCCATCCCTTGTTCTTCGGCTATAGAGGTTGCGGGTAGCACATGGCTTGGAAGGGCGCACGTATTTGATTCTAAAAATTATGAGTTAACCAGGATTAAAGATCGGCACATTTTGTGACGATCTTTATATCAAGAGTTACAACCCGGCATCCGCGCGCAGAGCGGATGCCTTATCTGTTGCCTCCCATGTAAATCCGGGTTCTTCGCGACCGAAGTGACCGTAAGCAGAAGTATTGGTATAGATCGGACGCAATAATTCCAGCATTTGTACAATGCCTTTTGGGCGTAGGTCGAAATGCTTATTGACCAGTTCAGCAATTTTTTCGTCGGGAATTTTTCCGGTGCCGTAACTGGTTACCCATGTGCTGGTGGGTAAAGCCAGACCGATCGCATAAGATATCTGGATCAGGCATTTGCTTGCCAGGCCGGCAGCTACAATATTTTTGGCAATATACCGGCCGGCATAAGCCGCAGAGCGATCCACCTTGGACGGGTCTTTTCCGGAAAAGGCCCCCCCTCCATGCGGAGCGGAGCCACCATAAGTATCCACAATGATCTTGCGTCCAGTCAGGCCACAGTCTCCCTGCGGACCGCCGATCACAAATCGGCCCGTGGGATTAACCAGGTATTTGATGTTGCCCCTGATGAGTTCGGCAGGAAGCAGGGGTTTGATGATGTCTTCAATTACGGCTTCACGAATGGTCTCCAGCGATATGTCAGGGGAATGCTGGGTAGACAGCAAGACCGTGTCTATGGAGTGCGGCTTGTCATTTACATAACGAATGGTGACTTGAGCCTTGGCATCCGGACGTAGCCAATTCAGACGTCCATCTCGCCGCAGTTGCGACTGACGCTCAACAATACGGTGCGCCAGATAAATCGGGAGCGGCATGAGCGTGGGCGTCTCATCACATGCATAACCGAACATCAGGCCTTGATCTCCAGCCCCCTGATCCAGATATTCATGGGATGCCCGGTCAACTCCTTGAGCGATATCCGGGCTTTGCTTGTCGTATGCGACCAGCACGGCACATCCTTTGTAGTCTATGCCATATTCGGTATTATCATAGCCGATGCGCCTGATGCAATCGCGAGCCACATGAATGTAGTCTACGTTGGCTTTGGTAGATATTTCACCGGCAAGTACCACGAGCCCAGTGTTGACCAACGTCTCGGCTGCTACTCGCGCATACGGGTCTTGCGCTAGAATAGCGTCCAGAATGGAATCAGAAATTTGATCCGCAACCTTGTCTGGATGACCTTCAGAAACCGATTCGGATGTAAATAGAAATTCACTCATGGATCCCCGCAATTTAGGTTGGTTCATAAAATAAATTATTATAGCAATAACTTTGGTTGCGTTTACTTCCCATGAAATCTGCTCTTGTAATTTGGCTATGCTCCCTTGTAGCGAAATTGCCGCTGAGAGTATTGCATTGTTTAGGTGCTGTACTGGGAAAGTTGACGTATAAGCTTTCCCGTGCCTATGCCAAACGAATGCGCGAAAATTTGGGTAACGCATTAAAAGGGTATTCCGATGCGGAATTTCGCAAGGTCTTGCATGCGGGTATTGCAGAAGCAGGGAGGGGTGCGATTGAGTTGATCTGGATATGGTGTCGCCCCCTGGGTGAAGTGAAAGCCAGCGTCCGGGAGTGCCATGGCTGGGAGCATGTCGAGAATGCTCGTTCGAATGGTAAGGGTATCGTTTTTTTGACCCCACATTTGGGGTGTTTTGATGTATCCGCCATTTATGCCGCTACATTTATGCCAATGATTGTACTGTATCGCCCACCCAGGCTGGCATGGCTGGATCCACTGATGCGCCGTGGCCGCGAGCGAGGTCAGTTGCGACTGGCGCGGACCGATGTCAGTGGGGTACGTTTGCTGTACAAAGCCTTAAAGCGAGGGGAGGCAATAGGTCTTCTACCCGACCAGGTTCCAGGTAATGGTGAGGGGGAATGGGTCGATTTTTTCGGTAGGCCAGCCTACACTATGACGTTAATCGGACGCTTGGTACAATCCAGCGGTGCTGCGGTGCTGTTGGCATCGGTCGAAAGACTGGAAAAAGGTGCGGGGTATATTTTGCGTATCATTCCGTTGAGGTTAGTGGATGGCGCTCCCATAAGCAGGCAGGTCAATGCGGCTCTGGAAGAGCTGGTGCTCTCGAATCCTGCACAATATTTATGGAGCTATAACCGGTACAAGACCCCGCCGGGAGTCAGGCCAGCTATAAATCAAGAAAAAAAATCGCAATGATGGTGCGTTTGGGAATTTTTTTGCTGTGGGTGTTGCATTTTTTGCCCTACCGGCTGCAAGCATGGATCGGTAATGTCTTGGGAATTTTGTTTTATTTGATTTCTAGCAGGCGTCGCCGGGTGGCCAGTATTAATCTGCGCTTATGTTTTCCCGAGATGGGTGAAACAGAGCGAAAGCGGCTGGTACGCCAGAATTTTAGGGCATTTGCACGTAGTATTGTAGAGCGTGGAATTTTATGGTGGTCCAGTCGCGAGCGCATCCAGAAGTTGATTCGTGTTAAAGGTGAGGAGCATTTTCAGAATGCTTTGGGTAGTCCAGTGATTTTTCTGACTGCACATTTTGTTGCGCTGGATGTGCTCGGGTCCTGGCTTATACAGCATGGAGATGGGGTCAGTGTTTATTCCAGGCAAAAAAATGAATATTTGCAGAATCTGTTGATTAAAAAGCGGACGCGTTTCGGCAATACATTAATTTATTCTCGTCAGGCCGGGTTGCGTCCGATCATAAAGGCATTACGTGCAGGCCGGCCATTGTTTTATTTTACTGATCAAGACTGGTCAACCAAGGACAGTATATTTGTTCCATTTTTTGGGGTGCCGGCAGCCACGTTAGCGACCTTGCCCCGGCTGGTGACAATGGCGAATGCGAAAGTGGTGTCGTGTGTCAGCCGCGTATTGCCTGATTACGAGGGGTATGAGGTGTGCTTTTATCCTGCATGGCACAATTTCCCTTCCCATGACCCGATCGCGGATACGCGTCGAATCAATGAATTTATCGAGCAGCGGGTCAGGGAAATGCCGGATCAGTATTTCTGGTTACACAGAAGATTTAAAACCCGGCCTGAGGGCGAAGAAAGCTTTTATTGATGAAATATCGTGACCTGCGAGATTTTATCTCGCAATTGGAAAAATTGGGCGAGTTGAAATATGTGAGCAGACCGGTATCTCCCGATCTGGAGATGACGGAAATCTGCGATCGTGTTTTGCGAACGCATGGTCCAGCCGTTTTGTTCAAGAATCCCGAGGGATACAATATTCCTGTTCTGGCGAATCTCTTTGGCACACCACACCGGGTAGCTCTGGGCATGGGCGAACAAAGCGTAACGGCATTACGGGAAGTAGGGAAGTTGCTGGCTTATCTGAAGGAGCCCGAGCCACCTAAGGGACTGAAGGATGCATGGGACAAATGGCCGGTATTGAAGCAGGTTTTATACATGACGCCCAAGGTGATATCGAATGCTCCCTGCCAGGAGGTTATCTGGGAAGGTAGTGAAGTAGATCTGGGTAGGCTTCCCATACAGACTTGCTGGCCAGGGGATGCCGCACCTTTGATAAGCTGGGGTCTGGTGGTAACTCGCGGACCCAATAAACCGCGTCAGAATCTTGGTATTTATCGCCAGCAGGTGATCGCACCTAATAAAGTGATTATGCGTTGGCTGGCGCATCGTGGAGGAGCGCTGGATTATCAGGAATGGCTTCAAATGTATCCCGGCCAGCCGTTTCCACTCGCAGTGGTGATTGGTGCCGACCCAGCGACTATTCTAGGTGCAGTCACACCCGTACCGGACAGTTTGTCTGAGTACCAATTTGCTGGTTTGCTTCGAGGATCCAAGACGGAACTGGTTCAATGCATTGGGTGTGATTTGCAGGTACCTGCCAGTGCCGAGATTGTGCTGGAAGGAAAGATTCATCCCGGAGAAGTCGCCATCGAGGGCCCCTTTGGTGATCACACTGGTTATTACAATGAACAGGAAACATTTCCGGTGTTCACCATTGATCGCATTACCATGCGCCGCGATCCAATTTATCACTCAACTTATACAGGAAAGCCGCCAGACGAGCCGGCTATATTAGGGGTGGCATTGAACGAAGTTTTCGTTCCTCTGCTGCAAAAGCAGTTTCCCGAGATTTCAGATTTTTATCTTCCGCCAGAAGGTTGTTCCTATCGCCTGGCTATCGTGTCCATGAGAAAACAGTATTCGGGGCACGCCAAGCGCGTGATGTTTGGCATCTGGTCATACCTGCGCCAGTTCATGTATACGAAATTCATAATTGTGGTAGATAATGATATTGATATCCGTAACTGGCAGGAGGTAATCTGGGCGATTACCACCCGGGTGGACCCTTCACGTGATACATTGCTGGTGGATAATACGCCCATCGATTATCTGGATTTTGCCAGCCCTGTGTCCGGTTTGGGCAGCAAAATGGGGCTGGATGCAACCAATAAGTGGCCGGGTGAAACAGCTCGAGACTGGGGCACACCAATCAGTATGGATGAAGTGACTAAAAATCGTGTTGATAGGATGTGGTCGGAGCTTGGACTATAGATACCCACGGCAGTGGGTCTATCATCAGTACAATTTTTCCGGTAACCCCCCCCTGTTCCATTAATCGATGTGCCTGGGCAGCATCCTTTAATGGAAGGGTAGCACTTACCAGCACTCCGAGTTTGCCTGCTTCAATTAGTTTGGCACCTTGCTCCAGAATTTTGCGCTGGCGGATTCGCTCGTCATGCATCTGCATGACTTGTGGAGTAAGCATCAGTTCATAACATAGGGATAAATTGCGCAGACGAGCCAGCTGGATGTCCGCCATGGACAGCGGGGTGGACAGCAGGGTGACGATTTTGCCTCCAATGCGCGTTGCTTTGAGCGATTGCAGGAATACTTCGCCGCCTACAGTGTCCAATACAATGTCCACCCCTTTGCCTGCAGTCCAGGAAAGAATTTCTTGCACGAAGCCCTGGTCGCGATAATGAATAATTTTTTCTGCGCCGAGTCCATGCACGAGGCCAGCCTTCTTGTCATCACTTATGGTCACCGCGATGCGTGCGCCAAGGTGGTGGGCAAGCTGGACAGCGATATGTCCGACCCCTCCGGCAGCTGCATGGATGAGAATGGTTTGTCCGGCTTGCAGGCAAACACGTTCGACCAGAGCTTCCCAGGCAGTGATCAGTACCAGAGGTAAGGCTGCACTTTCTTGCAGGCTAAGGTTGGCTGGCTTAAGTGCACAGTAATCTTCATGGACATTGATATATTCAGCATAGCTACCGGGCTCATCTCCGATTCCTCCGCTACAAAAGTAGATCGTATCACCGATTGAAAAACGTGTTACAGCAGTGCCGATGGATTCGACAGTCCCTGCACCGTCACATCCCAGGATGGCGGGCAGTTTGTCGGGATAATAGGCTGGCTTGGTGCGCAGTTTGGTGTCCAGTGGATTAATTCCTGCAGCTGCCAGCTTGATTCGCATATGGTGTGCTGATGGCAGTTCAGGTTGGGGAACGTCCTGCAGTTGCAACATGTCGGGGGTGCCAGCCGCAGTCATTACAATCGCTTTCATATCAGATGGTCCTCAGTGCTGAATGGTTGAGAGAGTGGGCATTGCAATAAATCCAGGCTGTTGCTGTAAGTTTTCGGCATGGGAAAAAATGGATTGTCAAATCATTGGCATAGTTGAAGCAGCAGTACAGAGGTGTGCTATGTTAAACTTAACTAAAATATTTTGCGAGTTTAGCTATGTCAGGAAATACATTCGGAACCTTATTCTGCGTTACTTCTTTTGGCGAGTCACATGGCCCTGCGATCGGATGCGTGGTGGATGGCTGCCCGCCGGGAATGGAACTGAGCCATGCAGACATCCAGCGGGAGCTGGACCGGCGTAAGCCGGGTACTTCGCGCCATGTCACGCAAAGGCGTGAGTCGGACACAGTAGAAATTTTGTCTGGCATCCATGAAGGGAAGACCACGGGTACTCCGATCGCGTTGCTAATCCGGAATGAGGACCAGCGTAGCAAGGATTATGGCAATATCGCTGACAGTTTTCGCCCAGGTCACGCTGATTATACGTACTGGCATAAATATGGCATTCGCGATCATCGTGGCGGCGGGCGGGCGTCTGCACGTGAAACTGCTGTACGTGTAGCAGCTGGCGCGATTGCAAAAAAATGGCTAAATGAGCGTTATGGAATAATCATCCGGGGATATTTATCGCAGCTGGGCGAAATTGTGGTGCCATTCATGAGCTGGGAGAGCGTGAACAGCAATCCTTTTTTTGTCGCGGATGAGAACTATGTTGAACAGTTGGAAAAATATATGGATACGTTGCGTAAATCCGGAGATTCAATTGGTGCAAAGCTTACGGTCGTTGCTGAACATGTGCCCGTGGGATGGGGGGAGCCTGTATATGACCGGCTGGATGCGGATATTGGCTATGCCATGATGAGCATCAATGCGGTTAAGGGGGTGGAAATTGGCGCAGGCTTTTCTTCGGTTACACAGAAAGGCAGCGAACATGGTGATGAAATGACCCCGCAGGGATTTTTATCAAACCATGCTGGTGGTATTCTTGGTGGTATATCTACCGGGCAGGATGTTGTGGCGCACATTGCCATCAAACCTACTTCCAGTATTCGTCTTCCGCGTAAATCGGTCAATAAGGCGGGTGAGCAAACGATGGTTGCAACTCACGGTCGTCACGACCCCTGCGTAGGAATCCGTGCTACGCCTATTGCCGAGGCTATGCTGGCTTTGGTGCTGATCGATCATGCGTTGCGCCATCGTGCGCAGAATGCAGATGTGGAATGCCCAACGCCCAGAATTCCTGGAAAAATTCAAGGCTGACAAGAGCGTGAAGGGCATTCAGGGGGCAAGCTTTCTGAATGGTTAGGATTCCGAGCGAAGCAGCTGTCCAGGCTCTAGGGAACCGGTAACATTTGACAGGGGCATGGAAGACGCAGCTGTTTTTTTATTCTGTTCCGTTCAATTATGTAAACTATGAAAAGTGCCGGGGTCGTTAAGGATTTGTTGTGCTATTTAATGACTTCTCCAGCATGGCAGCAGGTCTGAATCCGGGAACCTGAACGCCGTCCGCAAAGACCAATACCGGGGTTCCTTTTATTTTTAATTTTTGGCTTAGTTCATGTAATTTGGCTGAAGGCACGTCGCAGGTTCCGGATACAGGCTGAACATTACTCAGCATCAGATTGTCCCATGCCTTGACAGGGTCTTTGCTGCACCAGACGCCCCGCACTTTTTTGTCGGAACCCGGAAAAATGGACAGCATGAATATGTATAAAGTGACGTTGTCCACATTCTTTAATTCACTCTCGAGCTTTTTGCAGAAGCTACAGTTTGGGTCGCTAAAGTAAGCCATTTTTCTCTGCCCGTTCCCTTTCACTTTTTTGATGGCAATGTCGAATGGCAGTGTATTGAAATCGATTGCGAATAATTTACGGGAACGCTCATCCGTAAGGTTGCGCATATTTTTCAAATCGTAAATATTACCATCAATGAGATATTGTGCATTTTCATCGGTATAAAACAGCTGGTCTTGCACAACCACTTCGTACAGGTTAAGAATATTGGCCCTGCTGATTTGCTCAACCTTGCCGAGTTGAGGATAATTTTTTTGCAGCAGGTCTTTGACCTTGGATGCATCGGCATGGGCGTAAGAAAATGAGAAGGAAACAAGTAGTGACAGAAAAAATTTGATCATAATAAACCCGTCAGGTTGGTTAATTGAGTGCGTGAAGTGCCAGCATTTTTTTCAGTGGTGTAATATGGTTTGCAGATGCGAGTCCAAGGTTGCGAATAGATCGCAGTACTGGATTGCCGTTATTGAACAATTTCTTCAACAGGTCAGTAGCATGTAGCATGGAAAAAATATCCTCCTTGCGTGAACGCTCATAACAACGTAACAGGTTAATGTCGCCGCAATCCCGATGTGCCTCCCGTTCCATCAGTATACGTGCCAGTTGGCGTGCGTCGCGGAAACCCAGATTAACCCCCTGTCCGGCCAGAGGATGAATGTTGTGCGCGGCATCGCCTACCAGCGCCAACCGTGATTTTACGATCTGTGGCAGGTATAGGGAACGTAGCGGGAATGCGACCGGCGGGGTAACGAGCTGCATGGTGCCCAAATGGTGATGTGAGGCAGATGTAACTTGTGCGCATAGATCTTCATGGGAGAGATTGAGCAATATTTTTGCTTTTTCAGGGCTTACGGACCACACCATGGAAACACTTTTCTGAGGTAACGGCAGCAGGGCCAAAATTCCGTCCTGCTGGAACCACTGGAAGGCTGTGTTCCGGTGTGTCTTCTCAATCATGAAATTTGCGACTACAGCGTCCTGGTTATAAAGCGTTGGTGGTGCTACGATGCCAGCCTGCTGTCGTACCCAGGAATTGCCCCCGTCTGCGCCAATTACCAGATTCGTCTTGAGTGTGCGGCCGTCTTCAAGTCGAAGGTAAGCAGCATCATCCTGCCAGTCAAGGTGGCTGCAGCGTGCAGGGTGGAACAGGGTTAAATTGTCCTGTTCCTGTAATTCTTGCCAGAGTGTTAGTTGCAGCACTTGATTTTCCAGGATAAAAGCTAATTCTGGTAAACCCAATGGATAGGCGCTGAAATCGAATTCCATGCCCATGTCACCAAATATGCGCATGGTTTCCACCGGTTGGATCCGGCTTTTATCCAGCTGCTGCCAGATATTGCATTGCGAAAGAAAGGCGGCAGTTCCCGGGCTGATAGCATAGATGCGGTTGTCCAGGTCCTTTTTATGGATGCCGGGTGTCTGTGATTCCACCAGCGCCAGGTTTAGTTCACTGGATTTAAGTGACGCTGCCAGACTGGCTCCAACCAGTCCCCCTCCTATGATCAGTACGTCGAAAGTCATCGTTACAATAATTTCATTCCGTGCATTTAGGTGATGATAGCACGGGATGATCGATTAATTTATAATTATCCCTATTTGGAAAATAGCATATGCGCATTGGCCCCTACCATCTGAAAAACAACCTGATCGTTGCTCCTATGGCCGGAGTAACGGATCGTCCATTTCGCATGTTATGCAAAAGCATGGGGGCAGGCATGGCGGTGAGCGAAATGGTTTCATCTAACTCATTGTTGTATGGATCCGAGAAAACCAAGCGGCGCGCAAATCACGAGGGAGAGGTTGATCCAATATCGGTGCAGATTGTAGGCGCTGATCCCAAGATGCTGGCGCTTGCTGCGCAGTATAACGTTGATCAGGGCGCACAGATTATTGATATTAATATGGGTTGCCCGGCAAAGAAGATTTGTAATGTGCTGGCCGGATCAGCACTTTTGCAAAATGAAGCATTGGTCGGTCGCATATTGGAAACGGTTGTGGGTTCGGTGGATGTGCCGGTAACGCTTAAGATACGGACTGGATGGGATAAGCAGCATCGTAATGCGGCGCGTATTGCTCAAATTGCGGAGGCCAGTGGCATTCAGGCGCTTGCCATTCATGGGCGGACCCGTGCGTGTGCGTATAGCGGGGACGCGGAGTACGAAACCATTGCTTCGGTGAAATCTTGCGTGACCATCCCGGTTATTGCAAACGGGGATATCACCACCCCTGAAAAAGCTCGTCACGTACTCCAGAAAACGGGTGCGGATGCAGTGATGATCGGGCGGGCAGCGCAAGGGCGGCCATGGCTGTTTCGTGAGATTGATCATTATATGAAAACCGGTACGCATTTACCCGCGCCACAGGTAGAAGAAGTGCACCGTGTGCTCATCAAGCATGTATACGAGCTTTACATGTTTTATGGGGAATACACGGGGTTACGCGTTGCCCGCAAGCACATCTCTTGGTATACAAAGGGTTTGACCGGTTCAGCGCATTTTCGTCATCAGATGAATCAGTTGGAGAGCAGTACACAGCAACTGGAAGCGGTAAATGATTTTTTTGAGAGCCAATTAAAATGCGGTGAGCGTCTGTGCTATGCCGAGGAGCTGGCAGCATGAAAAAAGAAAGTAATTCAATGCTGGTTGAAAATGACGTTGCACAATATGTGCGCAAGGCGGTAGAGGATTATTTTAATGACCTTGATGGGGAAGATCCTTCGTGTGCGGTTTATGACATGGTGATGAATTGTGTTGAAAAACCTTTGATCGAGGCTGTCCTGAAACATGCATGCGGCAATCAGACGCGTGCAGCGGAACTATTGGGGCTGAACCGTAATACATTACGTAAAAAAATTCAGCAGCATCGTTTTCCGGGTACGGATTTAAAAATGCGGGTTCCTGCCAGAAGCGAGCGAAAAGTCTCGCAGAAGGTTAAATTTGTTAACACCAACGACGAAAAGAACATTTAATTATGGTAGTAGTGAAACAGGTTCTGATCAGTGTATCAGACAAATCCGGCATTCTGGAGTTTGCGACTGGGCTGCACCAGCTTGGGGTGAGTATCTTGTCCACCGGGGGCACGGCAAAAATGCTGACCGAACATGGTGTTCCGGTTACCGAAGTGTCTGAGTACACCGGTTTTCCTGAGATGCTGGATGGGCGCGTAAAGACATTGCAACCCAAAATCCATGCCGGCATCCTGGCGAGAAGGGATTTGCCGGAACATGTGGCTACGCTGGAAAAATACCATATTCCAACAATCGATCTGGTAGTGGTGAACCTGTACCCATTTGGCGCTACAGTTGCCAATCCTGATTGTACGATTGAAAACGCGATCGAGAATATTGATATAGGCGGCCCTACTATGGTGCGCGCTGCGGCAAAAAATTATCGGCATGTGGCGATCGTCACCGATGCGAATGATTATGGCAGCATCTTGACCGAGATGCGCGATAATGGCTGCACGATTTCTGGCGATACCTGCTTCGACCTGGCAAAAAAAGCTTTTTCACATACTGCAGCTTATGACAGCGCGATCAGTAATTATCTGACATCTATGAATACGGATGGGACGCGCAGCCAATATCCGGCACAGATTAATTTCAATTTCATTAAGGTGCAGGACATGCGCTACGGGGAGAATCCGCATCAAAATGCAGCTTTTTTCCGCGATTTGAATGCCGTTCCTGGCGGTATTGCCAGCTATACTCAGCTGCAAGGTAAGGAGTTGTCCTACAACAATATCGGGGATGCAGATACAGCCTGGGAATGCGTGAAGACGTTCGATCGTCCGGCCTGTGTGATCGTCAAGCATGCGAATCCTTGCGGGGTTGCGATTGCCGAGGAACCGCTCAGTGCCTACAAGCTGGCCTATGCAACCGACCCCACCTCAGCGTTTGGTGGAATCATTGCCTTTAATTGCGAGCTGGATGCCAATACGGCAGCTGCCATTACTTCCAATCAGTTTGTTGAGGTGATTGTTGCCCCTTCCGTGTCTGAAGATGCACGGCAAATTGTGGCTGCTAAACAGAATGTGCGGTTGCTTACCGTGCCATTGTTCAAATCCCATAATCAATATGATTTGAAACGGGTGAATGGTGGTTTGCTGGTGCAGTCGCCGGATATTCTGGATATACAGGCCGAGCAGTTGCGTGTGGTTACCAAGGCACAGCCAAGCGCCGGGCAATTGCAAGACCTGCTGTTCGCTTGGCGTGTGGCAAAGTATGTAAAATCAAATGCAATCGTGTTTTGTAAAGATGGGCGTACCTTGGGCGTGGGTGCAGGGCAGATGAGCAGGGTGGATAGCACTCGTATTGCCACAATCAAGGCACATAATGCGGCTTGTAACCTAGCTGACTCAGTTGTTGCATCCGATGCTTTTTTTCCGTTTCGTGACGGTTTAGATGTATTGAACGAAGCCGGTGCGAGAGCGGTAATTCAGCCGGGTGGCAGCGTTCGAGATGATGAGGTAATTGCGGCTGCGGATGAACACGGGCTGGTGATGGTATTTACGGGCTGCCGTCATTTCAGGCATTAAAATCTATGCAACAGTAACTTAAACCTCTTCTGTCCGTTTTGGGGGTTTTGTATCTGTCGCCTCCGATTAGGGATTGGGTATGAAAATTCTGGTTGTTGGGAGTGGCGGTCGGGAACATGCACTTGCATGGCGTCTTGCACAAACTGCTAATGTGCAGAAGGTTTACGTTGCTCCGGGGAATGCGGGTACGGCTCTTGAAAATAAAGTTGAAAATATTGCCCTCTCAGCCATTCCGGATCTCATTGCATTTGTTCAACATGAAAAAATTCGTCTGACTGTAGTGGGTCCGGAAGCGCCATTGGCGGATGGAATAGTGGATGCGTTCCGTGAAGCCGGACTGAAAATTTTTGGCCCTAGTAAAGCAGCGGCACAATTGGAAAGCTCCAAGGATTTCGCCAAGTGCTTCATGACACGCCATCAAATTCCCACTGCAGGTTACGAAACTTTCAGTAGCGTGGCAGATGCATGCGCTTACGTGAAAAAAACCGGGGCACCCATTGTAATCAAGGCGGATGGCCTGGCTGCGGGGAAGGGCGTGGTAGTGGCAAAAACCGTGCAGGAGGCATATCAAGCCATTACCATGATGTTGTCCGGGAATAAACTGGGGGATGTCGGTGCACGGGTAGTAATCGAAGAGTTCCTGGAAGGAGAAGAAGCAAGTTTTATTGTGATGGTCGATGGCAGGCATGTGTTGCCATTGGCAACCAGCCAAGATCACAAGCGCCTGCTGGACGGAGATCAAGGTCCTAATACCGGCGGCATGGGTGCGTATTCTCCTGCGCCGGCAGTAACCCCAGAGTTGCATGCACGCGTGCTGCGCGAAATCATCGCGCCTGTAGTGCAGGGTATGGAAAAGGAGGGAACCTCTTATACAGGCTTCCTGTACGCCGGATTGATGATAGACGCGCAGGGAAATGTCAGGGTGCTAGAATTTAATTGCCGCATGGGAGATCCCGAAACCCAGCCGATTATGATGCGGTTGAAGAGTGACTTGTTTGTCCTTCTGGAGCATGCGATCAATGGAACCCTGGACAGGGTGGAAGCCGAATGGGATAGCCGTGCAGCACTAGGGGTGGTAATGGCTGCAGCCAATTATCCGGATGCTCCTCGAAAAGGCGATGTGATTGCCGGCTTGCCAAACGCGATGGATGATGTGCATGTTTTTCATGCCGGCACAAGTATGCAGGATGGAAAGATCGTCACGAATGGTGGGCGTGTGCTGTGCGTTACTGCACTGGGCGACGATGTGAATACTGCGCAGCGTCGTGCCTATGAGGTTGCACGGGGGATCCGTTTCGAGGGCTGCCAGATGCGATCGGATATAGGAATCCGCGCCATCTTGCGTAACGGGTAATGGTGCTGCTAAATTTTCATTTTTAGAATCAGGTTAGTAAGGACAGATGCATGAATGCCGTCATGGGCCATGCATAAATTAATACGGAACCAATCGGAGGAAGCATGGATAGTGCCGCAGTCAAAAAATACTTGTTTGAATTACAGGATATGATTGTGACCCGTTTGGAAGAAGTTGACGGCAAGAAATTTCGGCGTGACAGCTGGGATCGCCCGGAAGGCGGGGGGGGGCGAAGCTGTATTCTGGAAGATGGAAATGTGTTGGAACGGGGTGGAGTTGCTTTTTCCCATGTCACGGGAGACAGAATGCCTCCGTCTGCTACCGCTCATCGTCCGGAACTTGCGGGGAGAAAATGGGAAGCTCTCGGAGTCTCATTGGTGTTGCACCCGCGCAACCCGTATGCACCTACTGTGCATATGAATGTGCGCATGTTCATGGCGAAAAATGATCAGGGTGAAATTGCATTTTGGTTTGGTGGCGGGATGGATTTGACCCCGTATTATGGGTTTGAGGAAGATGCAGTACACTTTCATCAGACTTGCCGGAATGCCTTGGCGCCTTTCGGTGATTCTTTTTTCCCGAAATACAAAAAATGGTGTGACGAATATTTTTTTCTAAAACATCGTAACGAACCACGTGGTATAGGCGGTATTTTTTTTGATGATTTGAATCAGCCGGATTTCCCTACTGCATTTGCACTTCAACAGAGCGTGGGCAATCATTTTCTGTCCGCTTATGTGCCGATCCTCGAACGGCGGAAAGATACGTCATATGGTGAACGAGAGCGTGATTTTCAACTTTATCGAAGAGGACGATACGTAGAATTCAATCTGGTGATTGACCGGGGCACAATTTTTGGCTTGCAAAGCAACGGGCGTATCGAATCCATCCTGCTATCCATGCCGCCGCTAGTAAAGTGGCGTTATGATTGGCATCCTGAAAAAGGTTCGCCCGAGGCGGAGCTGTATGAAAAATTCCTGGTGCCAAGGGATTGGATCTAGTAATGTGAATTGTTGGGTTGCAATTGGTTAATTTTGCACCGTCAGGAATTGTATAGTGGAAATTCCGTGATGGAATGGTATGACTAAAGGAAACATCCGCCACTGACACGCTCTATTCCTGCTAGGTCAACAGCTGAAAATACGTGGCTGAAACCGGTTTTCTGGAGCAGCTCGCGAACCTGCGCTGACTGGTTGTAGCCATGTTCAAGCAGTAACCACCCCTCTGATTCAAGATGACACGGCGCTTGGGCTGTAATATGGCGGATGTCACGAAGACCATCGCTCCCGGAAACCAGTGCAGAAATGGGTTCAAAGGAAATATCGCCCTGCAAAAGGTGCGGGTCGCCTGCCGCAATGTAGGGAGGATTGGAGACAATAACGCTGAATTTTTGCCTCCTGATTTCGCTAAACCAGTCACTGGGTATGAATGCAGCATTTGCGATGGATAGCCGTTTTTTATTTGTCTCGGCAACTGAGAGTGCGGCAGTGGAAATGTCGCAGCCTAATATTTGTGCATCCGGGCATGAATTAGCGATCGCGAGAGCAATTGCGCCACTGCCTGTCCCCAGATCCAGTATTCGGTGTGTCTCTTGGCGCGGAGAGATACGCTGCAAGGCCGTTTCGACCAGTAATTCCGTTTCGGGGCGTGGGATCAGGGTGGCATGATTTACTTCAAATATCAAACCAAAAAATTCGCGTTCACCTAGCAGGTATGCAACCGGCTCTCCATGAATGCGCCTAAGCAACAAATCACGATAACGGCTCTGTTCATATTCATTCGGGCTGTATTCGGGGTGAGCCAGCAACCAGGCACGTGTAACGCTCAGTACATGCTGCAGTAAACACTGTATCTCAATTCGTGCGCTGCCCGGAATTAATCCCTGCGCCTTGCGTAGAAGCGCTGCATCCTGAAGCAGGATTTCCTGAATAGTGTTCTGCAAGGTTCAGCTACTGCTTTCGTTCGCCAGCGCTGCCAGCTGTTCTGCCTGATATTCTGCCATTAATGCGTTGCACATTTCACTGATATCGCCATCCATGATTTGGTCCATTTTGTACAGGGTAAGGTTGATTCGATGGTCAGTGACACGACCTTGTGGAAAATTGTAGGTACGGATGCGCTCCGACCGGTCTCCGCTGCCTACCAGAGATTTGCGTTCGGCAGCCTGTTTGGCGTGAGCACTACGTTCTTCCTGGTCCTTAATACGAGCGGCAAGGACGGCGAGCGCCTGAGCTTTGTTTTTATGTTGCGAGCGCCCATCCTGGCATTCCACTACGGTGCCGGTAGGCAGGTGCGTTATGCGCACGGCCGAATCCGTTTTATTGATGTGCTGGCCGCCTGCGCCGGAAGCCCGGAAGGTGTCAATGCGTAAATCAGCAGGGTTCAATACAATGTCGCTGACTTCATCAGCTTCCGGCAGGACTGCCACGGTACAAGCCGAAGTGTGAATTCTACCTTGCGTTTCGGTGGTCGGCACGCGCTGTACCCTGTGCGCGCCAGACTCAAACTTGAGTATTGAATAGGCACCCTGGCCGACAATGCGTGCAATGATTTCTTTGTAGCCACCTTTTTCGCCGCAGCTTTCAGAAATGATTTCAACCTGCCAGTGATTGCGCTCGGCGAACCGGGCATACATGCGGAACAGGTCTCCGGAAAATAATGCCGCCTCATCTCCCCCGGTACCTGCGCGGATTTCCAGGAAGACATTGCGATCGTCATTCGGGTCTTTGGGCAACAGTTTTTTCTGCAAATCTGTTTCAATCTGTTCAAGCCGTTCACGACCCTGTTTGACTTCACCGATGGCGAATTCTCGCATTTCCGGGTCATTGGCCATTTCCAGTGCTGTCGCGATATCTTCAGTGCAGGCTTGATGGGCATGGTATAGATCCACCACCGGTTCAAGTTCAGCCCGCTCACGATTGAGTTTACGGTAGTTCTCCAGATCGCTAGTAACATTTTCACTGCTGAGGAGATGACTTACTTCATCCAGTCGTTCGCTCAACTGGTTAAGTTTGGTAACTATACTTGGTTTCATTCAGGGGGATGCATGTGAAAAATACGGTGTACCATTTCAAGAAGTGCTCCACGCTCCTCGGCTTGTGCCTGATTCAATGTATGGGTTGGCGCGTGTAAAAATTTGTTGGTGAGGGAGCTGCTCATAAATTCAAGCACCTTTTCTGGTTTTTCCCCCCTCGCCAAAAGCCGTAAGGCTTTTTCCATTTCGTGCCGGCGCTGGCGTTCGGTATGATCGCGCAATGCACGGATCGTAGGTACTACTTCCCGCGATTCCATCCAGTGGATGAAGTCAACGACACCGGAGTTGATAATCACTTCAGCTTCCTTGACTGCGCCTTGGCGCATGTCCATGCCATCTCGCACAACTTCGGACAGATCATCGACAGTGTACAGGAAGACGTCATCCAGTTCCGAGACTTCTGCCTCGACATCGCGTGGAACCGCGAGATCGACAATAAACAGAGGACGGTGTTTGCGCACCTTGAGTGTGCGTTCGACCATGCCTTTTCCAAGAATGGGTAAAGGGCTGGCGGTGCTGGTTACAATAATGTCGTGCTGCGCCAGTTGTTCGGGCAATTCACCTAGGGTGATGGCATGTCCGTTGACACGCCGTGCCAAAATCTGGGCGCGTTCCAGGGTGCGATTCGCTACGGTGATGCTGGCTGGTGATTTGGCTGCGAAATGGACTGCATTGAGTTCGATCATTTCGCCTGCGCCGATGAACAACACGTTCTGGCTGGCAATACTGGGAAAAATCCGTTCTGCCAATTTTACTGCTGCTGCTGCCATGGAAATTAAATTTGAGCCAATTTCGGTTTGGGTTCTTACGTCCTTGGCTACTGAAAAGGTGCGCTGGAACAGTTTGTGCAGCAGAAATCCCAGCGTACCAGCCTGCTCGGCATAACGTACAGCCTGTTTCATTTGGCCCAGTATTTGTGGCTCGCCCAGTACCATTGAGTCTAGTCCGCTGGCAACCCGAAACGCATGTTTTACCGCTTGTTCTTGCGGCAGGGTATAAACATAGGGTTCAATTTCATGCGGCTGCAATTCGTGATAATTGGCCAGCCAGTTAACGATCTGTGCAGGTTTGTGCGTGCTGCAGTACACTTCTGTCCGGTTGCAGGTTGAAAGGATGGTTGCTTCTTTGGCGGCGCCATGCCCGACAAGGTCACGTAGCGCGGGTTCCATAGCATCAACATTGAACGCAATCTGCTCACGCACGGAAAGCGGTGCGGTCTGATGGTTAATGCCGAGGGCGAATAATTGCATAGTCCAAGAAAGACCAAAATTAATCAGGAGTGTAATTATAGTTGCTAGGCATCATCAATGCCAGTTAGCTAAAATGTAAGTAAAATATTGAGCGGATGAAGCAATCATAATAGGGATAATCCTAATTAGAGTTGCATTTTTCATATTGATTCCATCCTACCTTCAGACTGGAAGGAAATTGCCTGCAAGTTGAGCGTCCCGTTATCCAAATTCTGGAAAATTCTCTTGAATCTGCTCTGAAATGATGGCCGAACACAGGCATCGTTGTCCTGCAACCGGCTTGCGTATTCGTTAGTATTTGTCTTAGTAGCTTCAGTTTTTTGCATATGCTCCCACCAGCGTGCAGCGGGTTCGCTTGGGCCATTCATGTCCTTGCATCTGTTTCATGCAAAATGAATGCAGAACTGCATGAAATCCTGGCTGCCCGGCTGATTTACATTGAGGCTTGAGCCCTGCGCCAGCGAGATATTGGATATAAAAAGCTGGAGTGACCATTCATATTGTTTTTGAAATTTGATTTTATTCAGCCTTGTCATGCTGAATAAAATGATGTGTAATACCATGATGGAAAAGAATGAACATTACCCAATCAAAATTGCCGTTGAGGTAAATTATTTACCCGAGCAATCTGACGAATCTGACAATCGATTCGTTTTCGCCTATACCATAACCATAACGAATGAAAGCAATGTTACTGTCAAGCTGGTCAGTCGCCATTGGATCATTACCGATGCCAACCAGTATGTGCAGGAAGTTCGTGGGCAGGGAGTGGTAGGAGAACAGCCTGTTCTTCATCCAGGCCAGAGTTTCGAATATACCAGTGGGACTGTCCTTGCGACACAGGTAGGTACGATGTCTGGAAGCTATCAGATGGTAGCAGAGGATGGCACCAAATTTGACGCTCCCATTCCTCAGTTTGTGCTCAGTGTCCCACGTGTGCTGCATTGAAGCAACTTTGATCAAGTTCGCCTGTTCGTTTGATTTCCTTTCTTAAGATTTTTTCCTTGAACAGAGTGCCCTTTCTTGTCGGGATTATCCAGAAGCATGTGCCATGGATCGCTTTCCCATGTGATGACTGATTGCGCGTGAGCGTGCAGCTTCTGTATTGATTGCAAGTACGAATGACAGAACTGAAAAAATATTACCTGTGAATTGTCAAAATGCCTGTCAGTCTTCATGGTGGCAGGGACCGGACTGTTATGATCGGTAAATAGACAGGTTTCTCGAAAAACTGAGTAAAATAACTGGGTAAATATGATGCGGCGATGAAAGAAATCATGCTTGCTTCTTCTCGCATACATTTGCGAACTTATCTTGCGGCAGGTTATGCGGCGTTTATAATTTATGCCAGTCTTTCGCCTTTTTCAGGCTGGCAGGAGCAGGGGCTGGAGTTTTTATCCGTGTTGTCCTTGCCATTATGGTCGCAATATACCTGGTTTGATGCGGTTGCCAATCTGCTCGTCTATTTTCCTTTTGGATTTTTTCTGGGGCTGACATTACGGATACGCTGTGGCATGGGTTGGAGCATATTGCTTGCAACTATGGGGGGCGCGATACTGTCATTCATGATGGAATACGCGCAAATGTATCTGCCAGCGCGGATCAGTTCCAATCTTGATCTGCTCACCAATATTTGCGGTACACTGGCAGGTGCGCTGCTTGCGGCCAGCATTGCGCCACGCATGTGGTTTGTCGTGTATCTGGCGTATTGGCGTACACGCTTGTTCCATAATGGAAAAGGGGTAGATTTTGGCGTGGCGCTGGTGGCGCTGTGGATGTTTGCCCAAATCAACCCCTCGCTGCCCATCCTGGGCAATGTATTTATAAGCGAAGTGGTGCGTGCCCCATTTGTCGTGGTTCAGCCTGAACCCTTCAACTGGATGGAAAGTCTGGCTGTATTGCTTAACATGCTGATGCTGGGGATGTTGTTGCTGACGTTGCTGCGAATTCGCCGCCACGCTGCAGGCATGCTGCTATTGGTAATGTTTCTGGTGATTGTGGCTAAATTTACTGCTGCAGCCATTCTGCTTAAGTCATGGGCATTGCTTCTATGGTTGAATGGTGAGGCAATGTTGGGCATTCTTTCCGGGTTATTGTTGCTGGTCGTAGCAAGCCGGTGTTCCCGGATGCAGCTCCTGAAGTGTGCGGCAGCGGTTACTTTTGGATACTGGGTGCTGGCTCACTGGATTCTGGATAGCGGAGAGCCAGCTGCTGCGATGCGTTTGTATCAATGGAAGTACGGTCACCTGCTTAATTACAATGGCCTGTCGCATACTGTCATTTTAATATTTCCGTTTCTCATGCTTTGCTATTTATGGCGTGCCAAGAGCATTTAGGGATGGGATGGATTGTAGATTCTGTTTAATTTCTGTGAGGTTTGGAATGGGTTATTATCAAAAGCATGTTTTTTTCTGCACGAACCAGCGCGAAGAAGGCGCGGACTGCTGTAATAATTTTCATGCTCGATGGATGCGTGATTATGTCAAGGATAAGGTTGCCATGCTTGGGTTGTCCAATGATGCCAATCGCATTCGCATCAACTCGGCCGGTTGCATGAATCGTTGTGATGATGGGCCGGTACTGGTGGTTTACCCGGAGGGAGTGTGGTACACGTATACCGATGAGAAGGATCTGGACGAAATCATCGTGGAACATCTGCAGCATGGGCGTGTGGTAGAACGCTTGAAGATTTAATGTCACAAATAGAAAAGAAAAGGATATCCGGCCCGGTCGGCGAACTTGAAATTGCAATGCACTTGCTGGACGCTTCTCCCCGTGCCATTGCAGTGATCGCCCATCCTTTGCCCACCATGGGCGGGACGATGGAAAACAAGATAGTAACCATGCTTGCCAAGTGTTTTATTGGGCTGGGATTTGCGGCATTGCGTTTTAATTTTCGTGGGGTAGGCGCCAGTAGTGGAGAGTTTGATCATGGCAATGGAGAAGTAGAAGATGCGATTGCCGTAACGCGATATGCATTGAGGGAATATGGTGAACTGCCGTTGATTCTGTCGGGTTTTTCCTTTGGGGGTCATATACAGGCGCGAGTGGCACAGCAGTTGCCACCACGCCAGCTGGTGCTGATAGCCCCAGCAGTCACACGATATGCAACGCCGCCCGTTCCATCCAATTCGTTGCTAGTGCATGGCGAACTGGATGAGATCATTCCCCTGCAGGATGTATTACGGTGGGCCCGTCCTCAACGTCTGCCGATGGTGGTAATACCCGGAGCGGAACATTTTTTTCACGGCCGGCTGCATCAGTTAAGGGAGGTTGTGCGCCACAACTTTTTAGGGCAGGTTCTGTAACCGGAATGGATGATGGATCGCATCTGCAAGAGATACTTGTGGCTAAGCCGTATTGGCTCCATGGAACAAGGCGATGGACAGTATCCAGCTTCCGGGAGGCCGGTGGAAAAATTTTGTTCCCTCTCCAACTGGAGAAATAAATGATGTTATGGATCAAATCACTGCATGTGATTTTCATGGTTACCTGGTTTGCGGGTTTGTTTTATTTGCCGCGTTTATTTGTCTATCATGCCATGAGCCAGGACAATATCAGTATTGAACGGTTTAAAATAATGGAACGTAAATTGTTCTATGGCATTATGACGCCGGGAGGGGTGCTGACGGTCATCTTCGGATTATGGATGTGGCTTGGTTATGGCATCACCGGCGGGTGGATGCATATCAAATTTGCTCTGGTCGTGGCTTTGATCGCCTATCACATTTATTGCGGTAAGCTGTTGAATAATTTCAAAAATGACAGGAATACGCGGAGCCATGTATTCTACCGCTGGTTTAATGAGTTTCCGGTGCTGCTCATGATAGCCATTATCATGCTTGTTATTGTCAAACCGGTATAAATAAATGTCGGAAAAATTTTTTTCGCCCTGTCCGCGCGGTCTGGAAACTTTACTCGCCAGCGAACTCGATTCCCTTGGCGCAGAAAATGTGCGCGCCATTGATGGAGGGGTACATTTCACGGGGTCTTTTTTGCTCAGCTATCGCATCAATTTGCACAGCCGGATTGCCAGTAGAGTGCTGTGGCAAGTGGCAATGGCAAATTATCGCAACGAGCAGAACATCTTTGATCTGGTGTATTC
This sequence comes from Candidatus Nitrotoga fabula, assembly GCF_905221025.1. Classification (GTDB taxonomy): domain Bacteria; phylum Pseudomonadota; class Gammaproteobacteria; order Burkholderiales; family Gallionellaceae; genus Nitrotoga; species Nitrotoga fabula. The sequence continues at coordinate 127,081 of NZ_CAJNBL010000005.1, forward strand.
CTTGCCGTGGAACGACTGGTTTGATGTGTCCTGCACGATTCGTGTGAAAACAACAGCAATTAAAAGTCCTTTGAAAAGTCTGGATTTTGTTACCCTGAGAATTAAGGATGCGGTATGCGATAAATTCCGGGCGCTGGTCGGGAAACGACCCAGCGTGGATACCCGTTCTCCGGATATCCGTATTCATGCCTTCCTGGAATCTGGCTGCATAACGCTGTATATCGATACCTCTGGAGAGGCTCTGTTTAAGCGGGGAGTACGCCAGTATACCAATGTGGCGCCCCTGCGCGAAAATCTGGCGGCAGGCATTTTGCTGCTGGCGGGGTGGCGGCCCGGCATCCCCTTGCTTGATCCCATGTGCGGCAGTGGGACTTTTTTGATAGAGGCTGTGCTGATGTCATTGAATATTGCCCCCGGCATGAATCGCAGTTTTGCATTCGAAAAACTCAGGGGTTTTGATGGAGAGGCATGGGGTGACTTGCGCAGTAGTGCGCATATGGAACAAAAACCGGTTGGCCCGTTGCCAATTTTTGGCAGTGATTTATATGGCGATGAACTGAAAACTGCGCAACACAATCTTGAAAACCTGGGGTTGCTGACAGCGGTATCGCTTAAGCAGGCCAATGTGCTTGAGATTTCCGCTCCCGCTTCCAATGGCGTGCTGATCGCAAATTTGCCGTATGGCGAACGGATGGGAGATTTGACAGAACTACAAGAATTCTATCCGAAGCTGGGTGATGTGCTGAAGAAAAAATTTGGAGGTTGGACTGCCTATCTGTTTACTTCCGATTTACGCATGCCGAAGTTTATCCGTCTGTCTGTCACGCGCAGAATAGTGCTGTTTAACGGTGCGATAGAATGCCGTTTATTTGAATATAAGCTGGTGACGGGGAGCAATCGTTCCTGAAGAAACCGGCCGGTTTCCGGATCGCCGATGGCGTGGCTGTGGCGTGAAAGCCATAGCGTACAAGTATATTCCAGGCTGCTGCTGATGGGTAGCATCGAACCCAGCTATTCCTGTTGCGGAAGGACATGCTATGCAATAATTTTGCATACGGTTTGTATTGATTAGCCGCTGTTATAGCGGCCGGGAGAGGGTTTCCTTCCAGCTGGCCGAGAGAGCAGGGCATTGGGCCAAAGCATGTCTGGTATCCTGATTTTTTTTATCGCTGAACATGATATGGTTCGCGATTGCAATGGTCCATTCAGGATAAGGGCGTTCTATCAAAATGAATTCTGCCCCGGCTTGAACGTTTCCTTCCCGTAAAACCCGGAAATACCAGCCTGTCTTGCCGGTGTTCACGACCCGAAGAGCTAAATCCCGGATTCCCCAGCGGTGGGACAGCTTCCAGCAAGGTCGGCGAGGTTGAGAAATTTGGAGTAAAGCATCGCCGATCGCGAAAATATCGCCGATACAGGCATGGGTTTCAGTGATTCCGGATACTGTAAAGTTTTCGCCAAATGCCCCATTGGGCAATTCATCCAGGTTCAGGTCCGTGAGCCAAAATGCGTAATGCTCAAAAGGATAAGCATTAATTGCCTTGTCTCGCCCGCCGTGAACCCGAAGGTCGGCCTGGCCATCTCCGGTCAGGTTGGTTGTACCGGCCCAGACCGGGCCGGACACATTTTTCTTGAAAAATCCGGTTGTCCATTCATGATTCACTGGATCCGCGATATCAGGAGTAACCCGTGTTTCGGGCAGGCCGGTTTGTATTGAAAGAATCTGGATCCTTGTATGGTTCATGATAATTTTTTTGCAAGAAATGAATTTTGTCGTCCTAAATGTGGCACAGGATGTTTGGTGAATCCGGCTTGCCGAAACAGGAATGCAATGTGTTTGCGGGACGAAAGCGGGTATGGGCAAGGAGCAGGCACACTAAATAATGATTGGATATTCTTTGCCATATGTCAATGCTTGCGGCCCTGGTTTGGTCCTGGTTTAAAGATAAATGAACCTGGGTGGGCAGATCCGCACTGGAAATTGAACCGAGGAAATCTTCCTTAATTCGAAAAGGTAAACGGTGTGTGACAGGCTAACTAATTCAATAACCATTCTATTTGCCATTCAGCGGGTTGAGTCAATTTGACCGGGGTGGTAAATTCTGTTAAATTGAGCCTATGAAAAATGATGAATTTAAGCAATGGCTTGACCAGCAGGGCGCAACGTTCCAGCCAGGTCAGGGAACCCATTTGAAAGTATATTGCAATGGCCGGCAGTCAGTATTGCCGATGAATGGCGGCGGCCTGAAAGATCAGGCTGTGGAATGTATAAAAAAGCAGCTTGGGTTGAATCTGGAGGCTGGCGATGTTTGAATATCCGGTAGAACTGATCCCTGCCAGGGAAGGTGGTTTTGTCGTGACTTTTCCGGATGTTCCGGAGGTGATTACCCAAGGGGATGACCGGGATGAAGCATTGCAGAATGCCGCTGATGCCCTGGAAACCGGGCTGGAGTTTTATGTCGAGGAGGGGCGGCAGTTGCCATTGCCATCCGCGGCTTCTGGACGGCCTACGGTTTCGCCGGATGCCATTGTAATGGCAAAAATGATTTCAAGATGGCTGGCAAAGAAGAAATAATCAGAATATGATTGATACAATCAAAATCGATATTTTCTTCGGGTTTTTGGAAACAAAATCAAGCATTCCTCTATGATCTCCGATAGGGCGGCATTTTCAGCCCCCCTTATCCTGCCACCGTTTTTCTTTCTGTTTCATGCCGGTGTTTTCCGGTAGTCCCTGCATGACGACCATTCTGCTGGATCAGGAAATATTTTCGATTTTCTTCTTGGCGCGCGGATGGGCCTGGTCGTAAATTTTGCTGAGGTACTGGAAATCAAGGTGGGTGTATATCTGGGTTGTAGAAATGCTGGCATGCCCCAGCATTTCTTGTACTGCCCGTAGATCTCCGCTGGATTGGAGTACATGTGAGGCAAATGAATGCCTCAGCCGGTGAGGATGAACATTGCTGGTGATGCCTTGTTTGATTCCCCATGCCTTCATGCGCAGCTGAACTGCACGCGGACTTAAACGTCCCCCATTGCGGTTGATAAATAATGCAGCCTCATTGGGTTTTGCCAGTTGTTCCCGTGCTGCAAGCCAGGTTTGCAGTGCGCATATTGCATAACTGCCGAGCGGAACGATACGTGTTTTGGAGCCTTTTCCGGTAACGCGTACGGTTGAATCAGAAAAATCGAGTGACCCTGGATCCAGACTCGTCAATTCCGCTAGGCGTAGGCCTGAAGAATAACAAAGTTCATACATCGCCTTGTCGCGCACTGCCAGCAGGTCGCCGGCAGTGGGCAATTCCATCATGCGCACAGCTTCATCCGGGGATAGCGCATGAGGTAAGTTTCGAGGGGATTTGGGTGGACGGATATCGATGCACGGATTGTCCTTGAATTGAAAATTGCGCATCAGATAAGAATAGAAGCTGCGCCAGGCCGACAACATGCGCGCCAGGCTTTTTCCCCCGATCCCTTTGCTGTGCAATTGTGCGACGAAGCGACGAAGCTGAAGCGTGTTGAGTTCATCAAGGGGAGTAATATCAGCCAGTGTGAACAGTCGGCTGATATCCCGGGAATAATTTTCCGCTGTGAGGGTGGAGCAGCCTCTCTCGTTGCGAAGATAACCGAGATATCCGAGTAGTGCATTCCGGTTGAATGGTGTGGTTTGGGCAGGTTTTTTTGACATGATTTCAAAGAGAAGGGCGCAGTGCGTAGCTTGCTATCTCGGCAATCCGCTGTAAAAACAGCATGCCCATGTCCGGATGGAAGCGTTGTTTGTCTTCGCTGGCCAGTATCAGCAGGCCGATGGGTTGTTCGCCGGCATGCAGGGGTAAATATGCAAATGAATGCAGGTGAGAGGCACTTTCGCCAAACCACGAAGCAGTGTCCAGTTTTGCCTGATGAACACAGAAAGGTTGTAGATGCAGCTTGATGAAATCCTGTACTTCCGGGTTGGACGGTATTTCTTTCCATATTCTCATTGAGACATGGGGTACTGAAAAAATTTCACGTACATTCTGTGTGATGACATTTTTCAAATCTGCAAGGTGGATTACACCAAATAAAGACAGGGTGAATTGATGCAGTTTTTGTTGCAGGGCATCGTTTTCATGCGCGAATTGGATTATTTCCTGAATTTTTTTCTCCAAATGCTTGTTTTGTTCGCGCAGGGTCAGTAACTGCCGCTCATTCAACGAAATGGTACGGCCGCTGTATGGATGAGGGATGGTGATTTTCGCTAGCACAGCGGCGTAATCTTCAAAAAACTGAGGATTGTTTTGTAAATATTGTGCGACGTCTTCGGCGTTCATAATATCCTCTTGTATTTATAGATTGATTTCGCCTTCAAACACAGTAATTGCCGGCCCTGTCATCCATACCGGTTCGCTCGGCCCCTCCCAGATTATGCTCAGTACTCCGCCATGCGTGGCGACATTTACCCGGGTATCCAATAAACCCCGCCGGATGCCGGTTACCACTGCGGCGCAGGCACCTGTCCCGCAGGATAATGTTTCGCCGGCGCCTCGTTCATATACGCGTAATTTGATGTGTGTCCGGTCCATAATCTGCATGAAGCCTGCGTTTACCCGTTTGGGGAAGCGAGGGTGCTGTTCTATGAGTTTCCCCTCGATGGCAACCGGGGCATGCTCAATGTCTGTCACAATTTGAACCGCATGGGGATTTCCCATAGATAGTGCCGTGATCTGTATTTCTTTGCCATTCACTTCCAGCGTCTGAATGATTTCATCATCATTGCCAATGAATGGAATGCGTTCGGTGTCGAAAATCGGAGCCCCCATCATTACGGTAACCTGACCATTCTCCTCCAGGCGGGGGGTGATCAGACCGCTTTTCGTTTCCACAACGATTTCACGTTTGTTTGTCAGACCGTGGTTGTGTACAAATCGCACGAAACACCGCGCACCATTGCCGCATTGTTCCACCTCACCTCCATCCGCGTTATAGATACGGTATCGGAAATCTGCATCGGGATGTTGTGCGTCTTCCACGATCAGAATCTGATCGCATCCTACGCCAAAGTGACGGTCGGCCAGCAGGCGTAATTGTTCTGGTTCCAGCTGAAATTGCTGGCGCACGCCGTCGAGGACGATAAAATCATTTCCTGTTCCGTGCATTTTGGTGAATTTTAATATCATTTTTGTTATGGATTACAATAAAAAATGCTTTTTCGCAGGATGTACCGTGCCGGATAATAATCTTGTACCTGTCCTGGATGTGGCTATATTCATGACCTTTTTATCCTGGGGGCAGACCGGGAGTTTATGGGAGCCTGCCCGGATAGATGAATTATAGTAACAGATGGGCGGCCAGGACCAGCATGATTATTGCAAATAGCTTGCGTAGCAGGTTGACCTGGATGTGATGGGCAACTTTGGCGCCGAACGGTGCGCACAGAACACTGGCCAGAGCGATCCAGAATAATGAGGGAAGATGCACGAAGCCCAGGTTGGGAAACGGCAGCCCGGGGGTGTCAAGGCCGGTGGCAATGTAACCCATCGTTCCGCCAGCAGCGACCGGAAAACCGATTGCAGCCGAGGTGCCGATTGCGTTGCGAATTGGCACGTTACACCAGACCAGGAACGGAACCATGATTGCGCCGCCACCGATGGATACTAGACTGCTGATCCAGCCTGTCAATGTTCCGGTAATGGTCATGCCGGTCACACCGGGCAGCTGACGTGAAGCTTGCGGACGCAAATCAAGCAGGATTTGCATGGCAATGCAGCAGAGAAACAGGGCAAAAAAAACCTTTAGCCCATTCGTTGGCACAAATGTTGCGCATAGTGCGCCCAGACCCGTTCCCAGCAATATGCCAGGAGTAACGGTACGCACCACGGCCCAGTTCACTGCGCCATGCTGGTGGTGTTTGCGCATGCTGGCAAGAGAAGTAAACACAATGGTCGCCATGGATGTACCCAGCGCCAGGTGCATGATATGGGTGGCAGGAAACTGCTGTACTTCGAACAGAACCAGTAAGACGGGAACCAGAACGGTTCCTCCGCCAATGCCGAACATTCCGCTTAACAACCCGACCAGGCCACCCAGCGCGAGATAGGCAGACGCCCATTCCATACTAACTGCGTACCAGGTGATCCAGAATAAACTTCCACTCGACAGGATCAACCGGCGTGATGGATAAGCGGTTGCCACGCTGCAAAATCCGCATTCCCGCTAATTGTGGATGGCGGCGAAGTTCCGCCAGTGAAATGAGCTCAATCTTCTGTACCAGTTGAACATCCACATGGAACCAGCGCGGATTTTCCTGTGTGGCTTTGGGATCAAAATATTTACTTTTGCTGTCGAACTGGGTCGCGTCAGGATAGGCAGTGCTGCAAACACGTGCGATACCTGCGATACCCGGCACGGCACAACTGGAATGATAGAAAAATACACTGTCGTTGATCTGCATCTGGTCGCGCATGAAATTGCGCGCCTGATAGTTACGGACACCATACCATGCCACTGCCTGGTTGGGCAGGCTGGCGAGATCATCTATGCTGATGTCGCCTGGTTCCGATTTCATGAGCCAGTATCTCAAGTTTTACTCCAGATTTAATGCCGAATGGGTATTGTTTTATAAAAAATCAGGATGGGGTCTATGTTTGAATGTTCCTGATTTAAATCGTCCTCTAATTCCATAGTCATATCTGGTATAACCAAAAATCGGGACGTCATGTACAGTAATTAGGAATATATTTGTGGATTGCATCAAAGTTGGAGTGCAATTAGAACACTCAATACAGTTCCATAGCAGTACCCAGAAATTTAATGGGTTGATTCATGGTGTTAAGAAATAATTCTCTATGGGTGTTTCCGGGTCGCGGATTGATTTAACATCGTAACATACAATACTATTTTGATATTTGCCATGGATCATGATCAAACTAAAATTCCAGCACGTAGAATGATTGTAACGATTGGCTCTCTATATATGTTCTAGCGGCAGTTTATCTTAGTCCAGATCTTTTTTCTAAAAAACCTCTCCCAATTTATGTTCGTTTTCTTGCCGTACTTGTTGGTACTGCCTATTATTGGACTATTCATAGTAGCTATAGCACGATCACCTAAGAGCCCGCTATCTTTTTCTATCAGGCTTTTAAAATTCCGAGGGACTGGCAAATTATATGGGGCCGGATTATGGCGTTCACAGTCCGCTTAGGCTGGTATATTGATGGTAGCCTTGCTGGAGAAATGGTCTGTGTCGGTGACGTTTGAAAAACCATGCGGCGGCTGCCGCATGGTCTGAAAGGCCCCCCGCCTGTGCCGTTGACTCAATATCTTGAACCTAGGTTCAAGAGGGCCGGTTCCCGGTTACATCAGGTACATCCGCAGGGGATGCGCACAACAGTAACGTTAAGGGGCGCGACCTAAGCTGTGCTTATTGGTTCAAAGAATGATGAGCCTGACGAACACCGCAGGGGAAACTCAAAACAGCTTGTCCTGATCCATCAGTGAACTGTCGATGATCTTTTCCATGGAAAGGATTCTACGCTGATATTCATTTCTGTCAAAACCTTCGCCCGGAGGCACGGTGAGCAGTTCGTGAGCAATATTCAAGGCAGCCATGATTGCAATGCGCTCGGTTGTCACGACCTTTCCGATTTCGCGGATTTCGTGCATTTTTCTGTTAAGGTATGCAACTGCATCCAGTAGTACCGGACGTTCTTCTTCCGGGCAGGTGATCCGGAATTCCCGGTCAAAGATGGTGACATCAAGCGTTCCTGTACTCTCGCTTTTCATGTTTATTTTGGTTCTTCAGGTAATTTTTCCAGCAGTTGCTCCAAACGTAATTTGACACGGTCAATTTTTTCGCTGCACTGTTGACCTTGATCAAGTGCTTGAGCTAATTCCTGGCGGAGGTGATGATTTTCTTCGCGCAGACGCGTATTCAATTGAACCAATTGCGTGATCTTGTTTTCCAGCCTGTCCAATTCTGCTTGCATGGGGGAACTATAGTTTTAAAAAATCGACCCGTCAAATGACTCTGTCTTGTCTTCCCAATTCTAAACCATATTTTCGGAGGCTTTGAAAAAGTTTTCCGGTTTTATGGGTAATTGCGTCGGTTTGTAGTAATCAAAAAATTTTAATTGCAGGGATTACGGAAATAATGAAGCCGGCTATGGCTCGATATCTCAATTTCATATGTTTGATGTGCTTGCCCGGAACAATCGGTATTTACAGGGAAAAGCAGGAATCATTCAGGTGGACAGGCAGGCAAGCCAACGTGTCGTCCCGTGATCTAAAACATGGCCGGTTATTTTCCCCCCCATCTGGCAACCAGCGTGTGCGCCACACCTAGGTGATCCAGTATCTTTGCCACCACAAAGTCAACGATGTCCTGTATGCTTTCCGGATGATGATAAAAGCCAGGATTGGGCGGCAGTATGACGGCGCCAGCATGGCTCAGCTTCAGCATGTTTTCCAGATGAATGGCAGAAAATGGAGTTTCCCGGGGTACAAGGATTAAAGGGCGTTTTTCCTTGAGCATGACGTCCGCCGCACGGGTGATGAGATCTTCGCTTGTTCCCGCTGCCACTGCCGCCAGCGTACCCATTGTGCAAGGACAAATCACCATTGCGTCCCCCGGATTGGAGCCGGAGGCCATGGGTGCAAACCAGTCGTTGCGCCAGAAAACACGCAGCTCTCCATGGGCAGTGCCCAGTTTTTCCAACAGGATTTTTTCCGCATCTTGTGTGTGATTGGGCAAAACGAGATCCAATTCCTGCCGGACGACGATTTGTGCCGCTTGTGAGTAAATCAGGTGTACGCGTTGGCCGTTTTGCAGCAGCGATTCAAGAAGCCGCAGGGAGTAGGCCAGGCCAGATGCACCTGTCAGGGCGAGTACAATGGTTTTTTTCATTTGTTTTTTATCCGGCTGGCTTTGGCAGGTTCTTTCAGGTATGCGGTGCATGTAGGTAAGACGCCGCGCCTTGTTCTTTTTGATGGCGGGTGATCTGGTGATCCATTGTAGCGAGGGGAGGCCGCCGCATGATCGGTGATTTTCGGGTAGCGTGAATCGCTACGGTGGTTGCGATATTTCTTCTCATTTGAGTATACAGCCGCTTTTTTGTCAGAGTTGTCGTGGATTGCCAGGTTTGTCTGTTGTGCCGCGTGTAACGATTGCCTGATAAATCAGCCGGTGTTGTCTAGTTCGCGGTGGCGTACCAGCACTTGCTGCTGTAATTTGAAATGGCGCGCGATTTTTTCCACCAGATATACCGAACGATGTTGACCGCCTGTGCAGCCGAGGGCGACGGTAAGATAGCTACGGTTATCTGCAATGTAGGAAGGTAGCCATTTCTCCAGGAAAGAGCGAATGTCTCCGCATAGATCCTGGACGTTTTGATTGTGCTCAAGAAACTCGATGACGGCTGCATCGAGGCCGGTCAAGGGGCGCAATAACGGGTCGTAATGCGGATTAGGCAAACAGCGCACATCAAATACCAGATCAGCGTCTAATGGGATGCCATTCTTGAAGCCAAAAGACTGGAACAGCAGGGTAATGCGCGCACGATCTACCCCCTTGAAATCTTTGATCCAGGCGCGGAGTACATTTGCGGAAAGTTCGCTTGTGTCGATGCGGTGGCCGATGGTACCAATCTCCGCAAGGATTTCACGCTCGAGCGTTACGCATTCAGGAAGGGTAAGGCCTTCAGCGGGATCAGCCGGGGGCAATGTGTCACGTAGTGGATGACGGCGGCGTGTTTCGGAAAACCGTTTTACCAGCGTGTCCGTTTGCGCATCAAGAAACAGGAGGTGGGCATCGATTCCCTGCTGTTTGAGCTGTTCGATATATTGCGGGAGTTGTTTGACACTGTCTCCGCTCCGCACGTCTATGCTGACAGCGATGCGTGAATTTCCCGTCTGATGCAGGCTTTCCATGAGGACGGGGAGCAAAGCTACGGGTAAATTGTCCACGCAATAGTAGCCACTGTCCTCAAGAGCCTTGAGAGCCACACTTTTTCCTGAACCGGACAGGCCACTGATCAGAAACAGTTGCTGCATGATCTACGGGTCTTGCATTTGCAGTTCGTGACGGCTGATAAATTCCTGCATGCTGTCGATTCCGCGCTGCTGCAGCACAAAGTTGCGTGCTGCCGCCTCTACAAGTACGGCCAGGTTGCGTCCTGCCATGACCGGGATGCTCACCGTACTGATTTTTACCCCAAGAATTTCCTGATGGCCTGCCGTTAATGGTAGGCGTTCCAGATGGGAAAGGTCGCCGCGGAGAGGGCGGTGCAGGTGTACAACGAGTTTCAGGCTTTTTTTGCGCCGAACTGCAGTCTCGCCAAACATGGTGCGAATGTTCAGCACACCCAGTCCACGTACTTCAAGGAAATCGCGTAAAAGTTCCGGGCATCTTCCTTCCAGGGTTTCCGGGGAGATGCGGTATAACTCGGTAATATCGTCCGCTACCAGACCGTTTCCGCGAGTGATCAGTTCAAGCCCCAGTTCGCTTTTGCCAACACCACTGTCGCCAGTGATCAAAACTCCCACTCCCAGAACGTCCAGAAAAACCCCGTGGCGAGTGGTTGATTCGGCCAAGGCTTTGACAATGTAATGCCGTACCAGCCACATCAGGTGGACGCTGGGCAAAGGGGAGCGGAAAAGCGGCGTATGTGTAGTATTGGCGTAAGCAACAAGCTCTTGCGGGATATTTTCTGTTCCGGCCACTATCAGGCATAGCACCCCGCTGTTTTCAAGTTGCGTGAGTGTTTCGGTGAAGGATGCGGCGGGAAGTGACTGGAGGTGTCTGATTTCAGTTTCGCTTAAGACCTGTACCCAATTGGGGTGGATCAGATTGAGATGGCCGATCAGGCCTTTGTTGGACGAATTGACAATACTGCTGTCTAGGATTTTGGCTGCACCGTTTGCTCCTGCCACCCAGCTTAATGCCAGCTGTTCCCGTTTGTCTTCGAATAGCTGTTGGATGTTGACTTGTGCCATTACGTTTGTATCGTCCAGTTGGTAAATAGCTGATGGATTTTCTCAGCGTCATTGCAATTCTGCACCTGTTCGCGGAAAGCCTTGTCACTGAACATCTGGGCAAGTTCCCCAAGTAGTTGCAGGTGTATGTCAGTTGCCCGTTCCGGTACCAATAATACAAAAATCAGGTTCACCGGCTGGCCATCCGGTGAGTCGAACGGTATAAATGCCTTTGTTTTTACAAAAGCGCCTACGGCATCCCGAAGACTTTTGATGCGGCCATGAGGAATGGCTACGTGATGTCCCAAACCGGTCGAACCGAGCTTTTCGCGTGCAAACAGGCTGTCGAAAATTTGGCTGCGGGCGATACTATGGGTATTTTCAAATAATATCCCTACCCTTTCGAAAACCCTTTTTTTGCTTGTGGAGTCGGGATCCAAGATTACATTTTCAACCGGAAGGATTTTACTGATCAGGTTCATAAAATTAAGCATATCAAAAAATGAAAGGAACAGCCAAAAAACCGGTCCGTTGTCATTCTCCCATACTTGCAGGGCAAGTGTCCGGTTCAGAATTTAAATTTGCCGGAAAGGCGCATGCGAAACTGGATGAGAATTTCAAATGGATATCTGCAGATACAGGGGGGCATAATCTGCATTTATCGTCAGACCGATTTTCGGAGATTGGATGGGGGGATCTTCAGGAACTCCCGGTATTTTGCCACGGTTCTCCGGGCAACCGGGGTTCCCTGTTGTGTGAGAAGCTCGGCTATGCGAGTGTCGGTTAAGGGGCATTGTGCATCTTCCTTGCTGACAAGATCCTTTATGAGTGCACGAACCGCGGTGGAAGAACAGGCATCTCCATTTGGTGTCGAGACCCGGTTACAGAAAAAATATTTGAGTTCATAAACTCCGCGTGGAGTGAACATGAATTTTTGAGTGGTTACGCGCGAGACGGTGGATTCATGGAGATCAAGCTGTTCAGCGATTTCACGCAGCACCAGGGGGCGCATGGCAGATTCCCCATATTCGAAAAATTTGTGCTGATGATCAACAATTTTCTGTGAAACGCGCAATATGGTATCAAACCGCTGTTGTAAATTCTTAATAAACCAGCGCGCTTCCTGCAATTCGCTGGTTAGCTGTTGCAAGTTTTTTTCACTGCTGCGTTGCAGGATACCGGCATACAATTGATTGATGCGCAGGCGTGGCATAGCATTCTGATTGATACGCGCATGCCAGCTGCCTTGACGATGTTCTACAATCACGTCAGGTATTACATAGTCCGATGTTCGTGAATTGAATTCAGTGCCTGGTTTGGGCTGGAGGTGAGTGATGAGCGATTGGGCAGTACGCAATGTATCATCGTCGCAGCGGAGAATTTTTTTCAGCTTGGTAAATTCGTGGGCTCCGAGCTGGCTCAGGTGCTGGGATACGATCCGTATTGCCAGATCAAGACAAGGTGTATTTTTTGGCAGGGCTTTCAGTTGCAGCGTTAAACATTCGCTCAGATTACGTGCGGCGATGCCAGGCTGGTCCAGGTGTTGCAATTGCACCAATGCTGTTTCTAGATCATCCAGTGTGATATTGAGTTGTGCAGGGAGCATTGCATGGATTTCTTCCAGAGATTGTTCCAGATAACCGTTTTCATCCAGGGCGTCGATTAACAGGCCGATAATTTTCTGGTCGCGTGTATTGTGCTGACTCATGCATAACTGTGAGATGAGATGCTCCCGTAGGGTTGGGGTGCCAGCTGCAATTTCAACGCAGCCCTCTGAATCATAAGCGGGCTCTCCGGCGAAAGTAAAAGAGGGTTCTTCCCTGTTTTCCTGTATCCATTGCTCATTTTCAGTTTGCTGTATTTCATCCTCAGTTCTGGAAAGGTCTACAGGAGTGTAAATGCTTTTGTCCGAGGGTTGCAGGTTAAATTCTTCTTCTGCACGTTCGAGCAATGGGTTTGTATTTAGTAAGCGTTCTACTTCCTGATTGATTTCCAGGGTGGAAAGCTGCAACAAGCGGATGGATTGCTGTAATTGCGGCGTGAGCGATAGATGCTGGGATTGTCTGAGTGATAATGTGGATTTCATTACACAATTACTGGTAAGGGCTGTGTATTGTGCGGGTTTTAAAGTTTGAAGTGCTCGCCCAGATATACTTTTCTGACGCTTTCATTATAGATGATTTCATCCGGGGTGCCTTCCGCCATGACGGATCCGGAGTTGATGATATAGGCGCGGTCGCAGATCCCCAATGTTTCGCGGACATTATGGTCTGTGATGAGTACACCGATGTCTCTTTCTTTAAGGAAGTGGATGATTTTTTGAATGTCCAGAACGGCGATCGGATCCACCCCGGCGAATGGTTCGTCCAGCAGGATGAAACGGGGATTGGTGGCCAGTGCGCGTGCGATTTCGACACGTCTTCTCTCTCCTCCAGACAGGCTGATAGCCGGATTGTTCCGGATATGAGTGATGTGCAGATCCTGCATGAGCTCATCCTGCCGTGATTGAATTTTCTCCTTGCTGTAGTCCTGCAGTTCCAGCACGGCCTGAATATTTTGTGCGACTGTCAGACGGCGAAAGATCGAAGCTTCCTGGGGAAGATACCCCAGTCCCAAGCGTGCACGGCGATGGATGGGGAAATGGGTAATATTCTGATCGTTAATGAATATCCCGCCCCCATCGGCAGCCACCAGACCTACAATCATGTAAAAACAAGTGGTTTTGCCAGCGCCATTGGGGCCAAGCAAACCTACCACCTCGCCACTGTGTACGGACAGAGAAACATCATGCACTACTGTGCGGGAACGGTAGCGTTTTTTTAGTGAAACCGCCCTAAGTTCACTCATTGGCGCGTATCAGGCCGGGTTAATGTCGTTGACGGCTTGATTGGCAGTGGGGCACCAACGGGTGAGGATTTGCTTTTCGGCTGGATAACGGCACGTACTCTGCCTGAGCTGGGTGTTCCATTGACCTGAAATATTTCCGTCGTGGAATTGTAAGTAATATGGTCGCCACGGACTTCATCTCCATCCTGTTTGATGCGTGCTTGAACGTATAGGTCTATTGTGGTGGTTTTGCTATCATATTCAACGCGCAGGGCATAGCCTTCCACATACCCATCCGCATTGTCACGCTTTTGGCGAAAATTGGCGGGCTGTCCTGTTGCGGTTCCGTGCTTGTTTCCTTCCTTGTCCTCTACTACTACAATTTTGTCAGCGTTAATGGTTGTCGTGCCCTGGGTAAGTCGAACCTTTCCTTCAAAGATACTGATTTTTTTTGCATCGTCAATCGTGAGTTTGTCTGCTTCCAGATGCATCGGCTTGTCACGGTCGGCGCGTTCAGCATGGCTGACAGGCATGTGACAGATCAGTGCGATGCAGAGCAGGGCGGTCTGCTTAAGGATTTTTCGGCACATGTTGGCTTCTAACTTGGGCGAGCAGTTTCACTATATGCGCTTTACTATCAAATTTCATACCGATTGCCCGAACAATATTGCGTTCATCAACCAACATTACTGGCTGATCTGTTTCGGCCAAACCAAGATCAGGAATAACGTGTAAATATGAGGTGGTAAATGTCATTTCGCTTTGGTCGGTACTTGCAGCACGCACGATTTTTACATTCTCATGCAGGAAAATTTCATCCCCCTTGCCGGACATCATTCCCTTGTCTGCATAGATGTGTAACGGAGGTTTGTCCGGTTCAAAGCTGGACAGCGCGGGAGCTTCCACATGGGTGCTGTTGTCATCCGGATAATGGATCAGTTTCTTTGCGGACATTACATATTGCGGCTTTCCCTGGACATTGAGCGTGGTGGCGGTAAATTGGTTGATCATGAAATCGGGATCATGGCGCATGCTGTTATCCGGTTTGACCGGCAGGGGTTCTACTTGCTGGCTCAGCCAATATATTGCTCCCAGTAGCAATAGTAATGGTATTAAGACGAACCAGGAGCGTAAACGGTCCATGACAATGGATGGATTCATGCGAGATAGGACGCAATTTGCGCATTCAGAGTTCCTTGTGCTGACATCAGAAAATCACATGCTTCGCGAACCGCACCGTGCCCGCCACTCCGTTCGGTGATGTAATGTGCCCGTTCCCGGACTATCTGCGGGGCCTGTGGCACGCTGATAGACAATCCGACGCGAAGCATCACCGGCAGATCCATAACGTCATCTCCCATGAAAGCCACGGCATCAAGGGGTAACTGGAGTTTTGCAAGCATTTTTTGCAAACAGGCCAGCTTGTCGTGCACGCCCTGATATACATTGGTGATGCCAAGGTGATGGGCACGAAGTTCTACGCAACGGGAAGTCCGGCCAGTAATGATGGCCAGATCCACGCCTGATTCCTTAAGCATTTTCAAGCCTTGGCCATCCAGCGAATTGAAGCGTTTAAATTCCTCGCCAGAATCTGTCAGATAGAGACCGCCATCCGTCATGACTCCATCAACATCAAAAGCGATCAGGCGGATGTGTTGCGCATTTTGTAACATCAGATTACTTTCGCGCGTAAAAGATCATGCATATTCAGGGCGCCTACCAGTTTATTGCCTGAATCGACTGCCAGCAATTGACTGATGTTGTATTCTTCCATGATCTGCACCGCTTCGACTGCCAGAGCGTCAGGCAGGATGCTGTGTGGGTTTCGGGACATGACGGAACTGACCAGGACAGAGTTGAAATCGGATTGCTTTGCCAAAGTCCTGCGCAGGTCTCCATCCGTATAAATGCCCAGTACCTGTTGAGCATCGTCCACAATGGCGGTCATGCCCAATCCTTTGCGAGATATTTCAAGCACTGCCTCGGCCAGGGTTGCATTTTGACTGACAGCAGGAACCTGATTCCCGGAATGCATGACATCACGCACATGGGTCAGTAAACGGCGCCCCAGGCTTCCTCCGGGGTGAGAGCGAGCAAAGTCTTCCTTCCTGAACCCTTTTGCATCGAGTAAAGCCACAGCCAGTGCATCCCCTAATGCCAAAGCGGCTGTGGTGCTTGCTGTTGGTGCAAGGCCAAGCGGACAAGCCTCCTTGTCCACTGTAGCATTGAGGTGCACGTCGGCCGATTCCGCCATGCTGGATTTTGGGTTGCCTGTCATGCTGATCAGTTGTGCACCCTGACGTTTGATGACGGGCACGATCGTAAGCAATTCCTGGCTTTCACCGGAGTATGACAGCGCAATAAATACATCGTTTGCCGTAATCATACCCAAATCACCGTGGCTGGCCTCGGCAGGATGTACAAAGTACGCCGGTGTACCCGTACTGGAGAGAGTTGCAGCAATCTTGCGCGCAATATGACCAGATTTGCCTATCCCGCTTACGATTACTCTGCCTTTGCAGGATAGAACAATATTCAATGCTCGCAAAAAGGAATCATCAATACGCTTTGTCAGGGCCAGGACTGCTTCAGCTTCAATGCTTAATACTTCGCGAGCCAGATCCAGCGCGCGTGAAGTGACGATGGTAGTATTGTTCATGGTTTTGAATTATAACAGCGCCGCCCTGGTGTGGCGCATATTTCAGAAAACCATCAGGGGTCGGGGCTGGGTAAATTATAGTAAGGAATTCAATGGCTCAGTTGTGTATCCCCGGGTAACCGTTTGCCGGTTTCTGTAATTCGTGACTTGAAGTTTTCGGATAATTGCTTCATTCCCCTGTGGAGGCTTCGGTTCTTTAATGAACCAATTTTCTGAATATTTTTTGCCGGCGTTGTCAATGATTCAGGTTTGTGCATAATTAACTGAATGATCTTAAAAATATTTTTTCTGCATCTTGTCTGGATTTTTTGGGGTGCGTTTTTCAAAAACTGGAATGACGAAAAAGCGCAGCAAGTGCCTATGCGATGTAAGGCGGTTTTTTGCCTACTATGAATCTTTGAATAAAAATTATCCGGAAAAAATTCAAATTCAATCGGTTGCAAGATTGAATTTGAATAATTCGTATTTGCAACATTTTATTCCGGCGCAGAATCAGCCAGATAGAGGTATAATTTAATTTTGGACAGTTAGAATTCATGAGTCATTCTCTTTCCTTCACTGGCGAGCGTTTTTTACCCGAGTGTAGTGGCGAAATTTGGTATGAGCACTGGCATCGCTATGCTCTGGCGCGCCAGTTATGCCGGGATTGCTCGGTATTGGATGTAGCCTGCGGGGAAGGTTACGGTGCTGCCATGGTGGCAGATGTTGCCCGTAAAGTAGTGGGTGTGGATATTTCAGTTGAGGCAATTCAACATGCTAAAAACCAGTACGGTCAACTCTCTAACCTGGAATTTATCATTGCATCATGTGAATCGTTGCCATTTCCGGATGCCAGTTTTGATTTTGCAATTTCATTTGAAACTATTGAGCACATAGAAAAACAGAAAGAATTTATTTCTGAGCTTGCTCGTGTTCTGCGCCCGGACGGAATGCTGGTTCTGTCTTCCCCAAATAAACGAATTTATTCCGATGCACATGATTATCATAATGAATTTCATGTGCGCGAGTTGTATCGAAATGAGCTGGAAGAGTTGTTGCATGAGCCTTTTCCTTATATTTTCTGGCTTGGACAAAAACTACTGTTCCACTCTGCCATTTGGCCAGAAAATCAGTCTTGTTCCTCTGCAGAATATTGGGTGAGTGAGGGCAGGAAAATTACGCTGGCAAGCCAGCTTTCTGTTGAGCCGATGTATTACATTGCAGTGTGCAGCCGTAATGTATCGGCGCTGCCCGATAGGTATGACAAACTGTCGCTGTTCAGCGACGATGCCGAAATGGTTTATCAGGACTATGTCAGGCAAACCCGACGTGTAATTCAGCTGGATCAGCTGCTGAAACACCGTGATAGCTTTCTTTTGCTGCGCACACAGCAAATGGAAGAGCGTGAAAAATTGATTGCCGAACGTGATGCGCTTTTGGATCTACGCACTAAACAATTGAATGAATGTTCCGATGAAATAAATAGGCTCAATACGCTTCTGGAGCTGCGTAATGAACAAGTTGCCAGGCACGAGTCCTTGAATGATGCGCTCAACCAGCAAAATGATGCGCTCAACCAGCAAAATGATGCGCTCAACCAGCAAAATGATGCGCTTAACCAGCAGCTTGTTTATCGTGCCAGTCTGACCTGGTGGCTAAAATCCCCGCTTCGCTTTATTGTGCATGCGATTAAAGGGAATTCTTGAATTACCATGCGATTCCCTGCCATTGACATTATCATCCCGGTTTATAATGCATATGAGGACTTGCAGCGCTGTCTCGACAGCGTGCTTCGTACCACTATGCCTCAGCACCGCATTGTCATGATAGACGATTGTTCAACGGATAGCCGTATCGCCGATTATTTTGAGATGCTGAAAAATCGGGCGGATCCACGTTTGTATTTGTTCCGGAATGATATAAATCTGGGTTTCGTCGGTACAGTGAATCGGGGTATGGCCCTTGGTCAAAGTGATGTGGTGCTGCTGAATTCCGATACTGTCGTTACCTCTGGCTGGATTGAAAAACTTTGCAGCTGCGCAGCTTCAGATCTACATATCGGGACAATCACCCCGTTTTCCAACAATGCCGAAATTTGCTCATTCCCGAATTTTTGCCAGGATAATTCCCTGCCACAGGGAATGAGCGCAGAAGACGTCAATCGTGCAATCGAAGCAGCCGCGGTTCCTGTTTATCCCGATATTCCAACCGGGGTTGGATTTTGCATGTTTATCCGGCGTCAACTGCTGAATAAAATTGGAATGTTCGATGCGGATACTTTTCGTCTTGGTTATGGCGAGGAAAATGATTTCTGCATGCGTGCGCTCGCGGCTGGCTGGCGTAATGTGCTGTGTGATGATACTTTTATACAGCATGTCGGCAAACGTTCCTTCAGCGAGAAAAAAGATGAGCTGGTTGAGCAGAATATGCAACGCTTGCTGGCCAAGCATCCAGATTATATGCAGCGGGTCATGGCTTTCATTGTAGCTGACCCGATCAAGCCGATTCGGCAACTGGCACAGTCATTTCTGTCACTTACTTCTGCCGATGGTGATAAACCCGGTATCCTTCATATCATACATGGCCGTAGTGGGGGTACCGAGCAGCACACTCTTGATTTAATAAACAGCAAAAACGGGGGCTGCCGTCATTATTTAATGGTAGCTACGGATGATGTATGGCAATTTAAAGATGCCAATAGCGGTGAACTGGTGACATATCAATTTACTAGACAACCTGACCAGTTGTGGACGGATTATCTTGCTACCCTGTGTGCAAGTTTTCGGATACATTTGTGTCATGTGCATCATTTGGCCGGCTGTCGGCAAGGCTTGCTGGAGGCTTTGCCCAACCTTGAAATCCCGTTTGGTTTTAGCGTGCATGATTTTTTTCTGGCTTGCCCCACCATAAATTTGCTGGACGCATCAGGAATGTATTGCGGCAGTGAAACGGATATATCGCGCTGTCAGGGGTGTCTGAATGCCCAGTCTGATTTTCGCGGCATTGATATTGCTGCCTGGCGTGCAATGCATGCAAATTTCATTGAACGGGCAGCTTTTGTGATCGCGCCAAGCAATATGGCAGCCGAGATGTTCAGTCGTTATTTTTTGCGAAACGATATTCGCATTATTCGGCATGGGGCCGATTTTACCGCCACTCACATCAATGCCCCAACGTCTGCCCTGCTATTGCCCAGGGATGCATATCATAATATTGGAATATTGGGTGCCATTGGTCCGGTTAAGGGTGCCCGTCAGCTAGAACGTTTGGTGGCACGCAGCCGTGAACGTAAGTTGCCGTTTCGATGGGTGGTTGTCGGTTATATGGATCGTCAGTTTCAGCCATATCAATCGGCAGATACTTTGCTGGTAGTTCATGGCCAATATATTCCTGAGCAAATGGAAGCTTTGCTTGATCATTATCGAATTAACCTGGTAGTGTTTCCATCAGCTGGCCCCGAAACCTTCTGTTATACGCTCACTGAAGCCTGGATGGCGGGACGTCCGGTATTGGTTCCTCCGATCGGTGCGCTGTATGAGCGTGTGCAAGAGACCGGGGCGGGTTGGGTTATGGAAGACTGGCGCGATATAGACGTCATTTTAGATGATGTTTGCAGGATTCTGCAGCCAGAAAACAGTGCTGATTTTATTCAAAAGCAGAAAAAGGCACGTGCTGTGCCAATTACATCGGTTCATGATATGGCTGTAGAGACCGAAGCAGTTTATCGTGAAATTTTGCAGCATAGTGATGTCAAGTTTGCCGGACCATTGCCGAAAACCACCCTTTATTCCGCCTTGCAGGCTGCACTCGGGGTCGAAGCCGCTGAAAGGCGCCGTTCTCTTTCAATAGGAGAACGCGGGCTGTTGTGGCTTGCGCATCTTGGATTACGTCTGCGCTATACAGCAATTGGGCGCTGGTTATATCGCATTGTTCCAGTTCGATGGCAGCAGATCCTGAAGCAGAGGTTGCTGGCGTAGATGTTGTGCAAGCGTTTCTTTCCCGGCGCATAATGTACAAGCGTTGCTGATCCTATATTGCTCCTGGGAGTGTCACTTTTT
This sequence comes from Candidatus Nitrotoga fabula, assembly GCF_905221025.1. Classification (GTDB taxonomy): domain Bacteria; phylum Pseudomonadota; class Gammaproteobacteria; order Burkholderiales; family Gallionellaceae; genus Nitrotoga; species Nitrotoga fabula. The sequence continues at coordinate 147,553 of NZ_CAJNBL010000005.1, forward strand.
GGGTTGTACTTTAGCTTTATTTGATTTCAGAGTTGATGAGGATATCAACGGCTTTCTGACCAGGCTGCACTGGTTTTGAAATCCCTTCCAAATCATTTGGGCTGGCAGTTGCGCTCCCAGTTTTTGAGATGCGGGCTCCGACAATGAAGCTGGTTGCTGAAGACAAGTTCAATCCGGGTACCATTGCCATGCTGTCATCCAGTGTGAAAGCCAATGGCAGGTCCTTTACCTGCTTGCGCAAGATTGCCAGAGGCGGTTTGCGCCCACCATCTGCGGACCGTGCAAAAATATAAACGGTATCCGTAGCGGCGATTTTTGCCTGCAAGGCAGGATCCAGTCGCACTGTGCCACTGACCGTCCCATTTTTAGTTTGTTTGTCGGGTGCAGGTCGGTCATTGGTTGGTGCAGAGGTCGTCTGGGGGAGTCCGAGCAATCCGCGAGCTTCATTAATGCTTGCGCTGACTGATTTTGCATCAGGGGAGTCTGCTGGCATCAGTATTAGGAGTTTTTGCCACCAATGAATCGCATTCTGGTAATCCCTGCGTTCGAATGCGGCAGCACCTGCGAGGGACAAAGCTTTAAGATTGTCTGGGTCAACTTTCAGTGCTTGCAGGGTTATTTTTTCCGGCTCGCCTTGCAGGGTTTGCTTCACCATGGCCAGCATATCAGCCTGATCGGCCAGAACGGTGGCATTGTTGGGTTCCAAAGCAGCTGCGCGCGAATAGGCTGTACTGGCATCCTGATAGCGATTTAATAACGCATAGGAACGGGCAAGCATGATCCAGCCTTCGGCATTGTCTGGTTCTGCCTCAAGCCGTTCCGCCAGTTGCTTTACCATTGCTTCAAATTGTTCAGGAGTGGGCGGGTGCGCTTCGTCAAAGGCTGCTGTCGGAGCTTGTGGTTCTAAGCTGCCCGGTGTACCCAGCATGAAATACAGCGTGATAGCCAGAGCAGGTACGAATATCACCAGCACTGCAATCGAGATTTGCCTCCAGCGGTTTGCAGATACTGGGGAAATAGTAGCTTCACTGTTGCCAGATTCTTCCAGAACACGACGTTCGAGATCACTTTTGGCGTTGTGATATTGCACCTCATCTAAAGTGCCAGCAGCCAGGTCTGCATCCAGTTCACGCAACTGATCACGGTAAATCGAAAGATTTACGTCCGAAGCCGTATTGGGTTTCGTCTGATTGTTTCGTTTCAGCAAGGGTGGCACCAGGATAAATAAAGTCACGGCAACCAGAATGCCTGCTATAAGCCAGAACGTTGTCATGAATGCGCCTCGTCATTCCCAGATAGCAGAGATGCTGCACGGGTGTGTTCTTCTGCACTCAGGACGGGTGCATGCTGCATCAGTTTGCGGCGTTTGCGCAGATTGAAGATGAGTATGCCCAGTCCCAGTATCAGAAGTAAAAGTGGACCGAACCAGAGCAGCCAGGTCGTTGATTTTACCAGTGGGTTGAACAAAACAAATTCGCCATAGCGTTTTACCATGTAATCCAGTATTTCCTGGTCCGATTGCCCTTGTTGCATTTTTTCACGCACCTGGTTTCTCAGGTCGATGGCGAGTTCGGCATTGGAATCCGCTATGGTTTGATTCTGGCACACCAGACAACGGAGGTGAGATGATAAATCCATCACGCGTTTTTCCAGCTCCGGATTATTTTGGGTGACCGCTTTTTGTGTGGTCTCTACTGTATCAGCGAGAGCACAGGGTACAGAAAGGAAAAGGAAAAGAGCAAAGATCAATTTTCTATGCACCATTCAACTCCTTGACAAGAGGGATTAGTTTGTTCTGTATGAGTTCCGGGGTTAGCGCTCCGATAAATTTGTGGCGGATGAGTCCAGACTTGTCGATGACGAAAGTTTCCGGAACGCCGTATACCCCCCAATCAATCCCAACTTTACCATCATGGTCGTAAGCAGAGAGGATGTATGGATCGCCTGATTCGCGTAACAAAGCCAAGCCTTCCTCGCGCTGGTCTTTGTAGTTAAGCCCATAAATTGGAACGATATTTTTTTTTGCCAATTCTACCAGCAGTGGATGTTCTTCGCGACAGGTAACGCACCATGATGCCCAAATATTGAGCAGCCAAACTTTGCCGTGTAAATCTTCCGGACGGATAGTTTTATTGGGTTCGTGCAGTTGAGGCAGCTCAAATGCTGGTGCGGTCTTATTAATCAAGGGGGACGGAATTTCCCTGGGGTTAAGCGAAAGTCCTATCCACAAAAAAACGACCAGGACAATAAAAATTCCAAGTGGTATAAGGAAGCGGTTCATTTACTTTCCTGTCAGCGTTGTGTTAATGGCAGACGATAGCGGCGATCGCTGACTGCCAGCAAACCGCCAAGGGCCATGATGATGCAGCCACCCCAAATCCAGTTGACCATCGGTTTATGCTGGACGCGTACAATCCATTCATCCTGGCTGACCTGCTCTCCAAGTGCAGCATAAAGATGGCGGAATGGGCTTGAGTAAATTGCTCCTTCTGTCATGGCCGAGTCCTGTCTGGTATAAATGCGTTTTTCTGGATAAAGCGTATCTATTTTTGTACCATTCAATGTCACTTCCAGAGTGGCCCGGATTCCGCTGTAATTGGGTCCTTTCACGTTTTCCAGGGCAAGAAAGTGGAAGGAATAGTCGTCCAGCATGGTTGCATCCCCTACGCGCAGACGCATTTCGCTGCTGGTTTCGTAACCTTTGACCAGGGTTACGCCGAGAATAAATATGCCAATCCCGGCATGGGCAAGAAGCATGCCGTAAGTGGAACGGGATGTGCTGCGGAGCGTTGCCCAAGCGCTCGTTCCGGCAGATTGGCGGATACGCGTGGCCAAATATGCTGCACTTGTGAGTAATGCCCACATTCCCAGCGAAGTTCCGGCAACGACTGGCGCAGTCCAGCGGCCAAACCAGGATGGCACGAGCAAGCCTAATGCTATGCTAACAATGAACCACGGGGCCAAATGCTTGATTACGCTTGTCAGGCTGGCCTGTTTCCATGATGCGCGTGGGCCAACACCCATCAAGAAAACAGTGATTGCCATGATTGGTGTAAACACCGCTTCAAAATACGGGGGACCGACAGAAATTTTACCAAGATTTAATGCGTCTAAAAACAAAGGGTAAAGTGTGCCCAGGAATACTGAACCGGCAGCAGCCACCAGGAGTACATTGTTTAAAAGCAGTATGGACTCGCGTGAAACCAATCCGAATCCGCTGCCAAGTCCTACTTTCGGTGCACGCCAGGCAAACAGCACCAGAGAACAGCCAACCACTAAGCTAAGGAATGCCAGGATAAAAAGACCGCGCGATGGGTCTGCAGCGAAAGAATGAACGGAGGTGAGTACTCCTGAACGAACAAGGAATGTTCCGAGCAGGCTTAAGGAAAACGCCATGATAGCCAGCAGTACGGTCCAATTTTTGAATGCTCCACGTTTTTCTGTTACTGCCAGAGAATGGATTAAAGCAGTACCTACTAGCCAGGGCATGAAGGAGGCATTTTCGACCGGATCCCAGAACCACCATCCGCCCCAGCCAAGTTCATAATAAGCCCACCAGCTGCCGAGCATGATACCCAGTGTGAGGAACATCCAGGCTACTGTTGTCCATGGTCGTGACCAGCGGGCCCAGGTGGCATCCAGCTTGCCACCGATCAAGGCCGCAATGGCAAAGGAAAAGGCTACAGAAAAGCCGACATACCCCATATACAACAAGGGCGGGTGAAAAATCATGCCTGGGTCTTGCAGTAATGGATTCAGGTCGCGGCCATCCATTGCAGCCGGGAGCAAACGTTCAAAAGGGTTGGAGGTAAATAAGGTGAAGGAGAGAAATCCGACGCTAATCAGCCCCATTACACCGAGTACCCGGGCCAGCATTTCCTGAGGCAGACGCTTGCTGAACAGCGTCACCGCCAGCATCCATCCTCCCAGCATCAGCATCCATAATAGTAATGATCCTTCATGTCCTCCCCATACCGCTGCGATGCGATACTGGACGGGGAGCAATGAGTTTGAGTGAAGAGCGACATATTTAACGGAAAAGTCGTTATTGACAAAAGAGTATACAAGGCATCCAAAAGCAATTGCTATGAATGCAAGTTGCGTGCGAGCGGCCGGGCGGGCAAAAGCCATCAACTGCTGATTTCCGCGCATGCTGCCTGCTATGGGCAGTATGCCGAGCAGGAGCGCCACTGCAAGAGCAAGCATGAGGGAAAAGTTACCGATTTCTGGTATCATTTCTTACCTCTTGGTGTATGGTAAAAGTGGCACATAGTTATCTGTGTATTTAATTGGGTTTTGCCCGGAATTGGCAGTCTGTTCATCGGTTTTGTCATCTTGAAAGTATTTCAGCTTGTTCTTCAGTTCCAGTATCGTGCCCGACCCCGATTCGGGGTTGATTCTAGTAAATTTTGGTTAAAAGCATATTTACTCTGCTGATATTTCAGTAATTGAAATATGGGGATGTTTTAAACAGGGCCGATGGAAGAATGAAAGCATAATTTTTCATTTTAACATGCGAATACAGTTTTTTATAAAACAAACTAGGGTAAAGATGCTGGTCATGTCTCCAGAGTAGTTGATCCGGGTTTAGCGGTTTGGTCCGACGTTCCGGATACATCAAGACTGAAATCGTAATCTATTGTCAGGGGTGCATGGTCGCTAAAGCGTTGATCCATGAAGATGCTGGTGGACCGGGCGGTATGAGCGATACCTGGGGTGGCAATGTGGTAGTCGATGCGCCATCCGATATTTTTTTCCCAGGCACGCCCTCGATTGGACCACCAAGTGTAGGCTTCTAGTTCAGGATGTAGCTGACGGAATACATCTATGAACCCGACCGTGCTAAATAGTTCAGTGAGCCAAGCTCGTTCTTCTGGGAGGAAACCGGAGTTTTTCCGGTTTCCTCGCCAGTTCTTTAAATCCTTTTCAGTGTGGGCAATGTTCCAGTCACCACATAACAATATCTCGCGTCCGCTTGCATACAGTTCGCGCATATGTGGCATAAATGCAGCCATGAATTTGAATTTGATCATTTGGCGTTCCTCACCGCTGGAGCCGGAAGGTAGGTAAAGCGATACGACACTCAGGTTGCCGAATCGTGCTTCAATATACCTTCCTTCACAGTCAAATTCAGGCATGTTCAACCCTGCCAAAATCGATTCTGGAGTATGCCTGCAATAAATGCCGACGCCACTATAGCCTTTTTTTTCGGCATAGTGGAAGTAACCGTGATAGCCGGAAGGGGCAAGCATGTCTGATGTCAGGTCTGAAGCCTGGGCTTTGAGTTCCTGCAGACAGATAATGTCGGCGTTTTGTTTCGCTAGCCAATCAAAAAAACCCTTGTTGCAGGCAGAACGGATTCCATTGAGGTTAACACTGATTACGCGCACTAAAATTCTCCGTATGTATGACATGGAATTATAATGGCGGCACGTTTAAATTATCGATCTATTGCCATGTCCCATTTTCGCCAGGAGTTTATCCGGTTCGCTATCGAGCGCGAGGTTTTGTGTTTTGGCGAGTTTAAAACAAAAGCCGGGCGTTTATCGCCATATTTTTTTAACGCGGGCCTGTTTAATGATGGGGAGTCGCTGAAGCAGTTGACGCAGTTTTATGCGCAGGCCATTCTGTTTTCCAATATCCCCTTTGATATGCTGTACGGGCCTGCGTACAAGGGTATTCCGCTAGTTGCAGGTACGGCCATCGCTTTGGCAGAAATGGAGAGGAACGTACCTTATTGCTTTAATCGTAAGGAAACTAAAGATCATGGTGAAGGTGGGGCAACTGTTGGGGCAAAATTACAGGGGCGGGTATTGATAATTGATGATGTGATTACTGCAGGTACATCGGTCCGGGAATCCATAGCTTTGATACGTGCTGCAGGTGCTACACCTTGTGGGGTAGTGATCGCCCTAGACCGGATGGAAATAGGGCAGCAAACCGGACGCGACAGCGATGGGCTTTCTGCAGCGCAGGAAGTACAGCAAAACTATGGGATTCCGGTGGCTGCAATTGCTTCTCTGGATGATTTGCTTTTTTATTTGCGGGGCAATGCAGCGATGATGCAAAATCTGCAGGCAGTGCAAGCTTACCGGGATCGGTATGGCATAGGAAAAGATTAGGGCAAATCTGAGCCAGATTTTCTGAGGTGCATGTTAGGGATTTAAAGTATTTGTTTGCTGTTTCGGTTTCGGATTAAGAGACGGTTGTGCATACGGTTCCCCCTCCCGGGGATCGGGACGGGGTTGCGAGTTTATCTGATTGTATCTTGTCAGCGTTGTGTTAATGCGTCTATTGCAGCTTGATAGTCAGGTTCGTGAGTGATCTCATTTACCAGTTCTGCATGCAATACTTGATTGTTTTCGTCCAGTACAATTACAGCGCGTGCCGTTAAACCGCGTAATGCTGAATCAGAGATTTCTACACCAAATTTATTCATGAAATCGCGTCCCCGCATCAAGGATAATACGGTGACGTTATTTAATCCTTCAGCTACGCAAAAGCGATTCATTGCAAACGGCAGGTCGGCAGAAATTACCAGTACTACGGTGTTTGCCAGTTTGCTTGCTGCCTCATTGAATTTACGTGCGGAGGTGGCGCATACAGCAGTATCCAGGCTGGGAACAATGTTGAGCACCTTGCGTTTGCCCGAGAAGTCCTTTAATGCTACATCCTTCAGGTCTTTGTCCACCAGAGTAAATTCAGGGGCGGTTTGGCCAATGGACGGAAATATGCCGGATAGTGTAACAGGGGTTCCATTCAAGGTAACAGTGGAAGTGCCAGATGTTTTTTCAGTCATGTTTTTAATCCTGATCAGGGAATGTTAGAGTGTATCTTCCGCGTATGCTTGCAGGGGCGGGCAGGAACAAACCAGGTTTTTATCTCCAAGGACATTGTCCACCCTGGCAACGCTGGGCCAGAATTTGTTATCTTTCAGCCATTTAAGCGGATATGCCGCTTTTTCGCGTGAATAACCGTGATTCCAGTTACTTGTAATAACTGATTTGGCAGTGTGAGGCGCATTCTTGATTACGTTATCTTCTTTATCTGCTTCGCCTGAAATGATTTCATCAATTTCCCTGCGTATCGAGATCATTGCAGAGCAAAAGCGATCCAGTTCATCTTTGGATTCGCTTTCGGTCGGTTCAACCATCAAGGTATCTGAAACCGGGAATGAAACGGTAGGAGCATGATATCCATAATCCATCAAGCGTTTTGCAATATCTCCGACTTCTATCCCGGCTTCCCGCTTAAATGTACCACAAGCTAAAATCATTTCGTGCGCACAGCGCCCATTTGCACCGCTGTATAACGTTGGAAAGTGGTTTTTCAATGATTCTTTAATGTAATTGGCGTTTAGTATTGCTATGCGTGTGGCTTCGGTAACGCCAGTTCCTCCTAGCATCTTTATATAACCATAAGAAATCAGCAATATGAGGGCGCTGCCGTATGGCGCAGCGGACACTGCATGTATACCGGTTTCCCCTCCTGTTTTCACCAATGGATGTGAAGGAAGAAAAGGAGCCAGGTGTTTTGCTACGCCAATTGGCCCCATTCCCGGTCCGCCTCCACCGTGGGGAATTGCGAAGGTTTTATGCAGGTTCAGGTGACAGACATCTGCGCCGATATTGCCTGGACTGGTTAGTCCTACCTGGGCATTCATGTTTGCTCCATCCATGTAAACCTGTCCGCCATTTTCATGGATGATGTCTGTAATTTCTATAATGCTTTCTTCATAAACGCCATGTGTACTTGGATAGGTAATCATTAAGCATGCCAGATTATTTTTATGCTGGACTGCTTTTTCACGCAAGTCGCTGACATCGACATTCCCAGTCTTGTCACATTTTACCAGGACGATTTTCAATCCACACATGGCTGCGCTTGCAGGGTTGGTTCCATGCGCCGATGTGGGTATTAATGCGATGTTCCGGTGAGCGTCTCCACGTGATCGATGATATGCCTGGATGACCAGCAACCCGGCATACTCGCCTTGGGCGCCGCTGTTTGGCTGGAAACTCATTTTCTCAAATCCGGTGATCTCACTTAATGATTTATCCAGTTCATCAATTATTTCGCGATAGCCAACTACTTGATTTTCAGGGACAAAAGGATGAATATGTGCAAATTCTGGCCAGGTAATCGGAATCAATTCGGCTGCTGCATTTAACTTCATAGTGCAGGATCCTAATGAGATCATTGAATGTGTTAAGGATAAGTCCTTGTTTTCCAGTCTTTTGATGTAACGCATCATTTCAGATTCGGAATGATAAATGTTAAACACAGGGTGCTGGAGGATTAGGGATTTGCGCTCATTGATTAAGGAATGCTGGCTAGCAATCTGCTCGTTCGTGATTTGTTTTGGAGTTTTATTTGCCGCTTGTCCGAAAATTTCAGTAATTGCGTTCAGGTCATCCACACTGGTTGTCTGGTCAACTGAAATTGTGATGGCATCATCCAGATAACGGAAGTTTATTTTTGCTGCTTCCGCCAAAGGTTTAATTCCGGCAGGGTTTGCAATATTTACTTTGATCGTGTCAAAAAATATTCCATCTTCAACAGAATAACCGATATTTTTTAATGCGTTTGCCAAGGCTATTGCATTATAGTGTACCTGTTGAGCAATACCCTTGAGACCTTCCGGTCCGTGGTATACCGCATACATGCTTGCCATGATCGCCAGTAGCGCCTGGGCTGTACAAATGTTGGAGGTTGCCTTGTCTCTGCGGATATGCTGTTCGCGTGTTTGTAGTGCCATACGCAATGCCTGGTTTCCTTCGGCATCCAACGAAACTCCTATGATGCGGCCAGGCATGGTGCGCTTGTATTCTTCTCGGCATGCAAAATATGCAGCGTGAGGTCCTCCGTAACCCATAGGGACACCAAAGCGTTGTGTTGATCCAACAACGACGTCTGCCCCCCACTCTCCGGGCGGGTTTAGCAATACCAGGCTTAGTACGTCGGCGGCTACTGCGATGGATGCCCCATTTGCCTTTGCTCTGGTTACAAAGTCAGCATAATCATGTACTTTTCCATCAGCGGTTGGATATTGGATCAACGCCCCGTAGATACTGCGATCCAGTGTTACAGTTCTAAAGTTTCCAATTACCAGTTCAATTCCCATTGGCGCTGAACGTGTTCTTAATAGTTCAATCGTTTGTGGATAACACTCGTCGGATACAAAAAACCTGTTCGCTCCATTTTCAACAGCTTGACGCGTGCGATTATTGAATAACATTGCCATCGCTTCGGCGGCTGCGGTTGCTTCATCCAGAAGGGATGCATTTGCAATCTCCATCCCGGTTAAATTCATAATCATGGTCTGGAAATTCAATAATGCTTCCAGTCGGCCTTGGGAGATTTCAGCCTGATATGGGGTGTATGCAGTATACCAGCCTGGATTTTCCAAAATATTTCGCTGGATAACAGGAGGAACAATGGTGTTGTAATAACCCAGGCCAATATAGGTTTTAAAAATCTGATTTTTCCCAGCAACACCACGTAAGTATCCATGATATTGATATTCGGTCATTCCGGGGGGGAGGTTCAATGGCTTTTTCAAGCGGATTACCTCAGGAATGGTCTGGTCAATTAATTCGTCCAGAGTGCTTGCGCCAATTACATCAAGCATCGCCTTGATTTCATTTTCACGGGGGCCATTATGGCGGTTCACAAATTTATCGGTTGTAATCATTGCTGGCTTTAAATTTTTAAGGAATAAAAAATATTGGCTGGGATATACAAGTCATCTGCTGCAAAACTAATGTGCTTCACTATCAATATGAGATTGATACGAAGCAGCATCCATTAATGCATCTACATCGCTGGCGTTTTCTGGCTTCATTCTAAATAGCCAAGCGGAATACGGATCTTCATTGATTTGTTCCGGTGCATCGCTGAGCGCGGTATTGATTTCTACCACCACGCCATTAACAGGAGCATAAATATCGGCTGCTGCCTTTACTGACTCTGCTACTGCGCATTCTTCTTTTGCTTGCAGTTGGCGGCCAACCGCCGGGCTTTCCACGAATACCATATCGCCCAGCAATTCCTGTGCATGCTGGGTAATGCCTACCGTAATCGTGCCATCGTTCTCTTTTCTGACCCACTCGTGGGATGGAGTGTATTTCAGATTGTCAGGTATGTTTGCTGTGCTCATGGTTATATCCTTAATATTTGAAGAGTGAAAATTAGATTAAGCCTTTGCCATTGCGTACAAATGGGTATTTCACCACTTTGGCTGTCAGCATTTTATCGCGAACTGCCACTTGTACCAGATCGCCTATCTCTACTGCGGCCGGGACACGCGCCAAGGCGATGGACTGATTCAGTGTGGGTGAGAAACTACCGCTGGTAATTTCACCGTCACCATGGCTGCTATGCACTGCCTGGTGATCACGCAGCACCCCGCGGGTCTGTAAAACCAGACCAACCAGCTTGCGGCTTCTGGGTTGGCCGAGGAGCGCAGTTTTACCAATAAAATCGCGTTCGCTTGCCAGGTCTATGGTCCAGGCCAGTCCTGATTCTATCGGGTTGGTGGTTTCGTCCATGTCATGCCCATACAGGTTCATGCCGGCTTCCAAACGTAATGTGTCACGTGCACCTAATCCGATCGGTTTTACGCCTGCGTCATGCAAGGCTTGCCATAAAGCAGAGGCTGCCGTAGAGGGGAGTATGATCTCGAATCCATCTTCGCCGGTATATCCAGTTCGTGCGATAAAGAATGCATCCAATTCTGCAGCGTTGAAAGGTTTAAGTCCTTCTGATATTTTTTGTGATCCAGGCAATGCCGCCCACAGTTTTGTGGCAGCGTTCGGTCCTTGTACTGCGATCATTGCCAGATCATTGCGTGGTGTAATCTGCAATTGCGGGGCATGTGCGGAAGCCTGTTCTTTCATCCAGGCGATATCTTTGTCGGCGGTTCCTGCGTTGACTACGATGCGGAACCAGGATTCGTTCATGAAATAAACGATCAAATCGTCGATGATGCCCCCATCCTGACGCAACAGGCAGGAATATAGTGCTTTTCCGGGAGATTGAAGCTTGTCCACGTTGTTCGCCAGCAGGTAACGCAAAAAATCGCGCACATCTGCTCCTTTCAGGTCAACCACGCGCATATGCGAGACATCGAACATGCCGGCATCGTTGCGAACCTGATGGTGCTCGTCCAGTTGCGAGCCATAGTGTAATGGCATGTCCCAGCCACCGAAATCGACCATTTTTGCGCCCATTGCACGATGGTCTGCATTAAGAGGAGTTTGCTTGAGTGTCATAGGTAATCTTTCAAAAAATAAAAAAGCGAGACAGGAATATCTGTCTCGCCCCATCTGTCCTCTTTACCTGAGAGATTACGAAAATATCGTGTGCCCCTTCGGTGGCTGTGTATATACAGCACTCTCCAGATTTGCCTGTGCCAATAGTTCTTGAGCCTGAGCGGTTACGGGTGTTGCGCCTTCGGCAATGCGTCACGCTGTATGTCATTACATGAGGTCTGCCAGACGCAATGTAAAGCAATTGCCGAATTACATTGAGTTATATCAATCCGGCAATCAGAATCTTGCGTAGCGGCCAAACCCGGAGTCCCTGAATACAGTCAGTCGGGCAGCATGTTCTTCCATTGGTTTAAACGGCAGGCTGCACTATACCGTAATATGAAGCAAAACGGCAAACAGTGCATTTTTAAAGTTGCATCAGCGGCTCATTTCACGGATAATTTATAATTTTCTACATGCATTAGTGCATGCTGTCTGAGGAAGTTTTTTCAATTGCATGTTTTAAGGAAGCTAAAATGAAAACCGATATTCATCCACAATACGATGAAATTGCAGTTACCTGTAGTTGTGGCAATACATTTAAAACCAGGTCCACACTGGGTAAGGCGCTGCATGTTGAAGTCTGCTCAGACTGCCATCCATTTTATACAGGCACGCAGAAGATAGTGGATACAGCGGGCCGAGTGGAGAAATTCCGTCAAAAATACGGGAAAGCTGGTGTAAAGTCCTTGTCATAATGGCCTGTCTTCGAGATAGGAAGATTCAAAGGCAGCAGACGCTGCCTTTTTTGTTTGTTTTATTCTAAAGCAGGGGCACGGCAGAATTTTCCGTTATTCGCAAATCTGATCTAGCGTCCTGATATTCGTTACAGTTCATGTTTTCTTATATCCCGAAACAAGAACACTCTCCAACTACTGCCAAAGTGTGGCTGCTGGCGCTGCTGTGTACCGTTTGGTTAGGTACAGGGCTGACAGGGCACGACCCATGGCAGCCGGATGACGCTTACAGTTTTGGGTTGATCTATCACATTTTGCAAAGTGGTGATTGGCTGATTCCCACTTTGGCTGGTGAACGTCATCTAGAGCACCCCCCCTTGTTTTACATGACAGCGGCATTTTTCGCCAGATTATTTTCCCCGCTGCTTGATCTGCATGATGGTGCAAGGCTTGCAAGTGGTTTTTATACTGCGTTTACTTTGCTGTTTACAGGTTTGGCCGGGCGAGAACTGTTCGGAAGTGGGCGGGGTTGGACTGCCGTGATTATTTTGATCGGGTGTCTGGGTATGTTGGTCCGTTCCCACGAACTCATTACCGACCTTGCACTACTCACCGGCTGTGCCATGATGCTATACGGCTATGCGCTGGGCAGGCGCCATAAATTTCTGTCGGGCGTTTTTATTGGAAGCGGTGTCGGTATCGGCTTCATGTCAAAAGGTCTGATCGCGCCGGTGCTGTTTGTTCTGATTAGTGTTGTCCTGCTATTGTTCCATACATGGCGTTCACGTTCTTTTTTCACCAGCCTGGCTGTTGCCCTGCTGCTTGCTTTACCGTGGCTAATCGTCTGGCCTGTCCTGTTATATCAACATTCTCCTGAACTGTTTATGGAGTGGTTCTGGACGCACAATGTCGGTCGTTGGCTTGATTATATTCAGACCGGACATTTTGCAAGGCCATTTTATTATCTAAAAATGTTGCCATGGTTTGCCTGGCCTGCCTTGCCGCTGGCCGCTTGGAAAGTGTGGGAGGAACGGAAAAGAGCATTGCATGAAGCGGAGTTTCAGTTGCTGTTGGTGAGTTTTTTCGTGATGTTGCTAGCATTGAGTGCAGTGCCCAGTGCAAGGGATGTATATGCGTTACCCATGCTGCTCCCGCTGGTTTTGCTTGCTACGGCGGCTCTTCCTACCCTGCGCCGGGGGGCTGCCAACGCTCTGGATTGGTTCGGCATCATGACATTTGGCTTATTTGCTATTTTGATGTGGTGGGGTTGGGCCGGACTGCTGCAGGATAATCATGCCAAGATTACGCGTTGGTTGAAAAGTTATCAGCCTGGGTTTGAGCCGGTGTTTCATGCTACATCATTTTGGATCGCGTTTGCTTTTACCGTGTTGTGGTTGTTTCTGGTGTGGCGAGTGGGGCGATCCATGCGTCGTGCTGTGTTGAACTGGGCTGGAGGTATCACATTAGTGTGGGTGCTGGCCATGACAATCTGGTTGCCATGGTTGAATAATGCGAAAAGCTATCGCACTATGGTGGCCTCGTTGAGGCAGTCTCTTCCCATGGATTATGGGTGTATCGCAAGTTTGCATGTGGGCGGCACACAGCGTGCCATGATGCAATACATGGGAAATATTTTTACATATGCACATATGCAGCCAGATTGTGATTTGCTGCTGGTGCAGGGGGAAAACGCCAGAAAATTGGTTGAAGCTGAAAAAACCTGGGTTAAAGTTTGGGAGGGAACCCGCAGAGGTTCTAAATCGGAACAATTCTGCTTATATCAGCGTGCCGGATTTGTTCCGCCAAGACGTGGGCCATATTCATAATTTATGGCCAGGCATTCATTTTTTCCTGTAATTAAATGTGACAGAGCGGAATATAAAATCAACTGTTCTGAAAAATTTTGCCGAAGGTAAAATCGGGACGGGTTTTGTTGGGAAGCAGCATGTTGATATAGATTTCAGTGAAATAGCCGTTGGAGTTTTGGCCAAATAGCTGAATTTTCTGGTTCCCTGTTGTTTCATCAATCAATGTTGTAAGGCAGCGCCAGGAAATGGTTTTTTCTCATGGAAAAATCGTGATGCATTCATGCAGATCGTTTATGCAATGTATCCTTACGGATGCAAAGCGATATCCTGTTTGATATAAGCAGTCAAGAAAAAATGTTAACAGGCTCAATTACATATGTTAACAGGTGATGAGATAAGTAACCGTTGCCAAGGGTATGTTTAAGCATGTTATGGCGAACTGAACCTAAGTATAATGTTGACCGGAGCCATGATATACCTGTGGACCAGAGGTTTTTGCTATTCATCATATTAATGTTTTCTGACAGGATGCGGCATACTTGTGCCGTTCGTTATTAAAGTTATGCCACATAGCCCAGTGCCTTCTGCTGAATTTGTTGCCTGGTTTCGTTCGGTAGCACCTTACATCCATGCTTTCCGTGGCCGCACTTTTGTGGTTGCATTTGGTGGTGAGGTGGTTGCAGATGGCAAGTTTATCGAGTTGACGCATGATCTGAATCTGCTTTCCAGTTTGGGGGTACGCCTGGTATTAGTACATGGAGCCCGTCCTCAGATAGAACGTCATTTAATACGCAACAATCTGGATGGACATTATCATCATGGCATTCGCCTGACTGATTCTGAAACCATGCAATGTGTAAAGGAAGCGGTTGGTCGTGTACGGGTAGAAATTGAGGCTTTGCTGTCGATGGGCCTGGCTAATTCTCCTATGGCTAACGCAGATATCCGGGTTGCCGGGGGAAATTTCATCACCGCGCAGCCGATGGGCGTAATTCATGGTGTAGACTTACTTTATACTGGCAGCGTTCGAAAAGTAGATGTGGTTGCGATCAAAGACCGGCTTGACCGCAACGAGGTGGTATTGCTTTCTCCGCTTGGCTATTCCCCAACAGGAGAAGTTTTCAATCTTACTCTTGAAGAGGTGGCCACACGTACTGCCATTGCGCTTGATGCAGATAAGCTGATTTTTCTGATGGAAATGGAAGGCGTCCAGGATGCGCAAGGTAATTTATTGCGCGAATTAACAGTGGCAGATGCGAGAACGATCCTGTCAGAAAAAGACAGGTTGTCAGAAGATGTTGCGCTGTTTCTGCCATGCGCTGTTCTTGCCTGTGAAGCAGGGGTGGCACGCACGCACCTGGTTAGCCGTCATGTTGATGGCTCCATTCTGCAGGAATTATTCAGCGATATCGGCATTGGCAGTATGGTGGTGGAAAGCCCCTTGAACACATTGCGTGATGCCACCATTGATGACGTTGGGGGTATTTTGCAGCTGCTGCAACCACTGGAGGTTGAAGGGATTCTGGTTCGACGAGGTCGTGAACGGCTTGAACGTGAGATAGAACGTTTTGTTGTGCTGGAGCACGATCACCGAATTATTGGTTGCGCTGCACTGTATCCATTTTTCGAGGAGCAGGCTGCCGAGCTTGCTTGTCTAGCTGTGCAAATTAATTACCGTAAGCAGGGATACGGTGATCTGCTGCTGAAGCACATGATTGCAAAAGCACAGGAAAAAGGTTTAAACAGGCTTTTTGTTTTGACTACACGTACTGCCCATTGGTTTATTGAGCGGGGATTTAAGGAGATGGATATTAACGAGTTGCCATCACAGAAAAAAATGCTCTACAACTTCCAGCGGCGTTCCAAGGTATTTGTGAGAAAGTTTTAGGAGTGGATCGTAATTTCTGAATCATTAAGTGGAATGGTGAAGGTTTTGCGTGAGTACTTGTATAGAAGCAATCAATGTAAAATTTATAATCGAATCAGTCGGAGAAATAAATGGTAAGAATGGTGCATTGTATCAAGTTGGGTCATGAGGCAGAAGGCTTGGATCGGCCTCCCTATCCAGGGGCTCTGGGGCAGCGCATTTTTGAGCAGGTTTCAAAGGAGGCATGGGCCGCCTGGTTAAGGCATCAGACTATGCTGGTCAATGAAAATCGTTTGAATCTTGCAGAGAGTCATGCCCGTAAATATCTGGCCCAACAGATGGAAAACCATTTTTTTGGCGATGGGGCAGAAATGCCTTCTGGCTATGTTCCACCGAACAATCCATAAATCTGCCTGGAAGACAGTATGACTGCACCGGGTATGAAATGAATTTTTGTGAGAGTGATCGTGGTTTGGTCAGAAAAACTTTTATCGGGGTGGGTATTGATTGCCATTCTGGATTTTATCCACGGGACGTTGTTAAACAGGGGATATCCGGCAATTCAGAGATTGAATAATTCTGTAAGAGACGTATTCCGGCCAGTTTTTAATTTTCTGGTTAGCGGATGGAGTGGTAATTTTTGGCCGGATCAGGAATTATAAATCAATGGCATAGCCAAAATATTGCTTGAACCGTGCGGCTAGTTCGTCACAGGTTGGTTTGTGGTTTTGCCCTCCTCTGCTGCCGATTTTCAGAGAGCCCAACAAGGATGCAATGCGACCCGTGGTATCCCAGTCCCATCCTTGCTGGATTCCATGTAGCAAGCCAGCCCGGTATGCGTCACCGCAGCCAGTTGGATCAATCAATGTTTCGGCTGGGGGGGTAGGAATGGATATTTCCTTGTTATTTGTGAAAACGATAGATCCTTGCGCACCGAGCGTAATGATGAAGGCACGGGTCAATTGGCTGAGTTCTTCTATCGTTTTTCCTGTCTTGTTTTCCAATAGCTTGGCTTCATAGTCATTGACCGTTACATAATCAGCCTGTTCTACGAAGGTCAATAACTCAATACCGCTATATAAAGGCATGCTTTGGCCGGGGTCAAAAATGAAGGGGATGCCTGCTTCATGGAATTCCTGGGCGTGTTGCAACATGCCTGCGCGCCCGGCTGGCGATACGATACCCAGGGTGACATTTTTTGCGTCATGGACATGATTCTGCTCTGAGAAATTCATTGCGCCCGGATGAAAGGCAGTAATTTGGTTGTCGTCCTGATCGGTGGTGATAAAAGCCTGGCCGGTGAAGCTGCCAGGTACATGCAGAATATGCTGCTGAGATAATCCCAGCTTTTCCAGATGCGAGGCATAAGGACCGAAGTCATCTCCAACGGTTGCCATGATCAGAGAGTTTCCGCCGAGTATATGCAGATTATAGGCAATATTGCCTGCGCAGCCACCAAATTCCCGGCGCATTTCCGGTACCATGAATGACACATTCAGGATATGGATCTGTTCAGGCAGAATATGGTTTTTGAACCGGTCGTGAAATACCATGATGTTGTCGTAGGCAAGCGAGCCACAGATTAAGGTATGCATATTGAACGGATCAAATGATTACAGAAAGAATCCGAATTATAACAGTCTGCACGAAGCCGGATTGGATCCGGCTTTTGCTGGTTTCGATTACCCGGGGATTGTTTTTGTCGCTCATTAATCGGGGCGAAAAGCAGGGGTGGTTTTATGAAATTGTAACCCAATGTTTTTCCATTGGAATAAAGCATAAGGCAAGGGGGTTTGTTGAAGGAAAGGCAGATTAAAGAATTCTTGCCTAGGCTTTAAGGAGGCTGTCAGGTGTTTGGCCTGGTGTGGGAGGCGCCATGGGAATTGCAAAGGTTTTAATGTTTTTGGTGAATCCAGTCGATCAATATATTTTGCGCTTGTCTTCCAGCTGCTGCATTGGGGTGATTGATCAGAAAAACCAGTATCCATTGTTTATTCTTGATGGAGTGAACATATCCCGCAATGGCCTGTACGCCTTGTAGTGAGCCGGTCTTAAGGTGGGCATGATTGGCAGTCTTGCTGTCCGAGAGGCGGTTTTTTAGTGTTCCATCCACCCCGACAATGGGTAAGGATGCTTCGAATTCTGCCGAGAGCGAACTGCGCTGTGCACTTTGTAACAACAATGCCAGGCTTCGGGGGCTGATTCTTTCCCGGCGTGAAAGCCCAGCCCCGTTTTCAATTATTAGCTCCGGGAAGTGCAATTTTTTCTGCAACAGCCAATTGCGTAGGGTTTGTTCGCTTTGATCAAGGTCGGTGCGACTTGCGCTATTTCTTCCCAAACTCAGGAATAGCTGGCGAGTCATTACGTTGTTGCTAAATTTATTGATGTCGCGAATCAGTTCTGCCAATGGTGCAGATCGGTGGGTGGAAAATAAAATTGCGTCATCCGGCACGATCCCTTCCTGCAGGGAGCCCTGCAGAGATCCGCCCATTTCTTCCCACAAGGGGCGGAATGCAGCGTACAGATAGTCTGGGTGGGGTAGCAGGCGTACATTCTGTACGCGCTCCCCGCACGTGATCGGGTAAACCCCCTGTATCAGCAGGGTATCTCTATTGAATTCAAAAGAAATCCGGTCATCCCATTCAGTGCAATCGGTCGGTGCCTGGGATGCTGTGACGTGGTTCTCTATCTTGATCCCGGCAAGCTCAGGTGTGCTGATAATTCTGATTTGCTCTTCTTCAGGGGTAAACAGCAGGTGTATCGAGTTGAAGTTAAGCAATAGTGCATCTGGTCCGGCGTTATATGGGCGCATCGGCTGATGATCAAATTCTGCCGGATCATACGGGGGTAGCTGGAAAACGCTCCTGTCCAGAACCAGGTTGCCGTGAATCTCGCGCAAGCCGCGGCCTTGTAATTCATGCAGCCACAGCCAGAAATTTTCCAGTGTTAATTTAGGGTTGCCATAACCTTTCAAAATCAGGTCACCATACAGTATGCCTTGTTCCAGTTTGCCGGCCAGATAGGCCTCTGTTTTCCAGCTATAGGCTGCGCCCAGTAGCTCCAGACCGGCATAGGTAGTGAGAAGCTTCATGGTCGATGCCGGGTTCATCGGTTTTTTTGCGTTCAGGCTAATGAGAGGTTTGTTTGAATGTACCTCGCGTACCTCTATGCCAATACTGTCTAATGGAATGTTCGCCTGTTGCAGGGCCTTCAGGACTGGTGGTGGCAAAGGGGCGGAGAAAGCGCAGGGAAGCAGGCAGAACAAGGCTGCCAGAATATAAAGCAGTTTCATGAATACTGGCTTTTTTGCTGGTTCATCAGGGGATTACATGGGATACACGTAATAACCGCGCAGTCATGAGATGGATCAGCTGATTGCATCCATGATTGCAATGGTGTGTGTGACCAGAATCTCCATTTCGGGTTCGGTAATGACATAGGGAGGCATAAAATAGACCGTATTGCCGATTGGGCGCAGCAGCAGTCCATGTTGTAAAGCAAGGCTGAAGCAGCGCTGGGCAAACTGGTCTGTCGCGCATTCTACTTCAAATGCCCATATCATTCCGGTGTTGCGGAAATTTTTTACCCGGGGGTGATCGCGCAGGGGTTGAGCAATCCGGTTCAGGTAAATTGTTTTTTGGCGGTTGCTTGAAAGTACGTCATTGTGCTCAAACAGTTCCAGGGTAGCCAATGCTGCCCGACAGGCCAAGGGATTTCCTGTATAGGAATGGGAGTGTAAAAAACCTTGAGAAAGCCGGTCGGCATAGAATGCCTGATAGATTGCATCTGTGGCCAGCACTACGGAAAGTGGCAGGTAACCACCGCTAAGTCCTTTGGATAAGCAAAGAAAGTCGGGGGAAATGTTTTCGCCAGTTTCGGAAACGAAAAATTTCTGAGCCTGTTCGCTGGCAAACATCGTTCCGGTTCGTCCCATGCCGACAGCAATTTCATCGGCAATGAAATGGACGTGGTACTGATTGCACAATGCGCGTGCACGAGCCAGATAGGCCGGATGGTACATCACCATACCGGCTGCTCCCTGAACCAGAGGCTCGACAATGAAGGCGGCAATATGGTGGTGGTTTTGTTGCAGATGTGCCTCAAGTTGCTCTGCACAGCGCAGGGCATAATCCTGAGCGCTCTCGCCTGGCTCAGCATTGCGCCAGTCAGGGCTGGGTACCGTGGCATTCTGTTTGATCAGCGCACGGTAGGCATCTTTAAAAAGTGCCATATCCGTTACGGACAATGCCCCCAAGGTTTCACCGTGATAACTCCCTTGCAGGCTGATGAAACTGGTTTTTTGGGATTGGTTGTTATTGCGCCAATAATGAACACTTATTTTTAGTGCAATTTCGATTGCAGACGCACCATCCGAGGCGTAGAAACAATGGCCAAGGCCCTTGGGAGCCAGTTGCGCCAGTCGTTCGGAGAGTTGCACCACTGGTTCGTGGGTAAATCCGGCCAGCATTACATGTTCCAGCTGTTCCAGTTGCAGGGTTATGGCACGGTTAATGTATGGATTGCAGTGCCCAAACAAATTCACCCACCATGAGCTGACTGCATCCAGGTAACATGCCCCGTTGAAATCGTATAGCCATACCCCTTGTCCGCGCTGGATTGGAATCAGCGGCAAGGTCTCATGGTGTTTCATCTGCGTACACGGATGCCATACGGCTGACATGGAACGGGCAAGAAAGCTATGGTTAGACATGGTTGGAAGTTGGAGATAATGTCAGGGTGTATATGCGCTTTCCATGCGAACGACCGGCAGTCGCTCAAAGTGAATTTCTGGCGTCGCTGAAACGGGATTCCGGTTATGAGTCGAAATGTATTGTATCGGACTATTCCGGTTGCGATATAGTGTTGACGCCGGCTGAATTTTGACCAGGTAATCCGCGTATTCTGCTGGATTATCAAGCAGGATCAAATAGGAGTGATTATTATGGTTATTTACGCAAAAATTCGACCTACGGTGTAAAGAACGCGATGCTGGCCCCAGGTTACCGATCGTCAGATTCACAAAACCTTATGGGCAAGGCCGACAAATGCGTTGCGCCAATACAGAACAACCGACTTTGACTGGATCCTCTACATGCCATTAACCCTGCCACAGCTGGAACGCCATCTTTTCAAAGCCGCCGACATTTTGCGCGGCAAGATGGATGCCTCCGAGTTTAAGGAATATATCTTTGGGATGCTGTTCCTTAAGCGCTGCTCCGACGTATTCGAACAACGCCGTGCCGAGGTGATCCAGCTCGAAATCGATGCAGGCAAGACGCCCGCTGAAGCTGAAATCTCGGCCGAGAACAAGCGATGGTACAAGAAGGATGGCTACTTCTGGGTGCCGAAAGAGTCGCGCTACAGCTACCTTGTCGACAACTCGCGGCAGGCCAACGTCGGCAGTCTGCTGAGCAAGGCGCTCGCTGGGATTGAGGGCGAAAATGTCAGTCTCTACGACGTTCTGGAGCACATCGACTTTACCCGCAAGATCGGCTATCGTCGGTGTCGTTCCAGATGGTTTGGGCGAGGCGTACATCAACCAGCACATTGCACTGGTACGCCCAGACCCTGATGCTGTTAATTCGCGATTCGTTGGCCATTACCTGGCCGGGCCAATTGCACAAACCTACATCAGCAGGCTGAACGATGCGGGCGCAAAAGCGGGTCTGAACCTGCCAACGATCCGGGGTTTGGTGACGGCAAAGCCGCTTCGTACCGAACAGGATCTGATTGCCGCGCGCTTGGATGAAATCGATAACCGCACAAACAACGCCACGGCCGAGTCCGCCAAGCTGCGAGAGCTCAAGGCCGCCTGCACGAGCCACACCACACTCCTGCTTTCTGGCTGCGCGTTGAGCGCGCAATGCCCGACTATGCGCAGCGAAGGGCCTGGCTGGCCGAACACGGCATTGATGTTGAGGGGACATAAAGCAACATGGCGGAATATTTCATCAGTGACCGTCAGAGATCGCCAAAACCGAACGCAAGATCGAGCAGTTGCTCGACCGCATCGTGGATGCCGAATTCAAGGACGTGGTGAAAGCCTGTGAGAAACGTTTCGGCCAGCCCCAGCGCGATCAGAATGTTATGAAGGAAATAATTGCAAAATGCGTGCGTCCGCTGAAAGACTTTGATGAAAGTTTTCGAACCGCAATGGGCTTCCTTTCAAACCCGCACCAGCTCCGGGCTACAGGCCGTATGGAAGACCGCCATGCAGTGATGAAACTCACTTTTGCAGACAGATTGGCGTATGTGCGTGGAGAAAGATCTCGAACCCCAGAAACCATCTTGCCCTTCAAGGCGTGCAGTGGTTCTTCAGGGGGGGAAAACAAGATGGCGCGCCCGGCGGGAGTCGAACCCACGACCCTTGGCTTCGGAAACCAATACTCTATCCATCTGAGCTACGGGCGCATTCATTGATTGTGCACAGTATAACGTACCCGTATCTCTCATGCACGTTCCTGCTTAGGAATTAAAATTTCCTGTATCCAGGCAGGGGCACAAGCAATTTCCTGGATTAGTGGTTTGATACGGTCAGAATGGATCCGGGAGACGGTGTAAGAATGGGGTGGAAGCTGCGCATCGAATTCGACCATATTGTAAAGAGGGATCGTTCTCCGGTGCAGTCAAAAAGACTTGCGTAACATAATTTAGCAATGATAAACTTGGCCAGTTTAAAAATGACCACAAGCGCAATAAGTTTTTTAACCAGGCATATGAATTAGGAGAAAAAAGTTATGTTTGAAAATGTGACTACCGGCCAAGTTCTTTTGATGTACTTGTGTATTTTTGGGTTTATTTTTGGATTGGCTGCAATCCTGTATAAAAAGAATTCTTAAAAAACAAGGCTTGAGTAACAGGGATATTGCTATAGAATGTCTTCCTAGGCTGAATACCGCTGTTGGTGCTATCCGCATGAAAATGCGAATCGCGCGAAAAGTAATCAGCTGGAGATACAATTGAAGAATTTCAGGAAATAAGGGGGGGAAATGCGCAAGTCTACATATATGGTATCGTCATTGCTAAAAATAATCGCTGCCACCGTACTGTTGTCAGGGACAGCGGTTGCGGGGGCGGGTAAGGTAACTGCGAATCCGGCAAATGGCAAAACAATCTTTACTCAGGGAAAAGGGGATGTACCAGCTTGTGCAAGCTGTCATGGAGAAAACGCCTTGGGCAATGATGCCATGGGTGCTCCTCGCCTGGCAAATATTGGTTATGTATATATTGTAAAGCAGCTTACTGACCTGGCTGCAGACAAGCGCACACCTTCCGGAATGGGTGCGGTGATGAATGGGTTTGCCAAGGCATTGAGTGAACAGGATCGCCGCGACGTGGCCTCATATGTGGATACTCTGCCCAGAAAGAACGAGCCGTCTGATTTGAAAGCCTTGAAGGCAGAAGGGCAGCCAGTCGGGCAGACTCACCTGGGTAAAGTTCTGGCCCACAGCGGCGTGAATGGCAAGGTTGCCTCCTGCTATTCCTGTCATGGCTTTAATGGCCGCGGAGCTGATCCAATGTTCCCGATGATTGGCGGTCAGAAATATGTATATCTGGTGAATCAGTTGAAAAGCTGGCGCGACGGTTCCAGGAGCAATGACCCGGTAGTGGGTGGTAATCCGATCATGCAGACGGTTGCGAGAACGCTTACCGATGATGACATTTATAACGTGGCTGCCTACTTGACTTCTGCGCCGCCTGTGAATGTCCGGGACGGACTTCTTATTGATAACCAGACCGTGCTGAAAGAGGTTATGGGTCATCATTAAGGGCTTGTAGATTTTGAATTAATCGTAACATATACAATATAATCCCCGCGTCGAGTCATCTCGGCTGCGGGGATTTTCTTTGCAGGAAAATATCGTACGCGGGTCGTTATAGGAACAATACAGCATGGCAATTGGCAATATGAAATTTGGTGAAAAATTGCTATTCGGCGGATTTGCGCTTATAGGTATTTTGGCATTGATCAGCTTCCTGATAATGGAGGTGGTCCGGTCACGTATGGAAAAGCCGATGTTTCCAGTGCTTCAGTATGATTTTTCTGCGGAGGGTCTGCGTGGGTCGGAATTGTTCCGTACTTCAGGTTGCACGATCTGTCACCGTGCCATGCGTAACGGGACTAACATGGGCCTGGTTCTGGATGGTATTGGTTCCAGGCGTACCCTGGAGTATCTTGAAAATTTTTTAAAGAACCCTGAGGCGACCTACGCTGGCGCAACGATGGATCACGGTCCATCCAAAGGAGCTGCTTTCGTGGCAAAAATGCCGGCAGCGGATTTGCATGCCATTGCGGTTTTTCTTTCAGAGTTGCGGGCAAAACCTGGGTCCAATGCGTCAAGGCTTCCTCCTGGGGGCGGAGAGTCCGGTTTTATTGACAGCATGGTCAGGATGTGGGCGCCGGACAGTTGGAAATCTGAATATAAGGATTTGCGCGAAGAAATGAAATCAAATGCAAAAGGGGACAGGAATGATTCAGGAGCTGAATGAGCCTTGGGCTCAGGACAGGGAATATACCAAATATACTCTGTGGTTTATCTATGCCTGCATTATATATAGCATCATTGGTTTTTCCTGGGGAGCGCTGATGGGGGGGGTTCCTACTTTTCGTCATTTTGTGAATAGTGGGGTTCCCGGTCACAGGCTTGTTTTAGGGCATACGCATATCAATCTGCTTGGATGGGTGGAAATGGCGATTTTTGGTGCAGTATATTTTGTCATTCCGCGGTTGGTCCGGCGCTCCATTTATAGTTTACGTCTGGTTAAGGTGCATTTCTGGATGCATAATTTCGGTTTGCTTGGCGTGGTGGTATTTTTCTGCGCCGCGGGTTTGATCGGGGTCTTTATTGATGACGAGGGGGAACTGGTGGCTTCTCGCTTCATGTCCCTGGCAGGCATGTTTGGCAGTGTGGTTTTGCTGGCAAATATAATATGGGGATATAACATATACCGCACATGTTTTGGATGGAACCGTTCCAGGTGAAAAAAAATTTAGGCTGGTTGATCCTGTTTTCCTGCCTTGTTTGCGGATGTAACGAGCAGTTCTCGTTATGGGGCATGGGAGGAGAATCCAAGGGGGTCCTGCAAAAGGGGATGCTTGCTCCCAGTCTGCCCACCAAAAAGTTGGCGGATGTCAGCGGGGATATGAGCAAGATGACGACATATCGCCAGCCGGATGCACGTATGTATCAGTATTCATTGGATGAAGCCCTGGCGCTTGGTAAACCCATTGTTCTGGAGTTTGCCACTCCGGGCCATTGCACAGTGTGTGACGGGCAGTTGCAAATACTGAAAGCATTATTGGAAAAATATCAAAATCAGGTGCTTTTTCTTCATATGGATCAATATCAGAATCCGCAGGCATTCAAGGCATATCGCGTGATGGGTGACCCATGGACATTTTTTATAGACAAGAATGGTATTGTGAACGGTGTGCAGCCGGGACGAATGTTGCATGGGGAAATGGAAGCGGGAATCAGGAAGATTTTGATGGCAGGCTCAGAAAAAAGCGCGGGTTGAAATTTCATGAATAATATACATTTCAGCTTAGTCCAGGATCGTCGGGGCATGATGTGGGATTTGTTATTGTATGTTCCTACGGTAATTGCCTTGTTGTCGATGGTGGCGAAATTGTGGTACGGAGGCGATGTAAGTCTGGCTTATTTGTTTTCATTCCTGGCCTGTTTCTTTTTTATTGCCGGTGCAAACCGCATCCTTAAAACACGGTTAATGATTTTGCCGAACGCTCCGGTAGCGATTGAAATTGGTGGGCAGGCAACCCGGGTTCTGATGCGCAATGGAGATAGCGTGGAGTTGCTGAAGGATTTGCGGGTTTTTCCGGATTATTCCGGACGTTCTTTCGGCCTTGCTGGACTGGATAAGTCAGGTCAGCGTGTACAATTTGTATTTCATAAAGGGCAGTTTCGCAGTGTGCAGGATTTTCAGGAAATACAAAGGCTGCTGAAAACCCATTAGCCATTGGTTCTTCCTGAAGAGTCCCGAAAATTTCAGGCCTGGAGCAGGGTTATCATACGAAAACAGGATACGGAATAATCCGCGTTTTCGATTTTCATTTTCCGCAAAGATTGAAGGAGCATGTGCATGGCGCGCGAACAGAACAGGTTATGCTGACAGCGGGTACAGTGTGGGCTGCACTTGCAGTGCAGATAGGTATGCTGCTGGCATTTCGGTACGCAAAAAAACGTGTATATCATGTCGTGACCATGATTGCGGTAATCCTGTTTGATATCGGGATGCCTGTATATCTTTATCTTAACAAGGACTGGTATCGGCGTTTGATCGAAGAAGGAGAAATCGCGTCTTTCTTAATATGGATCCACTTAATGATGCTTGTGCTGATGTACGCACTTTATGTCCTGCAAATTAAAACCGCCTTGCGGTTGCTGCGTTCCGACAACAGCGTGCGCGTGGATCATCGTACACAGGGAAGGGTTGTACTATGGGTACGTGGTCTGGTCATTCTGTCCGGAGCGTTACTGGTAGAATGATTTCCTGAAAGAATAAAGCCAGAAATGGTTATTTAATGCCCTTGCGACGTTGCAGTACATCCCAAAACATCCAGCCGATGGCGATGACACCCACAATACAAGTGACGGTGATAAGCAGTTGTTCGGTTTCCGGGCTGACCAAGCCGCCGACGAGCATATGAACGGCATAGCCTAATACCAGCAAGGAGCTGATGGCCACAACAACATAAATTAAAATTTCCTGCACGCCTTTGTTCATGTTTTCCTCGGATAAATACCCATTTAAATTGCTACATCCCAACCTCCACCTGGCGGAATCTTGCTTTTCCCTTGAAATCACCTGACGGGGCGGGTCAATTCATGTCACCTGGAAAACTTCAGGCCTGCTGTCAGGGCCGGGTTGGGATGACGGCATTCCTGAAATGCAGGAGAACCCCGTCAGGCAGTAATGCGATGGTCTCGATGACATCCCCTCCATGAACGGCCAGATTCCGTGCAAGCGGGGCATTGTCGGCTTGACGCGGGTTAAATAACAGGTGGGTAATGCTGCTCATCATTGCGAGCTGTGCTTCCGGATCCTTTGCGGCAGGCGGTAATGGAAGAGTGTCGCACCTGCATGCAATCATGGTGCGACTGGGCCATTGGCTGGCCACGCGAAAATGGGGGGCAGTTCTTTTACCCTTGCCATTCTCTGCAATTTTGCGCGCGCTTTCGGCTTCATCGGAAATAACCCGGATCAACTGGTCCTCTCCTGAAAGAATGCCAAGCTGGCGAATTTCGTAGTGTTTCCTGTCTGCTCGCATAAATAACGCAGAAAGAATTATGACAGTCAGCAGGATCAGACCGCGCTGCTGTAGGAAATTTTTGCCTGAGCCCAAATGGTGAAACTGCAACAACAAAGGGGTTCCGTAGTACAGAAGTAAACACAACGCGATGATTCCCCATGCTGAATCGCTGCTAGTCGCTCCCACGGCTAAACCGACCAGCAGCATCCGGCCTGTAAAATCGGACCAGATAGCCCGGAACTGTAAGACGATCACAAGGATCAGGGAGATCAGCAACAGGCCGCCTGTAATCCAGCTTGAAGAAGCAACCGGTTGTTCCTGTAGTGGTGAGCCAAGTACAGTAATGGTAAGGCTACTGACTGGGTTCTGGAACCAGTGCACATGATGCCAGCCCTGCAAAAGCAGTAGTGTAAAGAGTGAAATGGCACTGATGCCGATCAGAAAAAATTTTTGCTGTCGGCTATCCAGCGGATCCTTGAGCCATGACCAAAGCAGGGAAAGGGGATAGGCAAGCCCGATGGGATGCAGACTGACACAGAATGCGCTTAGAAGTAACTGGCAAAAATACCACCCACCGCCAGGGCGCGGGTTGCTGCGGTATTCCTTGTTAAGCCATGCTCCGCAAGTAAATGCGGGTAGAAGATAAATGCCGGGCGCCAGGGAATCGATATGTTCGAGTACCGATGGGGATATGATTAGCAGTCCGCTGGCAATTAATGCGCTTTCCGAGTTGAAATTGCGGCGGTTCCAAAGATACAGCAGCCAGATCGAGAGGGCAGTCAAGAAAATGGTCAGCACTTTGGCTGCGAAGACCTGGCCCGTAAAGAGAAAGGCTACAGGCAAAAAAAGCAGGGCGCGTAAATCGGGGGCACCAAAAGTAACGACAGATGCAGCAACCTGGTCCGCCATTGACCAGCCTAATAGCAGAGCCTTGGATCCACCTTCTTCCAGGCTGAACAGGTCTCGTCGTAGCAATAAAATAGTTGCCGCTGCCCAAAGGGATAATGAAAAAAATCCCTGATATTGAGGAGGGATGCGCGACATGAAATGCTTAAAGCTCATAAATATATATCTGATTGCTAGACTGAACTATGCCTTGACAAGGTTTGGCGTAGGGTTTTATTATAACACTGCATTTTTATATGACTGAATTTTTGTAGCTGCTGGGCTCTTGCGCCATTACTGTAGTGTAGAAGGGGAATTCGGTTTAACCTTGAATTTGCTTGGTGAATCCGGATTCTGCGAAAAAAATGAGTAAAGTATCTAAGGCTTTTAGATAAAACCGGGGGGAATGCAACATGCAAAGGAAATCAATACCAGCTAGATCTTTTTGGGTAATTATCATTGCCGGGTTTGTTACTGGCATGGGTAATGGGAGCGTGTTTGGGGCTGCCCTGATGTGCTGGATGGGTCGTGGTGGGTTTGAAGATTGGGGTGGGATGATGATGGACGCGTACGTGCCTACTACATTTAATGGGTTCATGACCTTATGGATGCTGCTTTTTGGTTTGGTGTTTACCTTAATGCTTGCGCTGGGACTGAAACGCCACGATACGATTGAAAATGCTCGTCACGGCTAAATTTAGATCGGATAAGTGTCTGGAGTAATGGGTGCAATGAATATGAAGACCATAAATGAAGGAGGGGAAAAATGCTAGTAATATTTGCGGGGACGTGCTGTATGCTTTTGGCGTTTTCGAGTATGTGGCTGTCTTGGTATGTGCTGATGCCTCACAAGCGTATACATCTGGCGGATGGAACGGATACTTTGGGCGAGGTTCAGGGTGGTACGGTCGGCGAAATCTTGCATGAAGAGTTCGACGCTGTAGTGCATCCTCACAAGGCCTCAAAAAAATAAGCCATTTGCCATCAGGATTGAGATGGTTGGGTTGTCGCTAACAGGGGCAGACAGAATTGACTGCCAAAAGCTAAAGTAAGGAGAAGCGGGATGTTACTTAAGTACTTATTTGCAAAAAACGAGAACATACCGGCTGGTTCGGCCGCTGTGTTTTTCGGTTTTTCTTCCATTATATGGTTCATGATCGGGACCGGGCTGGGTTCTTTCAATGCGGCAAAACTGGCGTTCCCGGATTTTGTCACAGGGGTGGAAATGTTTGCCTTTGGTCATATGCGCCAGGTGCATGTGCTGGCGGTTATTTTTGGATGGATATCCATGGCGTTTGCAATGGCCATGATGTATATCACCCCGGTTCTGGGTAATACGCGGCTCTGGTCCGAGAAGCTGGGCTTGTGGAACTGCTTTATGTGGAACGTAGCCCTGTCTCTGGGTCTGACCCTGATGTGGACCGGTATTACTTCCGGGCGTGAATATTCCGACTTCCCATGGCCGCTTGATCTGGCCGTTGCCGCATTTATCACCATCCCGTTGGCAGTGAATGTCTGGATGACGATATTGAAGCGTCGTACGCAGGGGATCTATACAACGAACTGGTTCTTTGCGGCATCCACATTTATGCTGATCATCGTGTTTCTGGTGGGGAACCTGCCGGAATATTTCCATCTTACCGGCCTGACCGAAGCCTACATGACCTGGTGGTTTGCGCATAATGTACTGGGGCTGTGGATTACGCCGGTGGCTGCAGCGATCGCCTACTACGTGATTCCGAAGGTTACCGGCAATCCGCTGTACTCACACCGTATCGGCCACCTTCACTTCTGGTCGATTGTTGTGTTCTATTCCACTCCAGCCGCACATCACCTGATGTCTGCTCCGCTGCCAGAGTGGCTGAAATCCTTTGCCTCGGTTGAAGGAGTTCTGATTCTTGTGCCTGCAATTGCGTTTGTGTCGAACATTCTTCTGACCATGCAGGGCAAATGGAACATGTTTGTAGAAAACCTGGAAGTGCGTTTTACCGTGGTTGGCGTATTGCTGGCCATCCCGCTGAACATGCAGGGCGGTTTTCAGCAGACTCGTTCCATCAACTGGTATGTGCACGGAACAGCGTGGATGGTTGCGCATGCGCACCTTGCCTTGCTTGGTTTCTCTACCTTCCTTGAGGCCGCAGCTGTGTATCTGGGGTTACAGACATTGATGAAGCGCAAGCTGTATTCCCTGACGCTAGGAAATCTCCACTTCTGGCTGTTGTTGATTGGCTTTAGCATCTACTGGATATCCATGACCATGGCCGGTCTGATTCAGGGCGCGGGCAAGATCTACGAAGTACCATATATTGATGTGGTGATTGCCGAGCATCCTTATATGATCGCGCGCTGGCTGGGTGGCACGATGGTATTTTCTTCCACCATCATCTGGTTGTTCAACATGTGGATGACTGCACGTGCAGGTACAGAAGTTCCTGTCGGTCGCATGCCGCACGAACTGGCCTACGAGCGTTAATCCAATAACATTTATCCAGGGACTGGGAGAAAAAAATGAGATTTAGAGAGTATAAATTTGGTTCCAGAGCATTTGGAGCGGCGTTTGGTTTGTCCATGAGCATAACCTTGCTGTTCCCAAGTTTTGACCTCGCGGCTTCGGTAAGTTCCGAGGCTGGTCTGGAAAAGCAGCTGTCATCCGGTTGGGATTCCGGCTGGCAGACTAAAGACTTCTTCATGGAAGGGAAGAACAAGCCACTGAAGGTTTTGGTTAAAAAAGACCCAAAAACCGGGGAGGCGCTTCAGCAGCCTGTATACGCATATGTTTATCCGGCAGGTATTTCATTGCCTAACGGCGTGACACATACTGCAAATCTGGGGCGTGGCGTGGAGGAGATGAGCGTCAATGAAGGTCGCATCAAGGAGGCCAGGGTTGAAAATGGCGCTGTCTTCCTGATTGAAAAAACGGACAAGTTGCTTACCTTTGAAGATAAGCCACTTGCCTACATGGTAAATGCAACTGCGACAAAAGGCTGGACTCCGGACGATGTGCTGAAGCAGGCTGCGGACACCGATGTCTTCCATGTGGGTGCAGGCAAAACCATGTTTGTAAGAGAGGGGTGCTGGTGGTGTCATACCTTGCTGCCTGAGCAGACCCAGGACTGGCAGGTGTTTGGAGCTCCGCCGATGCTTGGAGATTTCAACGGCGAATCGCCAACCGCATTCGGCTCGGACCGTAAGGGCCCTGACCTGCTGCACGTAGGTTCGCGTAATGCATCCAGGGAATGGATGATGCTACACTTCTTTAATCCAAGACTGGTTCAGCCGCATTCGATCATGCCTCGATTCGATTATCTATGGGGTGAGAAGGATGCAGATGGCAAGACGATCGACTATGCCAAATGGCGTCAGGAGTACGATGAATACCGTGAGGGCAAGCTGGTCAGTGCTCCAGATGTTCCCATGTACGCAAAAGACAGCGAAATCCGCAAGTTGATTGACTTTATCGTTAACCTGAAATAATTAAAGGGGTATAGACATGACATGGGTATTTAATGAACCACTTTCAAGCTTGTCTCAAGCAGAAACGGTGCAGAGAAGCAAAGAACTGTGGGAGGCGGAAGACCTCGGTGGAATTACGGAGGATAATAACCGCTTGCCGGTCCCTGTGGTAGCTCTGGTGCTGTTAACTGTAGCAACAGCATTTCTGACTACATTCCCGTTGTGGGGCCAGCGTCCTACCGCTGCGATTTATGAGGATTATATCAAGGCGATGGATACGCCCGAGATACAGTCCATTATTGAAACGCAGGGCGATGCGGCAGCCATGAAGCGGATTGTTGATATGAACAAGAGCAGTCCGATGGCAGCCCAGTTAGGGCGGCATCCGGTTGACATGGATGATCTGAGGGTGTTGAAACCTCAGATTGAAGAAATCATGAAGCATCCGACAGTTGATTTGAAGGACTATACTGTGGTCTATCCTCAGGTGAAGATTGCCAATTTTGAAGGTAATTTCCGTCCGGATGGCAAGCGTGTGCGTCAGCAGCCCTGGTGGGACAAGGGATATACCATTGACCTGTTCTACCTGACGATGTTTTTCCTTGGCGTAACCATCACGGTCAAGAGATTACCACCGTACACATGGCAGCCACGCCACCATGAAAATGACCGGCGCAAAGGTGAAAGACGTCATAACCCTTGATTTGTTATTAATGTACTCTGAAGGAGGAATAGAATGATCGATTTTGATTATGGACCGGCATGCATGGCTGCTGTGGTTTCGATTGGTTTCCTGGCGCCGTTCTTCTACAGTTTTTTTGTAGATAATTACGATCGCAAGAGTCCACAGATTAAGGCCAATCAGGATTAACGGCTTTCAGCCTGTGCAGTGATTAGAATATGCCGCCAATTGGCGGCATATTCTTTTTGACATTTAACGTTTAGACAAGCGGAGATAACCATTTTTTCATTTCTCGAGAAACCCTATTTTGAAAGCTATTTGAATGCGCTAGTCAGTGCGTCCAATTCTTCAAAACTGGATCTAAGCATTGAAGGGATGCGCAGTCAGCAATTCAGCACTGGAGTATTCTTTTTCATGCTGTTAGGCGTTATAGTATTTTCGGGTATTGTCTTCATGGTAATGTTTGGAAATCATGCGCCGAAACAAATGAGATTGGGCGAAAAGGTGATGTTTGCACTGATTATTGTCGGCATTGTCGTTGCGGTCATTTTTGGTGCACTGCAGATGCTCGGCGGAAATCTGTACTAAGTTTGCTTGAATAGTTACCTAGAGGACGACGGAGGAAAACATGGAAAGTTATTTGCAATCGTTGGATGATGGATGGTCTATTTATTTGTGGCTGGTCGTTGGCGGTCTGATCATCATTGCAGTTGTGTACTGGATACGCTGGGGAATGAAAAACGAACAGTTCGACGAAGATATCAAATATCTGGTTTTTGATGAGGGTGACAGAGAAAAAATGACCCCGCAGGAATTTGCAAAAAGTTGCGAGGTTAAAGCGGCGCAGATGCAAAGCCGTGAGCGCGTTCTAATGCGCCAACAACAAGAGAAAAAACAGGGCAAATGAAGCGAGGTGAAAAGATTCTTTTTGTAATCATCGCGCTGGTTGTTGCAGGGTTTATGGGCCGCAACTTATGGCGCTTGAATACGATTCAGGAAGTCGATAAGGGTATACCCTATTTCAGTACGGCTCCTGCTGCTCTGGAGCGAGCAGCCATGGATGTGTACCGGGAACAAAATTGCAAGGGTTGTCATTCGCTTTGGACTGTCAGGGATTTGATCAAATTTGTTCCGGCGCCGATATTGGATGGGATAGGTTCAATTCGCACAGAGGAATGGCTCTACCAGTATTTTTCAGCCACAAAGCCACAAGAGCTGTTACCTTCGCGTCTCAAGAAGGAATATCAAATGCCTTCCTATGCTCATTTACCGGAAGCGCAACGCCGGCTGCTTGCGAGTTATATGGCAAGCCTAAAAGTGCAGGATTGGTATCTGCAGGAAACTATTAAAGCTGAACAGGAAGTTCTTACAGGTCGGGAGTATCGCCCATGAGCAAATTGCCACCGCTGACGCGCGCTCGCTTTTTAACCGGTTTGATTGCGGTAATCATGGGCTGCGTGCTCAATCATTTCGGTGATCGTTTTCTTGGGGTCAAGATCGAGTTTTATCGGGGGTTGCTCGATTTCAACGTATTGTGGATGGTTGATATGCTGGTCCTCCCTTTTTTTGTGGGTATGCTGGTAGCGGTAATTTTCGGACTTGGTGGTAAATGGCTATGTTACTTTCCTCCATTAATCGAAAAGGCATCCAGCTATCTGGATAGCATGTACATCAGTGGTGTTCCGGATGATGCATTATTACTTCCCTATGGAATGTGGGCTTTGTTTGTTACGGTCGTAATGGCCCTGTCCGGGTTTGGGGGGGTCATCGGTGAACTTGTTGTAAAACGAACTTATGGTCGCAGACCGCGCGAACTGGTATATAAGCAAGCTTCCCGAGACAAAGGGTCGCTTCCCAAATGACCATTCCTCCATCTTCTGGCAGAAATAAAGCATTGTCCGAAAAGGAAGCCGCACTACGCCGGCGCTATCTTTCGGCAACCCTGATTCTATGTTTTGTAATAGTTGGAATAGGTGCAGTTTTGCTTACCCTTACTCAGGGACGGGCTCGCATGGGAGATATGCGTGCCCGTGCAACGTACGATTTGAAGGAGGAGGCGTTACATATACGCGCAGCTGGGGAAGATCTTGTTCTGCACAGGGAGCATGAAGCCAGGAAAAAGCAAGCGGCAGGGTATACCACGGCAGAAATTGAAAATTTTCTTTCCCCGGAACAGTGGAACGAAATTGAAAGCATGGTGATGATTCCAACCGGGAGTTTTTCGATGGGAACGGATATGGAGCGAGCCGACATACAGAATCGTCCCAAGCATGTTGTTCAGGTTCCTGCATTCTGGATAGACAAGTATCCGGTAACGAATGCTCAATATGCCAGATTTGTCGCTGCAACTTCCCATCGTCCCCCCCTGCATTGGAAAAACGGTAAAATTCCTGAGGGTACATTGCTGCGCCCGGTTACCATGGTTTCCTGGCATGACGCAAGCGCTTATGCAAAATGGGCCGGGAAGCGTCTGCCCACTGAGGCGGAATGGGAAAAGGCTGCTCGAGGAACCGATGGTCGGCGCTGGCCTTGGGGCAACAGGATGGAGCCGGATCGCCTGAATACTTATTATAATGTAGGGTCAACGACGGATGTAAACGCATACCCCAGAGGTGCCAGCCCATATGGAGTGATGGATATGGCGGGAAATGTGAACGAATGGACGTCCGATGATTTTGCGCCCTATCCCGGAACGGATGCTCCACCTGATTTGTTTGCAGGAAAAATTGTGCGGCCGACAAGTGATAAGGAAATCGAAATTATTCCGGCGGGTAGAAACTACAAAGTGCTGCGTGGGGGGTCGTGGAAAGGCGATCCATTTTCAACAGCAGTATTTCATCGAAATTTTGCATTTGCGAATTTCGCGTCTGATTTTTTCGGATTCCGTTGTGCAAGCAATCAACAGGTAAAGGGCCATACAGAGTGAGAGTGTATAATTCATTGCGGCATATGGGGATGTTTCTTGCCCTTCTGGTTTTTTCTGTGAAAACAAGTTATGCAGTGGATAGCTATCGCTTTTTGCACGTGCACATTGACACGCTCTGGTATATTTTTCTTTTTTTGTTGTGTAT
Organism: Candidatus Nitrotoga fabula; assembly: GCF_905221025.1. Taxonomy (GTDB): domain Bacteria; phylum Pseudomonadota; class Gammaproteobacteria; order Burkholderiales; family Gallionellaceae; genus Nitrotoga; species Nitrotoga fabula. The sequence goes on from NZ_CAJNBL010000005.1 coordinate 182,580, forward strand.
TGTTTTTGTCCCGTTTATTTTAATGGTGTTTCTTTCGTGGCATTACGCGGGATCCAAATCCGATTTAAAAGAACAGCAGATAATTTCAGCAGAAAGAGAGAAATGATAGGCAAGGTATTAAATTGTTTTTGTTCAGGAATAAAGGGTGGGTGGCTCATTGCAGTGGTTTTTGCTTTTTTTGCCGCTATTCCTGCAGCAAAAGCTGTGGATGACCACGGCCAGAAGAGCGATGGCCTGAAGATAATGGAGGCTTTTGAACAGCAGGCAAGCCAGATGAAACCCGATGGGATTTCCCCCATGCAAAAAAAGCAGATGGTAATGTTTTTCCTCGGGGTGCCTTTATTAATTATGCTCCTGATAACCGGTGGGCTGGGAATTGCAATGGGAATTTATGGTAAGCAGGTATTTATGCTGCATATGGTTTCAGCTGGCCTGACTATTACGCTGGCTTTTGTCCATGCAATTTTGGGGATTGTCTGGTTTTATCCATTTTAACGTGAATAAGATTTTACATTGATGTCCCATAACCCGTGATTACCAGATACAAGAACATCATGTTTAATGCTCTTTCATTCTACGTAAAATTTTAGACTGTCTTATCAGCCGCTTAAATTGCGGTACCTTACCCCTTCCCGATGATTCAGCCTTGTATTCCGTTATTACGCATTTGAAATTCCACTATATAGAGCCATGATGCATCCTGAGTTGAGGTACAGGTATTCTCGTGTGTGATCCTTAGCATTCTGGCAAGGAATGCGGCCATGGTATGTCTGGTTGAGATTCATGATCCCATACTTTTCAGGCATTGCACAAAATTTAAACGTTCGAGAGAGATATCTGCACTGGATAGTTTGTTCGGTCAAGGGACAACCAGGATTTGCATATTTTAATTACTGTACCGCAAGGTTAATTCATACAGATGAGAAATTCACAACCAGTCATTCCAAAGCCCGGATACTGGCCGCTTGCGGCATTGTATGGTTTGTTCGGTTTGACTAGTGTGGCATATGAAGTATTGTGGGCGCGTATTCTTTCATTGCAGTTTGGTGTGAGTATTTTTGCCGTGGTACTGACTGTCGCCGCATTTATGGCAGGGTTGGGAGCAGGAAGTCTATTTGCAGTACGCAGGATTAGCCGGATCAGACAGCCGTTGCTATTGCTTGCTGCACTGGAGGGGGGAATTGCAATTTATGCATTTGTATTGCCGTTTATCCTGCAGGTAATTTCACCAGCCATGGAAAATGCAGCGGAACAATTTTCTTTGCTGCAATGGTACGGTTTGGTTGCGGGGGTTGCGTTTTTTCTGCTTTTAATCCCCGCGTTTGTTATGGGCGCGGGATTCCCGCTGATCATTTCCGCACTGGGAAGTGAGCCAAGGCGACTTGGAATCATATATGGATTGAATACCTTGGGTGCTGCTTTTGGCGCATTGTTGCCACTGTGGCTTTTGCCTGCCCTGGGTTGGGCTTTGTCAGTCAGGGTAGTAGCAGGAATCGGGCTATTGGGGGTTGTTCTACTGCTATTGATTTCATGGCGTTACCGTGTAGTGCCGGAAGTTGGCAGGGATTTGCGTGTGGCCCGACCCCGTTTGGTATTTTTGTGCGCATATGCCGGGATTGGCGCGGCAAGCCTGGTTCTGCAGATTGCCTGGACAAGGTTATTCGGGATGGTAATGCTGCGTACCGAGTATGTGTTGAGTTTGATTCTTGCCTCCTTTCTGTTGGGCATCGGGTTGGGTAGCCTGCTTGTACCGCAACGGCACAGACAGGCATGGTTTGTGATCTTGCCGATTGCTGCTGGGGGATTTTCCCTGCTAAGTTTGTGGTTGTTACCGGAGTTTTCGGCATGGGTGGAACGGACAGAGTTTGTTTCGCTGTTTGCAGCATTGAGGATACAAGGGCTATTACTTATTTTAGTGACATTGCCGGTCACGCTGGTGCTTGGAGCCTGGCTTCCTTTGCTGCATAAACGTTCAAATGGCGGTGGGGTATGGTTATATGGAGCGAATTCGCTCGGTGCAGCATTGGGTGCAATCATTGCTGGAACGGTACTCATACCGGGTTGGGGAAGTGCGGCGACAGTTGTGCTGGCAGCTTTGTTACTGCTGATGCTGGGTTTGACATGGGCACAGTCGCGTGCTGCATGGATTGCCCTGCCCATTTTTGTTATGGTGGCGTGGCCGCTAGCCAATTTACCCTCGGTTAGTACATTATTGCCGCAGGCTCAAGCGGGAAGCCGAGATCTATACGTTTATGAAGATGCCATTTCAATGACCCACGTGGTGGAGCAACAGGATGGGCAGCGGGTTCTGTTAACCGATTTGCAGAGAATGGATGCCTCAACTGAGCCAACGGCAGTATACGTGCAGTCCAATCAGGCGCGGCTTCCCTTGTTATTGCATGAACAACCCCGCTCTGTACTATTTCTTGGGTTGGGAACCGGCATATCCGTAGCCGGGTCGCTGGCGTTTCCTGGTTTGGACCGCATGGCCGTTGAATTATCACAGGGTGCGATCAATTCTGCGCGTACCTGGTTTGCACCGTTAAATCAAAATGCGTTACGTCACACCAGGGTGCAGCGGGACGATGCAAGGCATTACCTGAGCGCGGAACAGAAAAGTTATGACGTGATTATTGGGGATGTATTTCATCCGGATTTGGCGGGCTCAAGTTCTTTGTTATCCGTGCAGCAATTTCAGCGCGTGCGCAATCGCCTGAACAGCGATGGCATTTTTGTTCAATGGCTGGCCCTCAATCAATTTGACAGTAAGTCATTGGACATCATTTTTAATAGTTTTCAGTCTGTCTTTCCAGAGGCGCAAATATTTCTTGATGGCATGCATTTAGCTCTGGTTGGCCCAAAACAGAAATTTAAGGGGGCACGGGGGCTTTTGCATAATCTGCAGCGATTGTCTTTAGCCCAGCAGGATGCTGTGACAGCAAGTGAAGGAGGGTGGACGTGGCTCGGGCGTTACTGGGGCCCAATGCCAGGTAGCCGTGGTCAAGTACAGGATGAGTGGTCTCCAGTCATCGAGTTTCATTTGCCTCGCGCTCGTTATGCCGGAGATTTAAACGTTGCATCATTGCTGCAGTTTTTGTTGAAAGTCAGGCCCAATGTGGAAAATGCCGCAAATTTTCTGGAAATTGACGATCAGGATAAAGAAACTTTCGAACGTGCTTATGTTGCAACCGAACTGCTGGCACAGAGTTGGCTTGCTGCTGCGCATGGTTTAACGCAGCAGGCTAATCAGTTGATACACTTTTCTTATCAGGCGAATCCGAAAGACCGCTGGATTGCTTATGCGTTGACTGATAATATGTTTCTGTCTTTAGCTCAGGCACGTGAGCATGGCTTGAGCGAAAAAGAGGCACTGCAGAAAATCTTACGGATGAATCCATATCATGTTGAGGCAGCGCGGGCACTATGGAGAATTGAGCGCCGGGAGGGTGGCAGCCAAGCTGAATTTAGCCGGTTACGTCTGCTGCAATTGAGTCCACTTGATCGCGAAGCCAATATTAGGTGATTATTTGAAATGACTGGGAGTGTCAAATATAAATCTATTTCCAGAATTCCGGTCAAGGTGGTTCTGAAAGCAGCGGGAAAACCTGTCTATTCTGAATTTCGCTGGAAGCGACGCCTTCTGCAATTGCTGGTTTTGTTTCTTGCGGTCTTGATCCCGGCAAGTGGCTTATTTCGGATTGACCCCAGTGCGGCAGCATTTGTTGTGCTTGACAGGCAGATTTGGTTATCTGATTTTTCATTAGTAACCGGGGCCTGGCTATTTTTGGCCAGCAGTTTGATCTTGATGTATTCGACAGCAGGTATGGTTTTTTGTGGTTGGGCATGCCCGCAAAATACTATGTCTGAATGGGCGAACAATCTTACGCACAAGTTACTGGGCAAGCATGCTGAAGTCAGCTTAACGGGTGAAGCGATACGTGTGGCCGGGGCGAAAAATAAGGCATTGAATTGGTTCCTGCTTGGTATATCTTTTCTGGGAGCGGCAATGTTTTTTGCATTAATCCCGCTTTTTTATTTCTATCAACCCAGTGTGGTGTGGTCTTTCATTACCTTCCAGGAAGATGCAAGACTGGCGTCATCGTTGCACTGGATTTATGCCGTATGTGTAGTGATTATTTTCATAGATATTGCAATGATCAGGCATTTCTGGTGCCGTTATGCCTGTATTTACCGAGTTTGGATGCATTCATTCAAAACCAGGCAAACTTTGCGTGTTGCCTATGATGCAAGCCGGAGTAAGGAGTGTGATAAATGCAGCTATTGTGTAAATTCCTGTTTTATTGATTTGGATCCGCGTAAAACCGATGTTTATGATAGTTGTATTAATTGCGGTGATTGCATTGATGCATGTAATCGCATGCATCAAAAACAGGGGGTTCCGGGGTTGCTGCGTTTTGAGATGCTGGAGCGAAAGAATCAGAGTGTGAGTAAACTACATAACGTTGCTATTTCATTGTTTACCCGGATGGGCTGGACGGCTCCTTTTGTAGTGCTGGGTGCATCCATGTTTATTTGGGGACTGTGGTCCTATCAGCCATACCATGTTGTTGTGGGTCATGCGGATGTGCAGCAGGGGCGCTCGGTTCAGGGATATCGTATTGCTCTTACCAATAAACTGTACCATGCAACCGAGCTGCATGTAAAAGTGCTGGGTTTGCCGCAAGGAACTTATCAGCTCAGTGCGGAGAATGTTAAATTGTCAGCGGTCGGACGGGAATCCCTCATGCTTTCCATAGTGAAAGACTTGCCGCGCGGTATATATTCCTTTGTAGTAGAGGTATCTGCAGGTGATGCATGGAAGGGAAGATTTCCTGTTCAACATTTTTCTGAATAAAAAGGATGCTTATGATGGGCAGTCGCACCAGTAAAAACGCACAAAATTTATCAAGGGTAGAAGAGTCGAGCTGGGGTGAAAAAAGAAATGATAATTTTGGGTACGCATCTGATGAAGAACGCTTGGCAAAACGTGGGCTTGAAGATTGGGAGCTGGTTGAAACCATTCCCGAGTCGCAGAAAAAAATCCCTTTCTGGTTTATCGGGGTGACAGTTGCCGTGTTGCTGGTTGCGGTTGGCTTAAGTTTTCCTTTTTGGGGACTTCGGCCAGGAGATAACCGCCCTTGGGTAGACTGGGGGTTCATTGCAGCTATTTTTTATGTTGCCGCAGGTAGTTTTTTTGTTCGTTTTATGGTGAATCTTTATGGCTCCACGCTCGGCGGTCGGCTGGATTCTGATAAAAATTGCCAGGAACCACCCGGTAAATCCGATGCACAAAATTGATCTGTATTTTTTGGTTAACTGGTCATGTGGAATCAGAGTAAAGTGCATGTGTCTCAGTTTGTTGCTGTTGTTAGCGGCATGCAGTGGTGGGGACGGCTCTGCTCCAGATGCGCAACCGCAAATGTGGCAGGGTGCGGAAGTACGGGTTGAGTCCAGGCCTAGTCCTCCACGTGAAGGGGTCAATGAATTTTTGGTGATTGTTACCGGAAAACGTGGACCGGTTCATGACATCATGGTTTCCGTGCGCACGGATACTCATGATTCATGGGTACAGGCAATACAGGATGGGGAGGTCGGCGTCTATCGCCGGGCAGCGAGAGTTGGTACAGGTGGTAGATCCGTGCTGCAGGTACAGATCAAGCGCAATGGAGAGGAGGAAGTGTTGCTGTTTCCGCTGAACGTAGTGCCTTAGGCGGATGCTAGGAGTTTACGGCTTTGTTTTAAGTGTGAGCAATACATTTGCAAGATAAATACAAAAACCCGTTGCCATGATCATTCCTGAACTGGCTACAATGGGACCGTAATAGTGGTGAACTTGTGCCATTGCTTGCAGATCGTTCTGGAGAAGTAAATTTCCTTCCAGAATGCCAAAGACAACCTGTGTTATATAAAAATAGAATACGCCGATGGTGGTCCACCAAAAGGAGTGGTTTATCAGGCGCATCGAATAAATTTCCTTTCCGCTGATAATGGGCAGCAGGTAATACATGGTTCCCATGGCCAGGGTTACCAGTCCCCCGATTAGGTTTATGTGCGCATGCGCTAGTGGGTCAATCATGTGCCCAGGGCCGCCGTACGGGCTGCCAATTGAATCCAGCCAGGTTCGTATGGATGGAACGACTTGCAACATGCCATGTATGGCCCCGAAAAAAAAAGAAACTGTGGAAACCACAAGAAATTTAATCAGATGGGGAGATTCTGTGTTGTTTCGAGACATGGAAGTTACAGTATTAGGCTTCAACAAGAAAGAAACGGTCATATATGAACTGTCATATATGACCGTCCTTGTGCAAAAGAACAGACGGGAAAACGAAGTTTATCGGTTAAACGTATGGAGTCTGTAAAATTTTAAGGGCGAGAATAAAACGTTTACTTTCTTCCTTTACGGGCTTCTTCAATTCGCGCTATACCCATGCCACCAAGAGTAGCAGAGAGGACAATGGCAAACACCCCGAAAATTAAAATTGGAATCAATACTTCCATGATCAAACTCCTTAGTATTGTTGTTTAACAATCATATATTTCCACTACCTACAATTTCATTGTATCGAAAAGAGATGTGTCGTGCAAGCCAAATGCATGGAGTATTCGTGAAAATCGGTATTTTTCCTTAGCATTGCATGCCCGACATTGTACCCATATAATGAGACTCTGAGATTAATATGCTTAATCTTAGGAAGTCTGTCGGCAGATTATAAAATCTCGTTATTAATGTTATAAAACGTAGTGTGCTTACTGCCTGCAGTTTGCTGTCAGAGCCCCAACTGGTTGTCTAAAGACACAATTTTTACATAGAGAAAAATGTCAAACGAAAAGCCTTCGAATGAAAAGCCATTAAGGCCATTAGCTTCTGTTCGGACCTACCCAACGGATAAAAATAATTTGGTTTGTCTTGCATTATCGGATACGGAAGGAAATGAAACTGAGTTCATTGTTAATCCGGATGGATTGAACGCGCTTCTATACCCGGTTCTTGGACTGGCTTCAAAATGGACAAGAGAACTTGGTGAAAAAGTGAAAAGCTGGTCCGGCCCGAAAAATGCGCTTCCTGCGCGGCATGTCGAATTAGTTATGGGCCGAACAGCTTCAGAATGCGCGGTAAGAGTATTTATGGGTGAAATTGAGTTGACTTTTATCGTTCCTATGGATGCTGTACTTCAGGCTACGACCAAGCTAACGCAACAGAACGATAAAGATTCCGGGGCATCAATCCACTAAGTTTTGTAATGGCGGCCTTGGGGCATCATCGCAAAGAGGCTTGAAAACGGTTCCGGGTGTGCAGGAAATTGAAAATCTGTTTTATACGCTGACAATAGATCACTTGTCCCCTGTTTTTCAATCCGGCCAAAAGTTATGTTACATCAGCTTCTCTTAGTGGTGGCAGTTTGACAAAAAGCATTCCAAAATTTAAGAATACTCCGTTGACGGATGAGCATGCAGTTTAATGAAACCGGATGAGAAACTCTAGCAGTGCATGAAAACGGTAATGTGTCATTTCCCCTTCCCAAGTTATCAGCATAAACAGTTAAGGGTAATATACACCCTCTAATCATCCACGTAGAGCCATCCGGTGGTTTTTCTGCGGGGCGGAAGATGGGATCTCTGATGGCAAGAAGATCCGGCAGAGTCAGGCCATTTGCATTTGTAGGCGAAGGAATGCAGGGGCTTCTTCTGTCTTGTTGAAAGTTACGAATTCCCATGCATGTTCGTCTGCAAGCAGGGCACGTAGCAAAGCATTATTGAGTGCATGGCCGGATTTATATCCGTAGAAAGCACCGATCAGTGGATGCCCGAGCAAATACAGATCGCCGATAGCATCCAGAATTTTGTGCTTGACGAACTCATCTTTGAAACGAAGTCCGTCAGGATTAATAACGCGGTATTCGTCCATTACAATGGCATTGTCCAGATTACCACCCAGCGCCAGACCCTGTGCTCGCATATTTTCGATATCGTGCATGAAACCAAAGGTACGGGCGCGGCTAATTTCCTTGATGTAGGAATGTTCTCCAAGGTTTATAGTTATATTTTGGATCGAAGCAGCAAAAACAGGGTGAGAAAAATTAATTGTAAAGGTCAGTTTATATCCGTTGAATGGTTCGAAGCGTACCCATTTTTCTCCTTCTTTGACCTCTATGGTTTTTTTTACGCGGATAAATTTTTTTGCTGCAGTCTGTTCGATGATGCCAGCAGACTGTAAAAGAAAAATAAATGTCCCGGCACTCCCATCCATAATGGGTACCTCTGCGCTGGTTAAGTCAACATAGGCATTGTCTACTCCAAGTCCTGCAAATGCGGACATGAGGTGTTCGATAGTGGCCACCCGTGCCCCGTTTACTTCAAGGCACGTGGATAAACGAGTATCATGTACGGCATGCGCTTCCGCGCGTATTGCTACCGCAGGCATCATATCCATCCGGCGGAATACGATGCCGCTGTTTGCAGGGGCGGGTGACAAGGTAAGATTAACCCGTTCACCTGTGTGTAGCCCTACTCCGGTAGCTTGCACCGGGTTTTTTAATGTACGTTGCTTAACCATGTTGCTTTATAAGCATTATTCCGATTTTTGAATTTTAACATAGTTCAATCGACCAACTGCTTATGCTGATTGTATAAAGCTTTTAAACAATAATATGCATATAAAATCCATTCTTTCGAATAGGTTCGAGTAAATCTTTATTGGGGCGCGCATCGTCCTGAGACCTGTTTTATTGTGATGTGTTTTAGTTTCAGGGCAGTGAGGATGCAGGTCACAAATCTCGCCGGATGCAACTAGTCATTCTGTCTGCGCAGGAAGGATGGGATATCCAGCGTGTCGACTCCTGACTGTCTCATTGCTTCGACTGCTTCGCGGTTGCTGCGTACGTCCCTGCCGCCACGGATTACTGCAGGCAGGTCAGGCTCGCCAGCAAAGACGGTTTCGTTGTGGGTACCTGTGCGAGCTCCATAAACAAGTTCCGGTTTGGATTGTTTGCGCTCCATGGGAGAGCTCAAGCCTGTTGCAACGATGGTTACACGTAATTCGTCTCCCATGCTTTCTTCGAATACAGAACCAACTATAACGGTGGCATCTTCAACGGCAAATCGGACACTGTTGGTAATTTCCCTGAATTCTTTTAGTGTCAGTTTGCTGTTGGAGGTGATATTGATCAGCACGCCGCGCGCGCCTGCCAGGTTGATATCCTCCAGTAATGGACTGGACATGGCTCTTTCTGCAGCACACTTTGCGCGGTCTTTCCCGGAAGCAGTAGCCGACCCCATCATTGCCATGCCATTTTCCGACATGAGGGTACGTACGTCGGCAAAGTCAACGTTCATCAGGCCAGGCACATTGATTACTTCGGCTATGCCTGCAACTGCACCCTGCAAAACACCATTAGAAACGCTGAATGCATCAAGCAGGCTGGTTTCTTCGCCAAGTACTGTCATCAATTTTTCATTTGGCACGATGATAAGCGAGTCTACAAATTTGGATAACTCTTCGATTCCGACTTGAGCCAGGCGCATGCGTTTACCTTCATGAAGAAACGGTTTGGTAACCACTGCCACCGTGAGGATGCCCATTTCTTTGGCAATCTTGGCCACTACTGGAGCCGCGCCAGTGCCTGTCCCTCCCCCCATGCCGGCTGTAATAAATATCATATTCGATCCCTGGATCAATTCGGCGATGCGTTCGCGGTCTTCTTCTGCAGCAGCTCGTCCAACATCCGGAATTGCGCCCGCCCCCAAACCTTTGGTAATCGTGGTACCGATCTGAAGCTGGGTAAGGGCCTTGCTACGGTTAAGTGATTGGACATCTGTATTGATGGCGATGAAATCCACACCTTGTACATTTTTCCCAATCATATGATCGATTGCGTTGCAGCCGCAACCGCCTACTCCCAATACCTTGATTACCGCTTCCTGATTTTGCACGTCTTCAATTTCAAACATTTTTTTCTCCTTATTGTGTAGATATTAATTTAAAAATCAATTGGATACATATGTTTTTTATGATTTTCTTTGCAGATTGAACTGCTCTGCTAAAAGTTTCCTTTGAACCAGTCTTTCATCCTGCCTAGTACATCACTGAAGGAATTTGAACTTAGGCGGGCGGCCTGATAGCGCTGGTGCTGCTCTAAGCCATATAGCAGTAATCCGACTCCGGTTGAAAAACGGGGGGTCTTCACTACGTCAGATAATCCCCCTACGTAACGTGGCAACCCCAGGCGTACCGGCATGTGGAAAATTTCTTCGCCCAGTTCAACCATGCCTTGCATAGTGCTACTTCCCCCTGTGATAACAATACCCGAGGATAGTAAATTTTCGAATCCACTCCGGCGTAACTCGGCCTGGACCAGCATGTATAATTCCTCCACTCGAGGTTCAATCACTTCTGCTAAAGTTTGCCGTGACAACATACGTGCTTCACGCTCGCCGACCCCAGGTACACTGATTGAGCCTTCGTCGGCAAGCTGGCGCAAGGCACAGCCATATTTGATTTTGATGTCTTCAGCATCTGCAGTCGGGGTACGCAAGGCCATGGCGATGTCGTTCGTGATTTGGTCGCCTGCAATCGGAATGACGGCAGTATGGCGAATGGAGCCATCAGTAAAGATCGCTACATCGGTAGTACCTCCACCGATATCTACAAGACAAACACCCAATTCCCTTTCGTCGTCCAGAAGTACCGCTTTACTGGATGCTAGAGGTTGCAGAATAATCTCTTTAACCTCCAGTCCGCAGCGATGGAGACATTTCATGATGTTCTGTACCGCAGCTACTGCGCCGGTAACAATATGTACTTCGACTTCGAGCCTCATGCCGCTCATCCCGAGAGGTTTTTTGATATTCCTCTGTCCATCAATGCTGAACTCTTGTTCAAGAATGTGTAATATCTGCTGGTCACTAGGCAGGCTCAGGGAACTGGCTGTTTCAATTGCACGGTCAATGTCAGCTTGTGCAACTTCTCTGTCCTTAATTTTAACCATGCCATTCGCATTCGAGCTTTTGATATGACTGCCGGCAATGCCGGTGTAAACCTCCTGAATCTTGCAATCCGCCATTAACTCTGCATCGCCTAGTGCCCGCTCGATTGCTGAGACTGTTGCATCGATATTGACAACCATTCCTTTTTTCATGCCTGAAGCTTCGTGTATGCCTATGCCGATTACCTCTATCGCTCCTTCTGATTGTATTTCAGCTACGACAGCGACAATTTTGGAAGTGCCGATGTCGAGGCCGATGATCAAGTTTTTATTGTCCTTGTTATTGCTCATTAAATTTCTCCACTGCTGTAACTTTTCCATGTTGCGGAAACGGTGCATAAATGAATAGTCCGGCTCCTGTTATGAAATATTTCCTATGGAATCTTTTGTCTTTTTTTTCACTTTTTTATTACCTACATACAGATCGTCTGTTACTTCTGCGAGGTGAATGGCGAAGCCATTCCGGTACCGCAAATCCACGTATGTTATTTCGCGGGGCTGCACATTCAGGTTTTGGGTTGGGTGCCCGGTTTCCTGTTGTACCTGCATCAAAGTGTAGGGGTATAACGATATAAATTGTGCAATGCGCTGAGTTGATTGTTCGCGGCCTAATTCCAGCAGAAGGCCGTTGTCCAGGCTCAACCGCCAAGAGCGGCGCGGAGATAAGCTAATTTTTGCAATTCCCCGCCCAAGTTTTGTGAATTGTTTGTTCAATGTGGCATACATTTCAGTTATTTCGGTTGCATCATTGGGTTGTCCCATAAAATTTGGCAGCATTTGATTGGTGCTGGCCGAGAAAATTTCGCCGTGGGTGTTTACTAAATCTGCATTATTCCAATATGCAAGCGCGACATGTTCTTCCAGGGTGATTTCGAGGTGCCAGGGGAAACTGCGACGTATGTTTGCTTTTCGCACCCATGGGATGCTTTCAAAGTTTTTTTGCGTGTCCTTCAGGTCAAGAGTGAAGAAATTACCGTGTAATTTATTTTGTACTATGTTCTTAAGGTGAGCAGGATCTATTTGGACCAGTGGAGAATTAATCGAAACAAATCGCATTGCAAGTACTGGCAAGTGCAATACATAATGTAATAATGCATATGAAAGAAGGGCGAAGCTTATACCGAACAGGAAGTTCGATATCATTCGCAGTAATTCTGGTTTATCCCACATGTGTTAATTCCAGTATGGTTAATACCAGTTGTTCAAAACTGATTCCGGCTTGCCTTGCTGCCATAGGTACCAGGCTATGGTCAGTCATACCGGGTACGGTATTCATTTCAAGCAAATAAGGACGACCGGCCGCGTCCATAAGAAAATCGACGCGACCCCAACCGGCTCCCCCCAGCAGATTGAAACCCTGTAGCGCCAGATTTTGCATTTCGGATTCTTTTTCCTGTGGCAAACCGGAAGGGCACAGATAGCGTGTATCATTGCGGAAATATTTGGCTTCATAGTCATAAAATTCGTTGGCAGGTTCTATCTTGATGACAGGGAGTGCTTTTTCATCAAGAATGGCAACTGTATATTCTCCTCCGCATATAGACTCTTCTGCCATGACAAGTTTGTCATATGTAGCGGCTTCCGAGTATGCAGAGGGTAGCTCTTCGACCTTTTTTACCTTGCTGATACCCACACTGGAACCTTCATTGGCTGGCTTGATGAATAGGGGTAATCCCAGTTGTTTTACTACCGTGGCCGGATCACTGGCGGCATTCAGCATGACATAGGCTGGCACAGGTAATCCTGCAGCTTGCCATATCAGTTTGCTGCGCCACTTGTCCATGGCCAGTGCCGAAGCCAGAACGCCGCTTCCGGTATAGGGGATGTTCATCATTTCCAGTGAGCCTTGGACGGTTCCATCTTCGCCAAAACGTCCATGCAACGCGATGAAGGCTTTTTGGAAACCATCTTCATGGAGTCGATGCAAATCTTGTTCTGCGGGGTCGAACAGATAGGCATCCACTCCACATTTTTTTAGGGCAGTCCATACTGCCCTACCGCTTTTAAGCGAAATTTCACGCTCGGCGGAACGCCCGCCATAGAGAACGGCGACTTTCCCATATTGTGCAGGGAGTAAATATTGTGAGGGAAGTGCTCGGTTAACCATGATTGTTTTTGTAATCGCCAATGATGCGTACTTCAGGGAGCAAGGTAATTCCTGTCTTGTTTTGAACGATTGTCTGTACCCTGTTAATGAGTGTTTCAATGTCTGTTGCGGTTGCGCCGCCTGTATTCACAATAAAGTTGGCGTGTTTTTCTGAAACCTGCGCGTTGCCGATCTGGTATCCTTTTAATCCGCATTGTTCGATTAATCGTGCCGCATAATCTCCCGGCGGATTGCGGAATACTGAGCCAGCATTGGGAAGGTTCAATGGCTGGGAAGCAATGCGCCGGGAAAGCAGGGATTTGATTTCATTGCGAACCTTTGCACCATCTCCGGAAATAAAGTGGAGTGTTGCCCCGACGAAGAATTCTTCCTGGAACAAGGAGTTTTGGACAGGGAGACTGTGGTCGCCGGAATAAATGTTTTTGTTTTTCAATGCAACATGCCGGTAACCGATTTCATAATCGGCAGGTGCTCGTTCTAATAATTTTCCGCTACGCGTGATTGTTTGCACATTTTTTACTACCTTCCAGGTTTCGTTCCCATAGCAACCAGCGTTCATTGCCAGCATTCCGCCCAGAGTTCCAGGTATTCCAGCGAAAAATTCTGCGCCCAGCAGATTATGCTTGGCAGTGAAACGGGCGATTTTGGTGCCGGATATTCCTGCCTGTACATAGACCGATTCAGAAGTTTCCATATGCATTTCGGTGAGCGCTGCATGCAAAAGCAGTACAGTGCCGCGCAGCCCGCCATCACGTACCAGCAGATTGCTGCCTAATCCCAATGCAACAACCGGTTCATGGGTTGGCAGGGTGTGCAGAAAAAAGGCGAGATCTGCCAGATCCGCAGGGCGGTAGACTCTTTCGGCAATACCGCCAGCACGCCAGCTGGTGTGGTTTCTCATGGCGACATTGCTGAATAAGGATCCGCGCAATCCTGTATGGTTAAATTTGATCGGTTCGTTCATATTCATGGATTAAAAGAATTGGCTTTGGCAGCCAGGGTTTTCAGCATGCCCGCTACACCACCAATTGAACCTGCACCCATGGTAACTACCACATCACCGGGTTTTGCCATATGTAAAATGGCCTGGGGTAAATCCTGTATCTGCTCTATGAATAGGAGTGTGTTCTGCCCGGCCAGGCGTAATGCACGCATCAGAGCCCGCCCGTCTGCAGCTACTATGGGAGCTTCGCCTGCAGCATATACTTCGGTAAGTATCACGGCGTCCACTTCGCTTAATACCTTGACGAAATCTTCAAACAAGTTGCTAGTACGTGTGTAGCGGTGGGGCTGAAATACCAGCAGTAAACGCTTTCCAGGGAACGCCCCACGCACGGCATTTACTGTTGCCCGGATTTCAAATGGATGGTGACCATAATCATCAATCAGAGTAACCGTGCCGCCGTTTGCAAGTTGAAGCTCACCATAGCGCTGAAAACGACGTCCAACGCCCTCGAATTCAGCTAACGCGCTAATGATTGCGGTATCTGTTACGCCAATTTCCAGTCCAACCGCGATGGCTGCCAAGGCATTTTGCACGTTATGTCGACCGGGAAGGTTGAGTGTGACGTCCAGGTTGCGAGAAGAGCCATTTTGTCTGCAAAGTGCAGTGAAGATCATCTTGCCGTCCTGGTGGCAAACATTTACCGCGCGGATCTGCGCATCTTCTGCAAAGCCATAGGTCGTAGCCGGCTTGCTGATACCTGACAAAATGTCACGTACGTTGGCATCGTCTATGCACAGCATGACCATGCCGTAGAATGGCAAGTGTTCAACAAAATCTGCAAATGCCTGCTTCAGCCTTAAGAAATCATGACCGTATGTTTCCATGTGATCTGCATCAATATTGGTAATCACGGCCAGGATAGGTTGCAGATACAGAAAGGATGCATCTGATTCATCGGCTTCCACAACAAAGTACTCGCCCGTTCCCAATTTGGCATTCGTGCCTATGCTGTTCAGTTTCCCGCCAATTACAAATGTCGGGTCAAATCCTCCCTTGGCTAAAATGCTTGCGATCAAACTAGTAGTGGTGGTCTTGCCATGCGTACCAGCTATTGCAATTCCATGGCGTAAGCGCATTAGCTCTGCCAGCATCATTGCTCGTGGCACTATGGGGATGTTGCGTGCGCGTGCAGCCATAATCTCGGGATTGTCCGGGCTGACTGCAGAAGACACAACTACTGCATCT
This sequence comes from Candidatus Nitrotoga fabula, assembly GCF_905221025.1. GTDB lineage: Bacteria > Pseudomonadota > Gammaproteobacteria > Burkholderiales > Gallionellaceae > Nitrotoga > Nitrotoga fabula. Next base: position 197,863 of record NZ_CAJNBL010000005.1, read on the forward strand.
GCATTTGCCGAATAATTTTGGTCATGTCCCAAAAAAACCTGTGCGCCGAGTCGCTGCAAACGCTGGGTGATTGGGCTCTCACTCACATCGGAACCACTTATCTGATAACCCAGATTGAGCAACACCTCGGCTATGCCGCTCATGCCGGAGCCACCAATACCGACGAAATGAATATGTTTAATCTTGTGTTTCATCCAGCCTGCTCCATGCATATCTGCGCGACACACCTTGTTGCTTCTGGTTTTGCCAGTTTGCGAGCAGTTTGCGCCATGATTTGAGCGCGTTCCCTGGTGATTCCCTGAAGCAGATTTGCCATTGACTGTGGATTTAATTCGGTTTGTTGCATCAGGATGGCTGCACCGTGGTCGCTTAGAAAATGGGCATTGCTGGTCTGATGGTCATCTACTGCGAATGGATAGGGCACCAGTATGCTTGCAACCCCCGTTGCTGCCAGTTCGGCAATCGTTAATGCGCCTGCACGACAAATTACCAAGTCTGCCCATCCATAGTGCTGCGCCATATCATTAAGAAACGCACGGGATTCGGCTTTTACTGCCGCTTGCTGGTAGGCAGTCTGCACGGTTTCTAAATGTTGCTTGCCAGTTTGATGCAGTACATTGTGGCGAAATTTCTGTGGCAATAATGCTAAAGCCTGGGGTACGCATTCATTGATTGCTTGTGCACCGAGGCTCCCTCCCAGCACAAGCAGATTCAGAACCCCGCTTCGTCCAGAGTAACGTGCTAGTGGTTCAGGTAGTGAGGAAATGTTATCGCGCACCGGATTGCCACACCATTCAGCAGCTGGCAATACGTGCGGAAAACCGCTCATTACTCTTGTAGCTAATCTAGCCAGAATTTTGTTACTCAGCCCTGCAATGGAATTCTGTTCGTGAATCAATAATGGGCGACGCATTAAAACAGCCATGATTCCGCCAGGGAAGGTGATATAACCTCCCATTCCCAGAACAACATCCGGACGGTGGCGCAGTAGTACAGCAGCGCTTTGGCATAATGCAAGCAGAAGATTTAGAGGTAATAATAGCTTACGCAGCATTCCTTTTCCGCGAAGTCCTGAAAATTGCACAGGTGCAACTGGATAACCGTGCTGGGGCACCAGTTCGGCTTCCATGCTATTGGGGGCGCCGAGCCAGATAATGTCCCAATCTCTTGCATGAAGATGGTCAGCTACAGCCAAAGCCGGAAAGATATGCCCTCCCGTTCCTCCAGCCATGATCAGGATCTTATGTTTCATATGGGCAGTCCTTTCACGATTCTTCTGGTTTCCCAGTCGATTCGGAGTAACAGAGCTGCAGCAGCGCAACTGACCACTACGCTGCTTCCGCCATAACTGAGGAACGGGAGGGTTAGTCCTTTCGTGGGTAATATCCCCATGTTAACGCCAATGTTGATTATCGCTTGGACACCAAGCCATACAGCAATGCCCTGTGCGACCAAAGCAGAGAACTGGCGATCCAGATTTGCGGCCTGACGGCCGATGATGAAAGCGCGGATGATCAGGCCGGAAAATAGTAGGATAACTAGAAATACGCCAACAAAACCAAGCTCTTCTGCAATTACTGCGAGCAGAAAATCGGTATGGGCTTCCGGTAAGTAAAATAGTTTTTGCAAACTTCCGCCAAGACCTACGCCAAACCATTCTCCGCGGCCGAACGCAATCAGGGCGTGGCTTAGCTGATACCCTTTTCCGAAAGGATCGGACCACGGATCCATAAAACCCACCAGGCGCTGCATGCGGTATGGGGAGGCGAAAATCAGGGCGGCAAATGCAACTGGAAGGGCGATCAGCAGCCAAGCGAACATTTTGATATTAAATCCGCCAAGAAACAATATTGACATCGAAACAGCACAAATAACCGCGAAAGCGCCCATGTCCGGTTCCATCAATAACAAGCTTCCGACGATTACCATTACGGTAAGCATTGGCAAAAAAGCCCGACCCGGGTGATCTTTGACTAATCCTTTGCGCACTGTGTAATCAGCCGCATAGAGTAGAGAAAATAATTTAATTAATTCGGAGGGTTGCAAATTGATTATGAATAAAGGCAGCCAGCGGCGGCTACCATTCACTTCATGTCCGATGCCAGGAATCAGCACCAGAATTAACAGTGCTACACCAAGCAGAAAGAGGTAGGGTGCCATTGTCTGCCATGTCTGAAGCGAAAACTGGAATACGATGGCGCCTGCAATGACTCCAAGAAAGATATAAAGTCCATGCCGTATCAGGTAATATGCAGGTTGAAAACCGGTGAATCTGCTTGCTTCAGCAGTCGCGATGGAAGCGGAATACACCATGACTAGCCCGAGAGCCAGCAGCGCGATGGTAATCCATACAAGCGCTTCGTCATATTCCACTGACATTTTCGGGTGGTTGGTCATGCTGGAGAGGAACATGCTATCTCTCCTTGTAATGAAGATACGGCAGCGCTAAATACTTCGGCACGATGACTGTAATCGCGGAACATGTCGAAACTTGCGCAGGCAGGGGATAGCAGCACAGCGTCCCCCGGCAACGCTAAGGATGCGCCTTGATGTACTGCATCGACCATATCCTTTGCATGAACAATAGTTACACCGCAATCTTGTAGTACGGCCGCGATTTTGTTTGCGTCACGCCCAATAAGTACAACTGCGCGTGCATGTTGCATGACTGCAGGACGAAGTGGGGTAAAATCCTGTCCTTTGCCTTCGCCGCCAGCGATTAGAACAATCAGGCGCTTTAATCCCTGCATTGCAGCTATGGTGGCACCGACATTTGTTCCTTTTGAGTCGTCGTAAAAAATAATTTCGCCAATTTTTGCAATTGGCTGTACCCGATGTGGCAAACCTCTAAAAGATCGCAATGCGCTCAATAGGGGAGCCAATGGCAAACCCACAGCATGGCATAAGGCTAGTGCGGCCAAAGCATTTGCCACATTGTGCATCCCGGCAACCTGTAGTTCATTGGTGTTCATTACACGCTTTTGGCCATGCAGCAACCAAATGTCCTGACCAGAGGTACTTATGCCCCAGTCATGTTCGGTTGGTGGCGGGGTGTGCAACCCGAAGGTAATTTGTACCCTGTCGGGTAGGGCCATACCAGCACTGTTTTTATCGTCACGATTAAGTACCTGTATACCGCGCTGGGCGTTGTTATTACGGGTATCTTGAAAAATACGTGCTTTGGTGGCTGCATATTCCTTGATGTCAGAATAACGATCAAGATGGTCTTCACTAATGTTGAGTACTGTTGCAGCATCCGCATTGAGCGAGGAGGTGACCTCCAACTGGAAGCTGGAAAGCTCAAGCACCCAGATATCCGGGTGTTGTCCATGGCGTGTCAGCAGCACATCCAGTACAGCCGGGGAAATGTTGCCAGCCATTTCTGTAATTAGGCCTGCTGCACGACACATTGCCCCTACCATACTGGTTACGGTCGTTTTTCCATTGGCTCCAGTGATGGCAATGATTTTAGGAGGACGGTTTTTAGGTAATGACTGGGAAAATAACTCAATGTCTCCCACTATTTGAATTCCGCGGGAGATTGCCTGCACTAGTAGTGGGTCTCGTAATGGGATTCCCGGGCTGATGGCAATCAAGTCTATATCATCGAGCAATTCATTGTAAAACGCCCCACAGTACAATTTAATTCCAGGGAACTGTGTGCGCAGCGTATCTAGTGATGGTGGAAAATCGCGGCTGTCTGCCCCCAGTACCCGGGCACCCTGGACACTAAGCCAGCGCACAAGAGATAACCCGGTTTCGCCGAGACCAAGTACTAAAATTGTCTTGTTTTTTAAATGGATCATCGTAATTTCAGCGTTGTTAGTCCGATTAATACCAACACCATCGAAATAATCCAAAACCGTACCACTACTTGATTTTCTTTCCAGCCTTTCAGTTCATAATGGTGATGGAGAGGAGCCATGCGAAAAATCCGTTTCCCGGTAAGTTTGAACGAAGTTACCTGGATGATTACGGATAAAGTTTCCAGCACGAATACGCCACCCATAATAAGCAGCACAATTTCCTGACGCACGATCACGGCTACTGTGCCGAGTGCTGCTCCCAATGCCAGCGCGCCCACATCTCCCATGAAAACTTCTGCTGGGTATGCGTTAAACCATAAAAATGCCAATCCTGCACCGGCAATTGCACTGCAGAATACTGCCAATTCACTTGCACCTGGGATGTGCGGTATTCCAAGATACTTTGCGAATACTGCATGGCCTGCAACATAAGCAAATATCGCCAGAGCACTGCTGACCATTACTGTAGGCATAATTGCCAGACCATCCAATCCATCGGTTAAATTCACGGCGTTACTCGTGCCAACGATAACCAAATAGGTTAATAGAATGAAAGAGGATGCAGCCAGAGGGAATACAAGATGTTTGAAAAAAGGCATGATCAGATCTGTATGTGCGGGTAGACTTGCGTCTTGCCACAGGTATGCGGCCACGACAAGCGCGATAATTGATTGCCAGAACATTTTTGCTTTTGCGGACAATCCCTTGGGATTGCGGTGTACAACCTTGCGGTAGTCATCCAGCCAGCCGATTGCGCCGTAACTCAAGGTGGTGATCAGAGCTACCCATACGTATTTATTGCTTAGATCAGCCCACAGTAGAGTGGTTATGGCAATCGAGATGAGGATTAACGCCCCCCCCATTGTTGGCGTGCCGGCTTTTATCAGGTGTGTTTGTGGCCCGTCATCCCTTACAGCCTGACCTATTTTATATGCAGTCAGTTTACGTATCATCAGTGGGCCAACCAGAAAGGAAATGAATAGCGCTGTTATTGCTGCCAGCACGGCCCGCAGTGTAATGTAATTGAACACACTGAATAGATGAATATATTGCGATAGCCACTGTGAAAATTTTAGTAACATTATTGTTTTTTTAGTCTTTAGTCGAATCAGTGGAGATGGTTATGAAGGGCTGAGGGATTTCCTGGCTAGCCGCTTTTTTGTTTTTATCGTTCTCCGCAGTGCAATGATGAACTACACGTTCCATGCGCATGAAGCGCGATCCCTTCACTAGCAGCATGGTGTCAGCATTCAGTGTTGTGTCGAGTGCATCGAGCAAATCTTCAATTTTTTCAAAGTGACGTGCATTCATTCCAAATTTTTTTGCCGCATAAAACGAAAGCTTGCCAATAGTCAGTAGCTGATCTACTCCTGAGAGAAGCGCTTCCATGCCAATTTCTTCATGTAGTTGTATAGCGTCTTCTCCCAGCTCCCCCATGTCTCCCAATACCAAGATCTTCTTGCCTGTGAATTGGGCCAGTACTTTCAGCGCTGCCAGCAACGAAGCAGGATTTGCGTTGTAACTGTCATCTATTAATATGGCGCCATGTAGCGCAGCTTTGCGCTGCAACCGTCCAGGTACGCCAGGAAATTTTTCCAGTCCTGCGGTAATTGCTTGAGTTGGTATGTTCAAAGCCAGTGCTGCCGCTGTGGCGGCTAAGGCGTTGTAGATATTGTGCATCCCGGGTACTTGCAGTTGCACATGCAAGATTCCATGAGGTGAGCTTACGCTCATAGAGGCGCTATAAGTTTTTGTCTGCCACTGAATGGCATGCACTGCCTTCTTATTATTCAGGCTGAATTCAATGATATTCTTGTCACCGGACAATTCGCGCCACAGGGGAGCGTGTGCATCATCGGCATTGATGATAGCTGTACCTTGTTTGGTCAACCCGGTAAAAATTTCTCCTTTGGCTTGGGCAATCGCATTTACAGAACCCAGACCGGCTAGATGCGCATTCCCTGCATTATTGATGATGGCGACTTCCGGACGTGCCATTCTCGACAAATATTCAATTTCTCCAGAATGGTTCATTCCCATTTCAATCACGGCATAGCGATGTCTGTTCCGCAATTGAAGCAAAGTAAGTGGCACGCCGATGTCATTGTTTAGATTTCCATGTGTGGCCAGTACGCTTTGATCATTGTTTGTTGCCGCACGTAATATACTTGCCAGCATTTCCTTTACTGTAGTTTTGCCGTTGCTTCCGGTTACTGCTACCAATGGAACCTTGAACTGCGTGCGCCAATATGCTGCAAGAACACCTAATGCTACCCGCGTGTTTTCAACCAGAATCAGTGAGCATGGTGATGGGTTGCAGTGTGAATAGCTGGCCGTACTTGTTAATGCAGCTACTGCCCCTTTTTCTACAGCAGCGGCAATATATGTGGCCCCATTAAAAAATTCACCTTGTAATGCAACAAATAGATCGCCAGTATTGGTCGTACGACTATCAGTGGATACGGCAAGAAATAGCACATCCTGTCCGATAAGCTTACCTCCCAAAATATGGGCTGCTTGGGATAGCATCATCATTCCCATGCCTCCTCACGCCAGGCCAGCAATGCGCGCTGGGCAATTTCAGTATCGCTGAATGGGTATCGAACGCCGTTAATCTCTTGGAATGCTTCGTGCCCTTTGCCTGCAATCAAAACAATATCGGTTGTCTTTGCGCGAAGTATTGCTTCTGTGATGGCTGATGCGCGATCTTCGATGACCTGATATGTGCTGGTTATTTCTGTTTTTTCAGATTGAATGCCAGTCATAATGGCTGCAATAATTTCATGGGGCGTTTCGCTGCGAGGGTTATCACTGGTAATAATGGAAATGTCCGCAAATTTCGTAGCGATATATCCCATCATCGGGCGCTTGCCGCGGTCGCGGTCACCACCACAACCGAAAACGCAAATCAGTTTTCCTCGGCGGGCATCTGTATTTTTATCTCCTATTACTTCGCGCACGGAAAGCAATACTTTTTCCAGAGCGTCCGGGGTATGTGCATAGTCCACTATTACAGTGGGTCGACCGTTAATACTTAAAGTTTGCATGCGCCCGGGCACCGCTCTGACAAGAGATAGTTCGTCCAATGCCCTTTGTAAAGACACACCGCTCGCTAGTAATACGGCCATTACCCCCAATAAGTTGGAAGCATTGAAGCGTCCAATCAAGGTGTTGTGTAGCTCACCACCTCCCCAGCTGGAATGAATTTGCAGGCTAAGTCCTTGTGCATCCATGCGTACTGATCTGGCATAGACCATGCGCAAGCCGAGACGTTCAGCTAGGGAAAGGGCGGTATGGTTTAAGCCATATCCAATCATTTCTACGTTTTTATCCTGCATTTGTTCGGCAAGTTCGGCACCAAATGCATCATCCAGATTGAGGACAATGTATTTAAGTTGTTGCCAATGGAACAGGCGCTGTTTGGCCGCAGCATAACTGTGCATGTTGCCGTGATAATCAAGATGGTCTCGGCTTAGATTGGTAAGGAGAGCCACATCAAAATTTATCCCGCTTACACGCCCTTGTTCCAAAGCGTGAGAAGATACTTCCATCGCAACGGCTTCGGCACCCCTGGAAAGATAATCGGCTAATAATTGGTGCAGTTGGACAGCATCGGGTGTGGTATTCTGGGTAGGCTGCAAATCCGGATGGAAGCCATTCCCCAGTGTTCCGATCAGTGCAGTCTTTTTCCCTAGCGCGCATAGTGCTTGGGAAATCCAGTGACTGCAAGAAGTCTTGCCATTGGTGCCGGTGATGCCGATTACCCACATTTTGCGAGAAGGGCTGCCATATACATGGTTTGCAATTTCTCCGGCTTGTTGTCGCAGGTTGGTGACCGCCCGATTGGGGATATTCCATGACTCATTCCAGTTAAACCCTTGTGCTTCCCAGATAACTGCATTGGCCCCATTCTTAATGGCTTGATTGATGAGTTGCCGTCCATCAGCCCTGTTGCCTGGGTAGGCAACGAAAGTATCGCCCGGGGTAACAGCGCGGCTGTCTGTGGCGAGCTGTCTGACCGGTACGCCAAGAGAGTTCACAAGGTCGGAGTAGTAGCTCATGTTTCCCCCTTAACCATGTAAACTGGAGGCTTTTCCCCAGTGGGTTCAAGCGGTGCATCATTTGGTACATTGAGCTGGCGGAGTGCCGCACTCATGACATTGCTAAATACAGGAGCAGCGACCAAGCCGCCATAATATTGGCCATTGTTAGGTTCATTGACCATTACCGCTATGATCAATTTTGGGTTGGATACCGGTGCCAATCCGACAAATGAGGAAATGTAACGGTTGATGTAACGTCCGTCATCGAGCTTGTGCGCAGTACCTGTCTTGCCGGCTACGCGAAAGCCACTGATCTGGGCCAAAGGTGCTGTGCCGCCTGGAAGTACCGCCAATTCCAGCATGTTTAGTACCTCGCGCGCGGTGTTTTCTGAATATACTTTATTGCCGCTTGCCGGTGCGTCCAGCTTTACCCAAGAAACAGGCTTCAATTCGCCGTTGTTGGCAAATATGGTATAGGCGCGCGCCAGTTGCAGCAGGCTGACGGAAATACCGTGGCCATAGGAAATGGTAGCCTGTTCAATAGGCCGCCATTTTTTGTAATTGCGCAGCCTGCCTGTCGCTTCACCCGGGAAACCGCTTCCAGCGAGCGTGCCGAAGCCGCTTTGATTCAGGCTATGCCAGAAAGTTTCCGGTGGTAATGACAGTGCAATCTTGGCCGCACCTACATTACTTGATTTCTGGATAACCTGTGCCACAGTGAGCGCTGCTTCGGGATGGGTGTCATGAATTTTGCGTTTACCGACTAGCATGACACCGTTTTCAGTATTAATAACGGTTTGTGGAGTAATATTCCCTTTGTCGAGTCCGGTCGCTATAGCAAAAGGTTTAAGTGTGGAACCCGGTTCGAACAAGTCGGTTACGGCATGATTGCGTAGTAGCTGGGGATCGGGCTTCATACGGTTGTTGGGGTTGTAGCTTGGCCAGTTGGCTAAAGCCAGCACTTCTCCGCTTTTTGCATCTAGTACTATAATGGAACCAGCCTTGGCACGATGTTGTTCGACCGCCAGTTTGATTTCCCTGAAAGCCAGATACTGAATCCTGTTGTCGATGCTGAGCACCATGTTGATGCCTGGCTTGGGCGCGCGAATACTGGCGACATCTTCGATAATATGGCCTTTACGGTCTTTAATTACACGTTGACTGCCAACTTGACCGCTAAGCTGTTTTTGAAATGCCAGTTCCAGCCCTTCCTGACCGTTATCATCTACGTTGGTAAATCCAAGTAGGTGGGCAGTAATGTTCCCGTTTGGGTAATAGCGACGATATTCGCGCCGCATCGATATGCCGGGTATCCCCAGTTTCATGACATTTTCAGCCTGTTCAGGGGGCAATTGACGTTTTAAATAAACAAAGTCACGTGCATTGTCGAATAGACGGTTCCTCACATCCTCGACCTCCATGTCCAGTATCCGGGCTAATTGCTCCACTTGTTGCGGAGAAGCCTTCACATCTTGCGGACTGGCCCAAATTGATTCTACAGGTGTGCTGATGGCGAGAGGTTCTCCATGGCGATCTGAAATCATACCGCGATGCGCGCTGATATCAATTACACGGACTGCTCGAGCATTTCCCTTCTGCTGTAAAAAGTGATTCTGTACGCTTTGCAAATAAATAGCACGTATGGTCAATGCACCCATACCGATTAGCAAAATCCCAAATAGCACGCGTGACCGCATTAGCGGCAAAGCTGCTGGTTGTGTGCTCGGTATGTTGCTGGCGTAATTCATGGCGTTATAGAGGATGCAGTCAGGTCTTCAGCACGGATATAGCGAACTTGTAGGGTGTTTGGCAGCTGCATCTGTAATTTTTCAACAGCAATTTTTTCAATTCTCGCTGACATTGCCCAAGTACTCTGCTCAAGCTGTAATTGTCCCCATTCCACTTCCATTTGTTGTGCACGGTCTTTTTCTCTTTTAAATTCCACAAATAATTTGCGTGCTTGATTCTGTGAAGTTACAACCCCTAGTGCGCAAGCAACCACGATTATCAGGAGCGTGAAGTGAAGTCTAGTCATACATTCCTCTCCCCATGCGCTCTGCTACCCGCATTACTGCACTGCGCGCCCTGGGATTGGCCAGGATTTCTTGTGAGGTGGCGCGAATTGCCTTGCCAATCAGACGCAGATTTCCTTGCCTAATTTCGGCAGCACGAATTGGTAAATTTCGTGGTAACTGGTCGCCTTGCGCCATGTCACGCAGAAAGTGTTTTACCATGCGGTCTTCCAGAGAATGGAAACTGATGATCACGATACGTCCACCAGGTTTTAGACAGTCCACGCACTGCGGGAGAACTCGCGCAATTTCTTCGAGTTCCTGGTTGAGGTAAATCCGTATAGCTTGAAAGGTTCGTGTCGCCGGATTTTTCCCTGGTTCGCGTGTCCGCACGGTCTGGGCAATAATTTCGCTGAGCTGGCGCGTGGTGACGATGGGTGCGTTTTGGCGCGCAGCAATAATCGCACTTGCAATCTGTGAAGCAAACCGTTCTTCACCATAATTACGTATCACCTCCTTAAGTAAGCTTTCATTAACATTGGCCAGCCAATTTGCTGCGGTTTCTCCGCTACTGTTATTCATCCGCATGTCCAGCGGGGCGTCGAAACGGAAGCTGAATCCGCGTTGCATTTCATCCAGCTGGGGCGAAGAAACCCCCAAATCGAGCAATACCCCATCTACTTCATTGACTCCCAGCACGTTTAATACCTCTGTCAAGCGCGAGAATTCACTATGTATCAGGGTAAATCGCTTATCGGTTATTGCCTGCCCGGCTGCAACTGCAGCAGGATCCTTATCCAGCGCGATTAAACACCCATGCACATTTAACTTCTGTAAAATCAATCGGCTGTGTCCACCGCGGCCAAATGTGCAATCTATATAAATACCATCCGGTTTTATCTGCAATGCTTCAATGGCTTCGTTTAATAAAACAGTTTTATGTGTAAGTTCAGGCGTGAGGGATATGAAATCGCTCACAGCGTGAATCCCTCTAGTTCCGGGGGAAGTTCGCCTTGTGCAAATGACAGCGTTATTTCCTGTTGTGCTGCCCACTTTGCTTCATCCCATAATTCGAGTTTATTACCTTGGCCAATCAGCGTAACGCGCTTATCCAAAGCTGCATAATTTCTTAAGGCAGGCGAGATCAGTATGCGTCCCGCAGCATCCATTTCGACATCTTCAGCGTATCCGATCAGGCGGCGTTGTAATGCGCGTATGCGTGGGTCAAGAGAAGATAACTTAAGGAGTTTATCGCGGATTGGTTGCCATTCAGGCAATGGGTAGCAGAGCAGACAACCATCTGCATCAGCTGTCAATACAAGTTGATTGGTGAAGTTGGAAAGTAGCATGTCACGATGCCGGGCTGGTATTGCAAGCCTGCCTTTATTATCCAGACTGAGATGTGTCGCCCCTTGAAACATTTTAGCAACCCTCTGTGCAGTATCCCACTAAATCCCACTTTCCCCCACTTTGTTTCACTATATTGAAAAAAACAGACATGGTCAAGTAAAAATTCAAAAATTTTCCTTGTCTGACAAGTAGTTAGTGTGAAATAGCAATGCAAAATTAAATTCTTTAATAAAGAATGGATTGCATAAAAAGGCTAAAGCTATTTATGATGTTTTTCTGTTGGACCGGGAAATGTACTGTTCAGTGTGTTTAATCTGAAGGTGGTATAGGGTGTACTGGATAGGGATTAAAATAAAAAACAATTTGGGGAAGGAAGAGGGGGGTGAATCCAGGCATTCTTAAAAAGAATGGTCTGAATGATGAAACTACCCGAATTTTCACCTGCGGGGTCGCTGTTTTTGATTTTTATGGTTCTGCAGCATTTTGCAGCAAGAATTTTTAAGTATTTTAGGCGTGTAAATCGACTAGGAGCTCCAGGCAGAAAATGCCGGTTTGGCAAACCAAAATCTGTTTTTATAGGTAGGGAAAAAAATCGGGTGAAGCTGGCCGGTAAGCCGGATTCTGTCGTGGATAGTCATTCCTCTAGGCGTTTCGTTACCTGACGCTCAAGCGACCTACCCGCAGGCGACGCGAGCCACGTCATTACCTGCCTATTTGGTCTTGCTCCAGATGGAGTTTACCGTGCCGTCCGTGTTACCACGTCCGCGGTGGGCTCTTACCCCACCGTTTCACCATCGCCGTTTCCTTGTGGAAATTAGGCAGACTATTCTCTGTGGCACTGTTCATCACCTTACGGTGTCCGGCCGTTAACCGGCATCTTGCTCTATGGAGTCCGGACTTTCCTCCCCGTCCTAACATGTGGACGCGGCGACTATCTAGTCAGCTTCAAGGCGAGTTTAGCATGAGTGACAATTTGTTTATGGAATTAAAAATAGGAGAATTGAATTGATAGAAAAATCCGGTTATTTTTTTGTGGAATTTTTGTGCTTACAGGGACAATAGGATGGATGAAAGAATTAATTCGGATAAAAGTATAATACGAGCAGGCAAAATTTCCATTTTCATTTTTCAGACTGGTTGTTCGTTGCTTTGCTATTTAAATGTCGTGTGGTGAGCTAGAATAAGCCATTCAATGGGTAAGGCAAAAATAAAGTTTAAGGTACAGGCCGTTATTGCTATGAAACAAAATGGCTGATGTACACTAATTTAGGAGTAACCATGGATTCAGAGCAGTTTTATGTCAGCGCTTGGTTTGCCCAAGGTGTAGCTTTTGACAATGTCGAGCAGTATGCGGATGCAGTTGAAGCATACCGGCGGGCACTTCGTATCAAACCGGATTATATTGATGCCTGGTATAATTTAGGAGTCTGTTACAGCAACCTAAAAAAATATGGCCTGGCTGTTCTTTCTTACGAGGAGGCAGTTCGGCTTGACCCGGATAGAGCAAGCGCATGGTTTAATCTTGGGGTGGCTTATTATTATCTGGATAAAAGAGACAAAGTACGGGAAATTTATCAAGTTCTTAGAAAACTTGATTTGGCAATGGCCGAAGAATTTTCAAAAGCGGTGTTTACTGAGTTCAGGATTAACCCCAGTGCGCACTTCAGTTCGCCACCTGATATTTAAATTGGCTGGAGTTATATTGCACGAGCGTAAGAAAATATCACCTAGAACAGGTCATCCGGATCCGGGTATGTCCTAGTCTCCCAGATAGGCGCGGCGTACGACATCACTATCCAAAAGGTTGGCCGCATTGTCGGATATGGTAATTAGACCTCTCTCCATGACATAACCGCGTTGTGCTACTTCTAGAGCGAGCCTGGCGTTTTGTTCCACTAGTAGAATAGAGACTCCCTGTGTCGAAATATTGCGAATGGTTTCAAAAACTTTTGCAATCATTTGGGGTGCTAGTCCCATGCTGGGTTCATCCAGCATCAATAATTTCGGACGGCTCATTAATGCGCGTGCGAGAGCCATCATTTGCTGCTCCCCACCAGATAGTGTGCCAGCCAGCTGCATATGCCGTTCGGCTAAACGTGGAAACAGCCCGTAGATATCTTGTAGGTCATTGGCAATCGTACTTTTGTCGCTTCGGCTGTAGGCTCCCATCCGTAAATTTTCTTCTACGGTTAATTGCGCGAATACACCGCGTCCTTCAGGTACTAATGCGAGTCCTTCCCGGATTAATTGATGCGCGGCAACGTGTTGTAATGACATGTCGCGGTAATGTATTTTTCCTGCACTCCATGGAATCAAGCCAGCAATTGCCTTGAGCGTTGTGGTCTTCCCCGCCCCGTTGCTTCCAATGAGTGCTATCAATTCACCAGGTGCTATGTGAAAATTTATGCCTTTTAGAGCATGAATACCGCCGTAAGACACTTTCAAGTCACACACGTGTAGTAGGGGTTTTAGTTCAGGGATGGTCATGAAGTGTAAAGCTGAAAATTCAAAGAGGGTTTTTGATGATCAGATGCATCTTGAAGGGGGTACGGGATCCACTCCTAAATATGCCTCAATAACTTCCGGATTGCAGCGAATCGCTTCAGGTTGTCCTTCAGCGATTTTTTTTCCGTGATTCAACACTGCAAGACGGTCGCACAGGTTCAGGATAAACTTTACATCATGTTCGATGAGCAGTATGGTTATTCCTTTGGCACGTATGGTTTGCAGCAACTCTTTCAGGTTCGCGGTTTCAGTGGCGTTCATGCCTGCCACAGGTTCATCCAGAGCAAGAATCTTGGGCTCGGTAGCCAATGCACGAGCAATCTCTAGCCTGCGTTGTTCGCCATAAGATAGATTTTTGGCCAAAGTTTGGTATGGACGGTTGATACCAACGTAGCTAAGTAGACTACAAGCATATTCTATGGTTGCTTTTTCTTCGCTGCGAGCTGTAGCATTGCGGGTCAGCGCTCCCCAGACACCGCTGTGTGTGCGTAGGTGACGACCAACCATGACATTTTCAAGTATTGTCATATTGGAGAACAGGCGGATGTTCTGGAATGTGCGAGCAATTCCAGCTCGTGCCAATACATGCGGTTTGCTGTTGCCGTTGTATTTGATATTATTAAAAGTGAACTGTCCCCTATCCGCTTGATACAGCCCTGTCAGGATATTAAAGAGTGTAGTTTTGCCTGCGCCGTTTGGTCCGATCAACCCATAAATTTCACCGTGCCGGATATGAAGAGAAACTTCGCAAAGTGCGGACACGCCTCCAAATTGTTTGGTTATTCCAGATAGCTCAAGCAGACTAGTGTCGTGTTTAAGGGATGGGTACATATTATTTAGCTATCCTGTTGCGCGCGCGCAATGGTTCCTGTGTTAGCAGTTAGTTCGCTTTTGCGCTGATTTGAAGGCCACAGTCCTGCAGGCTTCCATAGCATGACTATGATCAGTGTCAGTCCGAATAACAGCATGCGTAAACTTTCAGGATCAACAAGCGTCTTTCCGAACAGGAGTTGTTGTGCAGGCCCTGAACCATGGCGTAAAGCCTCGGGTAATGCCACCAAGAGCATGCCACCCAGAAGGACACCTCTGATGTTGCCCATGCCACCGAGTACTACCATGCATAACACGGTAATGGATTCTGTCAGGCTAAAACTTTCGGGGCTGACAAATCCTTGGAAGCCAGCAAACAAGCCACCCGCCAAACCACCGAATGTTGCTCCCATAGCGAATGCCAATAGCTTGATTTTGGCAGCGCTGATACCCATTGCTTTTGCAGCGATTTCGTCTTCGCGAAGTGCTACCCAGGCTCGGCCAATTCGGGAATCTTGTAGGCGCAGTGAAATAACAATTACCAGCAAGGTGAAGCCAAGGAACAAATAATAATGCAGATGAACAGGGGAAAATACCAGCCCGAATATTTCATATGTTTTGTTTAATGAAATTTCGCCGATATGGATCGGGTCGATCATGCTGATCCCCTGGGGGCCGTTGGTGATGTTGATTGGTGCGTTCAGATTATTTAGGAATATGCGAATAATTTCTCCAAAACCCAAGGTGACAATGGCGAGGTAATCGCCACGCAGGCGCAATGTTGGAGCTCCCAGTAATACACCGAATATGCAGGCTAACAGGGCCCCCAGTGGCAGAACGATCCAGAAAGGCAGATGTAGGCCTAATTGCGGCGAGTTGAGCAAAGCATAGCAATATGCGCCCACTGCAAAAAAGGCAATATAGCCAAGATCGAGCAGCCCTGCATAACCGACTACGATATTCAACCCTAATGCCAGCATGATGTACAGCATTGCAAAATCTATAATGCGCACCCAACCACGCCCGAACAGCGCATCGGTAAAAAATGGCAATATCATTAGCACAATGGCGATTATCACTATTCCCAGCCATGGGCGTATCATGTTGCCGTTTGGAAAAAATTTAGGCACGTTCAGCAATACGTCCTCCAAATAATCCAGAAGGGCGGAAGATCAGTACTGAAATTAATACAAAGAAAGCAAATACGTCCTGGTAATGACTGCCAAGAAAACCACCACTTAGATCGCCAATGTAACCTGCCCCCAGGCTTTCAATTAATCCAAGAAGTAATCCCCCCATCATGGCTCCGCGCATGTTGCCAATGCCACCTAGCACTGCCGCAGTGAAAGCTTTGAGTCCAAGAATGGAGCCCATATAGTAGTGCACGATGCCATACCTGGCGCTGATCATCAGACCTGCCACTGCGGCTAGGCCGGAGCCAAGCATGAAGGTGATAGCAATCACTTTATTGGTATTTACTCCCATCAGAATAGCGGCAGTTGGGTTTTCGGCGACGGCACGCATTGCGCATCCCAGTCGGGTCTGATGTACCAATAGCAATAATCCTCCCATCATGATTAGAGCTACCAGGACAATGAGTATCTGTACTTCGGTGATGATTGCCCCGAAAAATCTGTGAGAATTATTGGGTAATATCGGTGGGAAGGCGAGATACTCTCTTCCCCAGATTATCATCGCCAGGTTTTGTAGCACGATGGAAACGCCAATTGCGGTGATCAGTGGAGCAAGACGAGGTGCTTTGCGCAGCGGGCGATAAGCGATCCGTTCAATACTGTAACCCAAAGACATGCACACTGAAACTGAAATAATCAGGCTGAACAGCAATACAAGTTGGGGGGGTAAGCCAGAATTGATTAGCAGTTGTACTACGGATAAGGCTACCATTGCTCCAACCATTACAATTTCGCCGTGGGCGAAATTGATCAGCCCGAGAATGCCGTATACCATGGTATATCCCAAAGCAACCATGGCATACACGCTTCCTTGTACATAACCATTTATGATCTGTTGTAACAATGTGTCCACTGTTTACTCGCGAGAAAAAATGGCATACAGGATGCTGATCTTCATGAATGTATCCTTTCTCAGTCTTGAGATGCTATCCCGTCTTCATTTATGGTTTGTAGTGGTTGCCATTTTCCCTGTCTGACTTGGTAGAGGGTTACTGAGCCACCTTTGATATCTCCATTTTCTTTGAAGCTGATGTTTCCGCTGATACCTGCATGAGTAATTTTTCCAAGCTCGGATAAGTATTTTTCAGGTTCGACTGAGGCTGCTTTTTGCATTGCAGCGATCATTACATTTACAGCATCATAGCAATAGGGTGCATATTGCTGAATGGGTTGTTGATACTTAGCCATATAGCGTTGGGAGAAATTGCTGCCTCCAGGCATTTGCTCAAGTGGTAAGCTAGGCTGTGAAGCATAAACACCTTCGGCAGCATCACCGGCAAGCTCGATTAATTTTGGGGTAAAACCACCATCACCCATCACAAATTTAACATCGAGACCGAGCGATTTGAGCTGCTTGGCCATGGGTACGCCCTGAGGGTCCATGCCGCCAAAAAATATGAGATCCGGGTTTTTGCTTTTGATTGAAGTCAGCACCGCAGTAAAGTCTACGGCCTTATCGTTGGTGTATTCACGGGCAACAATTTGTCCGCCGTAGGATTTCGCGGATCGTTCGAATTCGTCTGCCAACCCCTGTCCATATGCTGAACGGTCGTCTATCACCGCGATTTTCTTTGCTTGCAGGGTGCTTGCGACAAATTCTCCCAGGGCTCTTCCTTGCTGCCCATCGTTGGCAATTACGCGAAAAGTGGTTTTAAGGCCTTGGGCAGTATAATTGACCGCTGTTGCAGAAGGAGATATCTGGGGAATGCCATGATTGCTGTAAATCCTGGAAGCTGGGATTGATGTCCCGGAATTGAGATGGCCTATTACTCCATTTACATTTGCGTCTGCAAGTTTTTGCGCAACGATGGTGGCAGTTTTCGGGTCAGCTTGGTCATCCTCGCTGATTAATTCGAAATGCACCTTTTTATTGTTGATAATAATCCCTTTGGAATTTGCATCTTCTATTGCCATGCGTGCGCCGTTCTCGCTGTCTTTGCCGATATGAGCTTGTGGACCGGTCAGGGGTGCAACAACCCCAATTTTTACTATTAATTCGTTATTCTCCTTGTGTGCAGGGGCTTCTGACTTCCCGCATGAAGCAAGTAAGATAAGTGATGCAATAGCTGAATACAAAGAGGTTTTTTGAATTGACATGGTCGGTTTAACAGAAAATTGAATTATAAAAATTAATTTGTAAGGGATTATATTTGCGTTAACGTCGCATATCCTGAAAGAATAGGCATGACACCGTGATGTATGAGCGTGTTTATTATAATATTATTTGTTTAAAGATTGATTTCATTTATGCAAGTGTGCAAATTTTCATGCATAAAATTATAATTACCTCTGGCTGGGATGGGGGTAATCGAGGAAGTGGAAATATGGTGGTCTTGTCCAGAGTAATGGAGTTAGGAAGCATTCAATCGTGGTTTCCCAACCTGGGACTTCCTGATTTTCTTTAAGAAATGCGTGTCGGGTTTTGTTTCCGGGATTATTATTTTTTGTTTCGTCCGGTCATAATGAATGTTTCATGGGACTTTATGTCAATCGAGTTGCGATTGAACGTCAAAATTAACGCCAGTGAAAAATAAAGCCAGCATTGGCTGGCTGTGCGGTCTTTCACATACAATCATCAACACTGCTCAAGGCTTTGTCGGATGCTTGTAGATGAACCGGGCAGGAATCGGGAATAACCGATCCCTGCCCGGCTAAGTTGCAATCTAAATTACTTCGCTAAACCCAATACGAATTTAACCAGTGTGTGGATGTCGGCATCGCTAACTTTAGGCGAGTTGGCAGTCATCGGGATGCTGCCCCAGTTGCCACTACCACCTTTAGCTACCTTCATGGCCAGGCCATCTTCCAGAGACATTTTCTTTGCACCAGCAGCAGCGCTGCCAGTAGGCGAATAAGCGTACTCTGTTGCGCCCTTGTATTTTTTCGAAACATCCATCCAAGCTGGTCCAACCAGTTTAGAGTCAATCTTGTGGCAAGCGGTACAGCCGCTTTTTTTGGCCAGTTCTGGCATATCTGTTGCTAAAACACTACCTGCTGACATCAGGCCTGCTACCGCAATCATGCTAACGATGATAGATTTCATTTTTCTTCAGCTCCATAAAATTTAAGTGTTTCTTCAAAAATATAATTTTAGACATTGCTGTCCCTGCCATTTTAACTAACTCAACTATGTTTGCAAACTGTAAACTGCAGGCAGTGTTTCCAATAACGCATATCTGTAATTGCACGTTGACAGTGGGTATGGATTGCAGGGTTCAGAATGGTTGGCTGAATGTCAGATTTAAGGTGTGCAATTAATTAACGTATAATAAAAAAATTGGCAGTTAACGAAATTAAATTTGCTTAAACATGTTCACGCATCCGCAGTTCGATCCGGTGGCTATACAAATAGGCCCATTTGCGGTGCACTGGTACGGATTGATGTATCTGCTGGCATTCATGTTGTTTTCATGGCTGGGCAAGTTGCGTATCCGCACCCTTGGTCGCCCCGGGTGGGATGAAAAATTGATAGATGATCTTTTATTTTATGGCATTCTGGGTGTTGTTCTGGGTGGAAGGCTGGGCGAAGTTCTATTTTACAATCCTGGTTATTATGCCTCTCGCCCCCTTGAGATTTTTGCGGTCTGGCAGGGTGGGATGTCATTTCATGGGGGGTTGTTAGGTGTGCTACTGGCAATGGCGCTTTTTGCGCGCAGGCATCACTTACCTTGGCTACAGTTAATGGACTTCATTGCTCCGCTCGTCCCTTTGGGCTTGGGGGCGGGAAGAATCGGCAATTTTATAAATGCTGAACTCTGGGGACGTCCGACAGATGTGGCGTGGGGTATGGTGTTTCCTAATGTGGATAATTTGCCGCGTCATCCCTCCCAGTTGTATGAGTTTGCTCTAGAGGGTCTGGTTTTGTTTGTCATCTTATGGCTATATTCGTTGAAGGCTCGTCCGGTTGGAGCGATTTCAGGTCTGTTCCTGGTCGGTTATGGTGGCTTCCGTTTTTTGGTTGAGTTTACCCGTAACCCTGATGACGGGATTTTTGGACTAATGAGTTTTGGTGTGAGTATGGGGCAATGGCTTAGTTTGCCAATGGTAATTGCCGGGATCGCACTGTTGTTTAAGGCGGAACATCGATCCGGTCCAGCAAAGTAGTGGCCTGGAACAAAATTTCAGGTAATGGAAATAATGCATTTTCATTTTAATGGCTGCTAAATTTCCTATTCAAATTGCCTGCTCAATTTTCATTGCGGTAAAGTAAATCGAGACCCAGAAATTCGAGTATACACCGGGGGAGAAGTCATGATTTCATGGGAAAATTAAATGTGTAAAATCTGTGGCTTGCTTCAGATGACTTTTGTTTTTGGGTGCAGGTTTTACATTTCCTGCAATTACCCTCTTGTTGTTTTGAACAGGGGGTGAGTATAATCGCAACCGGACATTACTAACCGGGACTGTCAGTCTTTACAGAAGTTATTCAATCTTAAGAGTATTTGGATTTTGATTGTGAATACGCTTTGGTAGGAAATGGCTTGCCGAGTTTTTTGTACAGTTGACTTTGCATTCCAAACTGGACATTATTAAAAAGTTTTGTCACGCCTAGTCTTTGTTTAAGAAGTTTAGGAATGGGTACGTATTAAAAAGTATGTAATTGCTATAGAGCTTAAAAGCTTTCGTTATTAAATTACCTGCACTTTTATTTGATGTTGCTTGCCGGCGAAAGTTCCGCACGGCGGTCTAATTGTTTGTTGTTTGTTGGGGGAGGTACTTGCGATGTATCGTTTTTTACGTTTGTCCGTTCTGCTTGTAGGATTAATTGCGGCCGTTGGCAGTGTTGCCGTCCATGCGGCACAGCCCCTTACCACAGCTGATGACTTGGGTCCTGTGGTTGATCAGCCTATAGAGTTTCCGCATGACCGTCACGCAGGTGACGCTGCGAAAGGTGGTATGCAGATAAATTGCATGTACTG
Organism: Candidatus Nitrotoga fabula; assembly: GCF_905221025.1. Classification (GTDB taxonomy): domain Bacteria; phylum Pseudomonadota; class Gammaproteobacteria; order Burkholderiales; family Gallionellaceae; genus Nitrotoga; species Nitrotoga fabula. The sequence continues at coordinate 218,501 of NZ_CAJNBL010000005.1, forward strand.
TCATACTTATGCGCGACGCAGTAATGTGGCCGGTATTCCACCGTTGCAGAAATGTATTGGTTGCCATCGGAGCATTGAGTCGGTACGAGAGACTCCGCGGATCAAGAAGTTATTCGAGTATTGGGAGGCAAAAAAGCCAGTACCCTGGAAGAAAGTGCATGATTTGCCGGATTTTGTGCGGTTCAACCACGAGCGCCATATCCAGCGGTTTGTATTTGCGCAGGAAAAGCCAGTGCAAGAGGCATGTGGGTATTGCCATGGCGATGTAAAGACAATGACGGTTGCACGTAGGCAAAAACCGTTATCCATGGGATGGTGTGTGAGTTGTCACCAAAAGGATCATCCTGTAAGTGCAACATCTACGAAAACGACTCACGGCCCGAACGATTGCTGGCAGTGCCATAAGTAAACGCCGGCTTCATAAAGATAAAGAATTCCAAGAGGTATCAGCAATGATTGAAAACAGTTTTAATCGGCGAGATTTTCTGAAGGTATTGGGGTGGGGGGGTGCGACTGTTGCTTTAAGCGGTTGCGGCAATACTTCAGTGGAGGATGGTAGGGAGTATGTTACGTCTTATGTAGAGACGGCAGACTATATTATTCCGAGTATTGGAACCTATTTTAATTCGACCTGCGCACAGTGTGATGCTGGCTGCGGAATTATGGGGCGGGTTAGGGAGGGACGAGTATTAAAGCTGGAAGGAAATCCAGATTCCCCGATTAATAGTGGAAAAATGTGCGGGCTGGGTCAAGCTGGGGTACAGGCGCATTACAATCCTGATCGTGTTCGTGAGCCGTTGTTGCGAAACGGAGACAAAGGGGAGGCGATCACTTGGGAAAAGGCGCTGCAACTGGTGAGTGAAAAAGTTGCGTCCGCCAACCCGGGAAGCGTAGCTTTCCTGACAGGGGGGGTGAGTGGGCATGTAAAGGTTTTGCTGAAAAATTATCTGGATGCGATTGGATCAGATCAACATTATGTTTATGAGGCAGTTGCGCCGTCTGTAGTGCGTGCAGCAAACAAGAAGGCATATGGAGTGGAAATGCCGCGCCTTCGTCTGGACAGAGCTAAGGTTGTTGTTTCCTTTGGCGCGGATTTCTTGGGTACTTGGGTTTCGCCAGTACATTTTTCCCGGCAGTATGCAAAGTTCCGCAAGGGGGTTAATGGGGAGCGCGGGGTGCTGGTGCAGGTGGAATCAAAGATGACAATAACGGGCGCGAATGCAGATCGCTGGCTCGCAATACGTCCTGGTACCGAAGGAATTCTTGCATTGGGGCTGGTTAATGCACTGAGTGCAGCAGGTTTGACTGTCCCGGCTGAGGTGGCTGCTGCTGTAAAAGATTATACGCTGGATCGGGTGAGTAATGATACTGGTGTATCGGTTGAGCATATAGGTAAGCTTACCGCTCTTCTGAAAGATCGTAGCCCAAGTCTGGTGATTGCAGGTGGTGCCGCTGAAGGGTATGCGCACGGCTCACAGAATGCTGCTGCAGTTGCATTGCTGAATCAGGTGCTGGGGAATGTGGGCAAGACCGTTGAAGCGCCGGCCAGTATGCCATTCCCACAAATGGCGCCAATTACCGGTAATCGTTCTTCATTGCAGGCGCTGAATGATAGCATCGCACAGGATGGGGTTAAGGTGCTGTTTAATTGCGGTGCAAATCCAATTTATTCTGCGCCGGCCTCCATGAATATGAAGGAGAGCTTAAAGAAGGTGCCGTTTAAGGTTGCATTCGCGCACTATATGGATGAAACGGCAATGGAGGCGGATTTGGTATTGCCGTTAAATTCTTCCATGGAAGGTTGGGGGACGGTTGTGCCAGAATATTTTGCAGAAGGCGCACAGCTGAACATACAGCAACCCCTGATGGAAAAATTACATCCTGGGACGCTTGGGATGGGAGATGTTCTGCTTGCCTTGTTGAAGCAGCGTCGGCCGGCTGAATATAGTGGCTATGAAGATTATTACGCATATCTGAAAAATGCGATGGTGGCGATTAAGGGAGCGCTGGGTGGAGAAAATGAAGATGATGATGTTTTTTGGGACTCAGTTTTAAGTCAAGGTGTTGTGAAGCTGACAAGTTCTTCTAATGCTTTAGTCAGTAGTGCATCTGCAGCAGGGCTCCAGTTGCCTCCTCCTGCTGTAGAAGACGGAACGTACCCTTTGCGCTTGATTCCGGCTGTGACTCCCAATATGCGGGATGGCCGTCATGCGAATGAACCATGGTTGCAAGAGTCACCAGATCCTTTGACCACTATTGTTTGGGATAGCTGGGTGGAGATGCATCCAAAGACAGCGGCCAAACTGGGTGTTGTTGAGGGGGATATCGTCGAGGTTGCATCTAAGAATGGGGCAATTAAAGGGCAGGTATATGTGTATTCCGGCATTCATCCAGACGTGATATCAGTTCCTCTGGGTTATGGACATGAGGCAATGGGACGGTATTCTAAGGGGGTTGGTGCGAATGCTTTCAAGATCCTGGATCCGGTATTCGACCAGCAAACCGGTGAGCTGGCTATGTACGAGACACGTGTTAAGGTTACCAAGGCTGGCAAGCGCGTAATTGTAGTTAAAGATGAGGGGCCTGCTGGAGGCAATCAGAGTGGTAGAAGAATCGCCCTAAGAATGGCATCGGGCAAAGTAAATCTTGCAGAGGAGGTGTAAAAGGTGTCAATTACCAACTTATTACAAAATTGGTCTGATTTCCGCCAACAGCATCCGTCGGATGAAAGGCCTCATCAGGAATATAAGTGGGCAATGAGCATAGATTTGGATTTATGCACAGGCTGTAATGCCTGCAGCGTTGCATGTTATGCAGAGAATAATTTGCCTGCAGTTGGCAAGGAAAAATTTTCTCATGGACATTCTCATCATTGGTTGCGAATTGAACGGTACTGGCACAATGAGGATCGTGAGTATGCTGATCAGGGGGCGCAATTTCTGCCTATGATGTGCCAGCAATGTGAGGCGGCCCCTTGTGAAACGGTGTGTCCAGTCGGCGCGACTAACCATACTGCGGATGGTTTGAATTCGCAGGTTTACAATCGTTGTGTTGGTTCCAGGTACTGTAATGCAAATTGCCCATACAAGGCACGGTATTTCAACTGGTACGATTATCCGACAACAGCCGATGTATGGCCGGCACCGATGGAACAGCAGCTTAACCCGGATGTTACTGTGCGCGGTAAGGGCGTGATGGAGAAATGCACTTTCTGTGTACAGCGACTGACTGTGGCAAAAAGCAATGCGCGAACCGAAGGCAGAAGTGTGCATGATGGTGAGGTGCAGACTGCTTGCCAGCAAGCATGCCCGACTGGAGCAATATCCTTTGGTAATTTGATTGATCCAGAATCAAGGGTTGCAAAGCAGTGGGAAAAGCAGCAGGTCAAATTAAATCATGACAAACAAGCCAAGGATGCAGTACATGACGGCGATAAGTTGCGCGGCTACCGTATTTTGGAAAACTTGCGTACCTATCCATCGGTCATGTATTTAGAGCAACTGCGGGAAGGTGCTATCTAAACGCGAAATGAGTGGCCGTAGCAAATGCGGCTCCAAATTGCTAGCGCACAGGCATAAGGGGAGGAAATAAAGTAATGGGAAAAGATATACGCGAGGATATAGCTTGGGCGCAGATCAACAAAGATGTGCTCAAGAGCCTGGAGAACCCAAAAAAGTTGTATTGGGTCATCCTGTTGATTGCGATCGCGATGGTGGGAGTTGCGGTCGGCTGTGAAATTTACCAATACCAGACGGGTATGGGGGTGTCCAACAAGAGCAATTCGCATGTATGGAGCCTTTACATAGCGACCTTTATCTTCTGGATCGGGATGAGCCATTCAGGCACATTATTATCGGCAATTTTGCACCTGATGCATGCGGACTGGCGTAAGCCCATATATCGGTTTGCGGAAGCGATGACTACTTTTTCCTTGATGACGGCGGGTCTGTTTGTTCTGGTTCATCTGGGTCGTCTGTGGATGGTTTATTATGTGATGCCTTACCCTAACGAACGATGGGTATGGCCTAATTTCCAGTCACCGCTGGTATGGGACATGTTTGCAATTGCTACATATCTTAGTTCCTCAGTGATTTTTCTTTATGTTGGAATGATCCCGGATCTGGCAATATGTCGCGACAATATCCATGCAGGCTGGCGCAAAAAACTGTATACCGTACTATCGCTTGGCTGGGAAGGGACGGATCGTCAGTGGCGTAATTTCCGTATTACATATTTGACGATAGCCTGTTTTCTGATTCCTCTGGCTGTATCGGTGCACTCAATTGTGGCTTCGGATTTTGCCATGTCAAACATGCCAGGCTGGCATGTTACTTCCTTCCCGCCATATTTTGTGGCAGGGGCATTGTATTCAGGCTGTGCTGCGATCATAACGCTGTTCGTGATCCTACGGTACGTGTTCAAGTTTGAAGAATACATGACCCTTCCGATAATGAGGAAACTGGTACGCCTGACATTTGCCATCGCAATGGTATGGACGTACCTGAACCTAATCGAGTTTTCTTCAGTATGGTATGGACATGACCAGACTGCTAAGGATCAGTTGATTTTCAAGGCAACTGGTCCGTATGCACCCTATTTCTGGGCAATGATCTTCTTTGGTTCCATCTTGCCACTGCTGCTTGCATTTAAGCGGTTCCAAACACATCTGCCATTGCTGTTCGTGGTGTCAATATTCCTTAATGTAGGAATGTGGCTGGAGCGCTGGATGATTATAGGACCGAGTTTTGCTCATGGACACTATCCTTGGACTTGGGATCATGATCAATGGCCTAGCCTGGTTCAATGGGGCATCGTGTTTGGCAGCTTTGGTTGGTTCACATTGTTGTTTATGGTGTTCTGCAAGGTGTTCCCATCCGTTTCTATGTATGAAGTCAAAGAAATGGTTTATCACCGGACCTTAGCGCTGAAGAACAAACCTGCTGTGAAGGGAGAACATTAATGAGCCAACGTCATTTACTGGCATTGTTTAACGATTTTGATGAAGCAGTAGCAGCAATTTCTGAGTTGCGTGCAGCGAATATCAAGGGATTTGATTTTGACGATCTCATATTAAAGTCTCCGATCGAGCATCCTGAAGTAGAGACGGTGCTGGGGGATAGGCCTATTAAAGTGCAATGGTTTACCTTGGCCGGAGCATGTATGGGTGGTTTGTTAGCTTTTACCTTGGTTGCAAGTGCCCAGGCAAACTTTTTTTCCCAGATAAAGGCAGGAAAGCCCATTGTCCCCCTACCACCAGATTTTGTACTGACTTATGAGATGTTCATTCTTGGAGGGGTGTTTATCACGATTCTGGGTTTCCTGATTTGCGCGGGCTTACCTGCAAAACGTTCCCCTTTGTATAGTGCCAAGGTATCCGAGGATCAAATCGGGATACTGGTAAAGGGGGATGAAGCAGCGGTAACAGCTTTTAAGGCGATTTTTACCAAGCACAAGGCACTTGAAATCCAGGAAGAGGCGGGAAAATGATGAAACTACCCTTGGCAATAACATTATTTTTAGTACCAGTAGTTGCGCAAGCCTGGCCTTGGTCCCATGACCAGGCGAATCAGATTAGCGTTAAACCGCAAGAAAGCGTGGATGAGAAAAATCCTGGCATGAGACCTTTCCCAAAAAATTCGGTACCTGTGCCGGGTACTAAATCTGTAGTAAAAGATATGGCGGCTGCAGAAAAACTTACAAATCCAATTCCAGCAGATGAAAAATCAGTAGCCTATGGGGAAAGGATGTTCAAAATTTATTGCACCCCCTGTCATGGGATGTCAGGTAAGGGGGACGGGTTGGTTGGTGCAAAACTGCTGCTCAAACCCTACGATTTGACGGCAGATCAGACGAAAGAACGTTCTGATGGATTCATTTGGGGTTATATGACATTCGGTGGTGCGGTTATGCCTTCGTATGCAAATGATCTGTCGGTTAAGGAACGCTGGCACGTGATTAATTATGTGCGCAAGGTACTGCAACAAGGCCAATCCGGCGAATCGGCAACGCCTCCAGTCAGATAAGGGAGTACAGTAAATGATTTCTTATAGCAATTGGTCGGTTTTGACAGTTAGTTTCCTGGTGGTGCTTTATTTGGCGCTTGGAGGAGTGACGCTGAGCGCGGTGCTACATTTGGTTGGAGCGCAATGGCGCTATGAAGTTCGTCGGCTGGCTGTTTCCTTGTATGCACTTTTCCCACTGGCATTTTTATTGCTGATCATTCTTTTGGTTGGCGGTGAAAATACTTTTCCATGGTTAAGTTCTGCGCATGAACCGGGTCATCATTTGCCAGGATGGCATAATTACACTTTCTTGGCTGCTCGTCAGATACTGGGATTGGCTTTTGTGATGGCTTTATTCTGGATATTTATTAAGCGGCAGGAAGTCAGTGACCGAAGCAAGCAAGATTACGATAATTTTCATAAAGTTGCCTGCTGGATTCCATATGTATTCGTTTTATATGGAACCATGGTTGCCTGGGACTTTGAAATGACAATGGTTCCTTCCTGGCATAGTGCAATCTACGGAATGCAGCACTTCATAAGCAATTTCAATATGTTCATGTCATTCCTTGTTATATGGATTTACTACCTGAACACACGAAATAAATTGGTTCGTCCAGTAGAAGGCTATGTTTATAATTACCTGGCGCAAATGATGCTCGCGTTTACTCTGTTATTTATCTACAGTTTTTTTGCGCAATATCTGGTTATCTGGTACGCGAACCTTCCAAGTGAGGTTGACCGGGTGATGGGGATGCAAAATGGCGACTATAGTTTCCTGTGGTGGTCGCTGATAACCTTGAAGTTTATTATTCCATTCAGCGTGCTTGCCATGCGCCCTGCACGTCATTCTCCGTGCATCATACTTGCGGTGGCGACAAGCATCATAGTGGGAACCTTGTTTGAGCGTTATATCTGGATTGCGGGGGTAAACGGAACCGGAACGATTCCATTCCTGGCTTTCATAGTAACAGCGTTAGTGGTTGGTAGCATTGCTTTTATGTTGGTAAGGGCAAATCTGGTCCGAAACAAATTAATTAAGGTTTGAAACATCATATGATGACGCTATATTCGGGAACTACAGACCCGTTCAGCCAGCGCTGTCGTATTGTATTGTATGAGAAGGGAATGGAGGATTTTCAGGTTATAGATGTAGACATCTATAACAAGCCGGAAGATCTTGCTGCAATTAACCCATATAATATGGTTCCAGTTCTGGTTGAACGTGATTTGGTATTGTCTGAATCGAATATTATCAATGAATATATCGATGAGCGGTTTCCCCATCCACAGTTGATGCCTGCTGATCCAGTAATGCGGGCGCGTGCCAGGCTTTTTTTGCATCGGTTTGAAAATGAAATGTTTTCTCATATTCAATTAATTGAAACCGGCACCCAAAAAGTTGCTGAAAAATCAAGGATTGCTTTGCGAGACAATCTGACTCAGATCGCACCTATTTTTGCTAAGCAGAGATATATGTTGAATGAGGAGTATTCCATGTTGGATGTTGCCATAGCACCTTTGTTATGGCGATTGGAGCATTACGATATTCAGCTGGGTAGGGAAGCGGCACCGCTTATGAAATACGCAGAAAGGATCTTTTCACGTAAAGCATATATTGATTCTATGACACCGGCTGAAAAAGCGATGCGAAAGTGAATGAATTTTCAATAAAATCTTATTTGCTTCGCGCGATTTACGATTGGTGTACGGACAATTCCTTAACGACTTATCTTGCGGTTAAAGTGGACGAATTCACACGAGTCCCCATGCAATATGTTAAAGATGGAGAAATCGTGCTTAACATCAGTATGGATGCGGTGCACAACCTTCAGATAGGAAATGATGAGCTGACTTGTTCAGGCCGTTTTGGTGGTGTAGCGTTTGCGCTTTCAGTGCCGATAGATGCGGTTATTGGTATATTTGCAAAGGAAACTGGTCAAGGTTTGGTGTTCCGCGAAAATGAATTTGTAGCAACACACCCAATTGGACGGAGTAATGCTTCTAATCGAGAAAAGCCGGGATCAGACGCACCGAAACCCGGCTCAAGATCTCATCTTAAAGTTGTTAAGTAATAAACTTTATGAAAATTAATTTTTAATTTATTAAAGAGAAAGTTAGTTGAGCTACCTACGGTTATTTCTGAGATAGAATAGCAAATTGCATTTTCGCCATTGCTTTTTGTTCAATTTGACGAATGCGTTCGGCTGAAACACCAAATTCGTTTGCTAAATCATGTAATTTTGTGCTTTCTCCTTCGCGAAGCCAACGCGCCTCGATGATACGCCGGCTTCTATCATCTAGACTGGCCAGAGCGCGCGTTAAACCAGAAATTTGTTGTATTTCAATTTGTTTTTGTTCTAGAACGCGTGATGGTTCAGTATTTGCAGGAGCAGCCAGGTAAGTTATTGGTGCAACACTACTCTCATCTCCCTCATTTGCAGCAGGCTCTAGGGTTACTTCTTGCCCGTTAAAACGAGCCTCCATCTCTAGAACTTCGTTCGTGCTTACATTGAGTTGATCTCCAATAATGCTAGCATCTTGATGTCTCAGTGGTCCAAGTTTGCGTGTCATGCTGCGCAGATTAAAAAACAGCTTGCGTTGAGCTTTGGTGGTTGCAATTTTTACCAAGCGCCAATTACGCAAAATATATTCGTGCATTTCGGCACGTATCCAGTGAAGAGCAAAAGATACTAAACGGACGCCATGCTGAGGGTTGAATCGTTTGACCGCTTTCATTAGTCCTATATTTCCTTCTTGGATTAAATCAGCTTGAGGTAACCCATAGCCTGCGTAACTTCGGGCGACAGATATTACAACACGCAAATGTGACAAAATTAACTGACGGGCCGAATCCAGGTCGTTGTGCTCATTAAGGCGGACAGCCAAGCCAAATTCTTCTTCCTGTGTTAGCAAGGGGAAGCGATTTACGGTTTGAATATAGCTCTCGAGGCTGCCTGCAGTTGAAGGTATGGGCAAATTTATATTGTGATCCATCAAATAATCCTCCTAATGTTTTTATTTTAGCACTCTATTGGTATGAGTGCCAGACTGTTTCTCCCGTCAATACATGTTGCACTGGTAATTATCGCGCAAGAAGTCGAAAGGAAATTTCAACCCGAGACCGTAATGGGGCGCTCGGGGTTGAACCAGACCAGATAGTCGAGCAGTTTATCGTTGAACCGGTCAATGTCGGTGAACAGCAGTTCTTCATGGTAGGTGATGAATTCGTGTTGCAGGCTACCGTTAAAGCGCTTGACATGTGCGTTCATTTTGGGCGTTTGGGATAGGTCAGTCAGCGGTTTGTTTTATTTTTGGTAATTTTTGTGTCGGAGGCGGCCTCGAATTCGCAGCCATTGTCCGATAACACCCGCTCGATGGGATACGGGAAACAGACCTTGTATAGTCACCACAGACCAGAGGCGCGCATGCTGCTTTTACTGGCCGACGCTGCCACCAAAGCGAAGCGGCTGTGGAGATTGGTGAAGGTGCTGATGTAGTGTATGAGCCCATCGCGTTGTAGTTTATTCGTATCCACGCCGACACAGTTCCCGGGATAGTCTGCCTTTGAACTCTTTGGGCTTACGCTCTTGCGCCGCCCTGTAGCGGTTTATCTTAACCCTGGACGGCCTGGCCTTCTTGAGTTCCGGTCGCTCGGCGACCAGCTGCATGACACTGCGTACGGAAGGGGTGGGAAGATGACGCGGTTCGCACTAATCGGTCAGGAATAGTTGCAGCTTCTCCGCCCTCAAACCTGGATGTGCCTTCCTGAGCTTTCCCAGACGCTTCAATACAGCGTTTGCCCTCTGCCGGGTGCGGCGTTGCTTCGGCGCGCGACTTTGTCGCCAGATTCCAGGTACTGGCGCCTCCAGTTATATAGGGTGCACCTTGAAACCTTGTGAAAATCCAGTACCGCCTCCAGCCCGTGCTTGTCCCAAAACCTCAATGCTTCCAGCCGTCCGGCGGCATTCTCGGTGATCGTCTCTATTCGGGCTGCATACCGCTTGATTCGCTGCCATCCACGTACGCCATACCCCAGTTCCAGTTGCCGCATCCACCTTTCTCACTCCTATATGGAGTGCATATGTTTTTCGCGGAAAGGAGCTGCGACGTGAAAAAATCATTATTAAATTCTTAGGACATCAATTAATCGAATATTTAGGCTATGCAACTGCGGAAATAACAGGCTGCTATGGGTAAATTTTGCTTGTCAGTCCAATAAATCTGGGGTAAATCTATCACCTGACGTTCAAGATGCTTTGTTTTTAAATCAGGTGTCAAATTTCTAATCGCGCTTGAAAATAGCTGATGCAGGATTTCCCCGGATAGAATATTGCCTGGTATGAATCCGGCTGTGTTGCGCAAAGCAAATTTCAACAGAAACATTATATGTTGTTTTGCTTGCTCAATTCATTGGTCTATGCTAATTTAACAAAAGCAATCCAAAGTTGATAAGTAGGCAATATTGATGCTGCGATATAGCTTTGGTTTACTGAATCTGTATTGAAG
>NZ_CAJNBL010000006.1 GCF_905221025.1 Candidatus Nitrotoga fabula
CGGGCAGCTTCCGCTTCTGCTCTTGCCTTGGCTTCTGCTTCCGCACGGGCACGGGCTGCTTCCTGTTCCGCCTTGTGTCGGGCAGCTTCCGCTTCTGCTTTCGCTTTAGCCTCTGCACGGGCACGAGCTGCCTCCTGTTCCTCTTTCAACCGCGCAGCCTCCGCTTCGGCTTTTGCCTTGGCTTCTGCCTGAACCTTGGCTTCAGCAGCTTCCCGCTCTGCCTTCAGTTTTTTCGCTTCCTGCATCGCCTGAAGGCGGGCAAGCTCCGCATCCACTTTTGCCTTGATTTCCGCCTGTGCTTTAGCTTGCGCAGCTGCTTTCTCTGCCCGTGCTTTCTCCGCCTCCTCTTCAACTTTACGTTGCGCCGCTTCTGCCTCTTCTCTCGCCTTGGCTAAGGCAGCTTCCTGCTCCAGCTTGGTTTTTTCAATTTCAGGCGGCGGAGAAACAGGATTTTCCTCCGGCTTATCCGGCTGCTTCACAGGTGGTTCAACAGGCAATGGTTTCGGTGCCGGTTTTGCAACGGGTGGCTTGACCTTAACGGGTGCCGGAGCGGCAGGAAGTGGAGGTACAGGAGAATTATCCGCCACAAGAGTCACTTTCATTTCCTGTGCGTGTTTCTCCCTCCCATGGGAACTTGTGAGCGCGGGATAAAGGACGGCCAGATGCAACGCCAGCACGATCGAAACTATAGTCGTTTGTTCAATCAGTTGCGGGGTGCGCGGCAACACATGGGGTAAATTGTTCAGCATTACCTCCACTGGGATGGATGGTATGGGCCAGCAGAACCCACCGGAACACCTACAACCGCCGCATATAATGTCTGCCTGCAGATTTTTTTCATAGTTGCTGCACTTGTCTATTGCCTACTTTCATTGAAACCCAACCCCATCCATAATTCTTTGGATGGACAATAGAGCTTTTCCCCTGTGCACCGTTATGACCAGACTGAAATGCGCAGAATCCTCGCACCCCTTGAAAATTAATCTTCGTGACTGAGCATTTGGACATTAATTTCATCCGCATTTCCAATATTGTCCCCAAACGTCACGATTATGTGCATAGCCATAACCGCCAGCTATTTAACTTGAAAAACCACTCACAAATGTCACATGGCTCCTTGTCACCTGGCTTGCGCCTGATAGGCTGTATGGGGTTGTAACCAATGCCAGCATATCCCAAAAAGATATTCAGCTTGCAAAATCAATCCGTAACAACATCTGCTTCAAGTGCCACACTACTATCAATGATAATTGTTAGCAATTATATTAACATCAAAATTCAAATGCAATATTCAGAAATTTCTTTTACATGGCACATACTCAGTAAGACAAGACTTACCTTGCCTTACAAACACCAAAGTTATCTGCTCAATATGCCCAATGCTGTCAAAAATGGATTTTCTGCAACCAGCTACAAGTAACAGGTTCACGCTACTTCCTGTTTTGCTGATTCTGAATCCCTGTCAGTAAGGATTCCCTGGCTTTTTGGCGCGACCCAGCATAGTTAAAATCCTCTATCTACCGCTGGATGCTAATTTTTCTTCCCGGTACTGCGTATCCATGATTCAATCTGAGCCTGCGTCAATTTACCGCTGAGCGCTATCGCATGCCCCTGTGCATTGTAAAAATATGTCCGGGGCAGTTCACCGTACCACTGCCTGTCTATTTCATAGCGCAGTCGCTCCGCAAAGCTGTCTGCAAACACCCAGGACTCCGCCTGTTTTAATGGGTATTTTTTCAACACTTTGGCAATCTCGCCAACCTGCTCTGCAGCATCGGTCGAAATCAGGACCAGATCAAGGCCTTGGTGTTTTTTCAACAACCTGCCAAAAATTTCCATATCATCAAAACAGTAGGTACATTCAAGGGACCACAGGCTGACAATGAAAGGTTTTCCTGTCCGGGACGCAACAATCTCCTGAAAACTGCCGCGCACAAAATGCCTGATTATTGGATCGGCAAAAACACTAACGAAACTAATGCTCAGCCACAGCCCCAACAGACACGACAAGATGCCCTTTCGGGATTTCATTGTACGCCCCCCGCTAAACGGATAAAACGGAACCCCTCCGCTACCGTATTCCAGGCAAGGTAAGACTGGTCACCATAACCAGCCAGGAATGGATAATCCGAAGTGTCTCCGGTTGAGGCAATATGCTGTGGAGCAGACCAACTTTTCCCCCCATCGGAAGAGTGCATCAGATAAACGCCGGTAACCTGCCCATCGAACTCTTTCCAGGCAACATAAACATGCTTGTTCAGGCTTAAAACATCCGGATGGGATGCTTGCGACTGGAAACGCCCGAAATTAACCGGGCTGGAAAAATGCCTTCCCTGGTCAGACGAATTTGCATAGAACAACCCGTGCCTTCCTGAAGCGTTGCTGAACCAGACAAAATGATAGATCCCATCTTTCGCGATGGACACTGCAGGGCCATGATGAGGACATGCATTCGCCTCCCAGTTTTCACTGCTCAGACGGACAGGCTGCAAGTTTCCATCTAAACGCATCATGGCATGATCACGTATGTTGTTACCAAAAATATTCCGCCAGACGATTACCGGAATACCATCGCTGTCCATTGACATGGCTACACGGCAGCATTCACAAGAGTGATCGGCGACTTTAATATTTTTGTGGAAGGTATTTCCACCATCATCTGAAATGGCGTAATAGATCGTCGCTCCCTGATATTTTTCTCCCTTCTTCTTGGCAATTATGCTGTCACGCTTGTCGATCCATGCAATATAAATTTGGCTCCGTTCATTTACAGCCATTGCATTAAAACCATGAGTTATCGGGTCCAGGTTATCATTGACCGTAATGGGGGGAGAAAAAGTTTTTCCGCTGTCCAGCGAGCGGCTATAGCGAATATGGCCGGCAAAAGGCGCTTCCAGGTTCTGGGTATAAGAAACATGAATGCCGCCGTTACGGTCTACGACTATTTTTGGCCGGTTCTCTCCTATTGCAGCCACTAATTCCGGCTCCGTATTAACAGCAACTGGGGGAGTATAGCTTTTTCCATGGTTGTCAGAATGACTCACCAGAACATGGCCACCTTGTACATAAGCTTTCCAAAGCCCGCCTTTACCATCCAGTGCAACGGAAACCGCCTGCGGTTTGCGTGAGATAGCAGCTTTCCATACTTTTGCTTTATCGGACGCATGACTGGAGCTATGCTCTGCATGATCTGCCGCACTACACAATCCGCTGGCTGCAATGCAGGCAATCCACAGCAGAATTCTGCAACTATTGCCAAACTGTCGTTCTACCCGATTCCACGCCCGGCCAACAATGGATTTGTTCATGGTGTTATCCGAACATCGGACAAACTGCAGCTGTTATCGTGCTCTGCAGACATAATACGTTCTATAAATTTCATAAATGCATTCCTTAAGAAGGAGAAATTCAGCTTGATGGAACAAACTTAACTGCGCGCACGCATGAAACCACGATTGAATAAAGTATTTTGCAAACTTTATCATTGTAGAAAAAAAGGGGCAGTCGCAAATGCGACAAAGTGTCGCACCCTGCCCGACCCTTCTTCATCGCAATCTCATGTACAAAATACATCCCATCCCGGCAACCTAGAAAGTTCCACGCACTCCCATGATGAACCCGCGACCTGGAAGAGGTGCGATTTCCTTTAGAAAAGAGGTGTGGGTCCGCGCTTCCTCGTTAAAAAGATTATTTCCTTTGAAGTAAGCATCCCAGTGGATTCCCTGTGTCTTGATGCGATAGGTCAACATGGCATCGGCAAGGGTATAGCTGCCAGTAGATAATTCACTGGATGCAACCCGATCCTGCCGGAAGGAATGGGAAACATCGAATCTCGCACCGAAATTTCCAAGCTGGTAATCGAGACCGGCCCCCAGGCGCAAAGGAGCGATACGTGGCAACGGCTCGCCAGTATCGCTGTTTTTCGCGCGCACGTAGTCGCCGCGCAGGTTTAGATCAAGATTTCCTTTTTGCTCATAAATCCTGGATTTGCCTTCCATCTCGAAACCGTAAAACTCGGCCTTGACCGGACGATAAAATGCTTCTGTCAGATCTTCCTGCTTCTGGCCGCTCTGAAGCAGTGCAATATAATTCTGGAAATGATTATAGAAGCCGCCAATACTGACCGAATTCAGACCCGAGCGCCAGCGCAGATGCACATCTGCGCCATTTGATTTTTCCTTTTGAAGCGTTGAATCCCCCACCACAAACTGGCCGGTCGCCACATGCCTGCCATTCGCAAACAGTTCGGCATACGTCGGGGCACGCTCGGTATGCGTCAGGTTTGCAGCCAGGGTGATTTTCGGATCAATGGAATAAAGCGCGCCCAAGGCTCCGCTGTTGGCGGTAAACTGGCGTGACTGTGCAGATCCGAAACGGGTCGTGTCCGGAGTATCCCCAGCCGATTCCACGGAGGCATGTTCGTTACGTCCACCGGCAGTCAGCTTTACTTTCCCGAATGTAGCCTCTTCATACAGGAACAGCGCCTTGGTATCTGTATTCACTTGCGGCAGGAAGGCTGCTTCACCCAGTGCAGCGAAATCAACATTGGTAAGCTGCACCCCGAACGCGCCGGTAAAGGCACCCAACCGGGAATGAACAGCATCGATACGCGTATCATAGCCCTTGTTTTTGAATGTGGTGGCCACCTCCCCGCCCTCCAACTCATTGTGCAGGTAATCGGTATGGTTGTATTTGAATTTCAGCTCCTGCACGAACGTGTTCAGCTCGCGAATTTCTCCTGCCAAACCCAGCCGTTTACTGCTCATGTCAATGCGAACATCCGGTTCCGCCACAGTGCCGAAATTCGACTGCAAGTCGCTGTAGGAAAGGCCGAAATAGCCATTGTCCGAAGTGAGAGACGCGCCCACTGATCCACTGTCGCTACTGGATGAACTGTTGGGCAGACGTCCATATGGCTGCTCAATCTCGGGGCCATCCGCGGCCCACTGACGGCTGGAGCGTGCGTATCCAGGAATTCTGAGATCATCGGTGCGACGCGAAGCGATATCTGCATGAATTGCAAACTGGCCATTGCCGGCTTCCAGCATGGCTGCACCGCTGCGTTCACTGGCAGCACCGCCAAAGCGCGGCTCGAAACGTCCCGTAACCCCTTTGACAGGCGACTGCGGTATACGGTTATCCAGGGTATTCACTACGCCCCCAACCGCAGCACCTCCATACATCAAAGCAGCCGGGCCA
The DNA here is from genome assembly GCF_905221025.1 of Candidatus Nitrotoga fabula. Lineage (GTDB taxonomy): Bacteria > Pseudomonadota > Gammaproteobacteria > Burkholderiales > Gallionellaceae > Nitrotoga > Nitrotoga fabula. Next base: position 5,200 of record NZ_CAJNBL010000006.1, read on the forward strand.
CGTACCACCTCAACCCGGTCCACCAGCAACGGGTCCACAGCAGTGGCATGGTCCGGGCTCAGAGAAGAAACATCGAGCATCGCTACACCGTTTTGCAGGATCCGTATGCGATCACCGTCGAGGCCGCGTATGATAGGTCGGCTCGCATTCGGACCGAAATAGGTCGAGCTGACGCCAGGAAGTTTGGAAAGCGTTTCCCCCAACGTAATTTCCTGCCGGAAAAGCATGTCTTTTTCCGTCAGTACGGAAACCGGCAACACAAGGTCGAGCAGGGCGCTGCCCATCGGGCTGGCGGTTACAACAACCGATGGCAGAACCCCGGCTGAGCCATCCGTACCTGGAATGGCATCCCCGGTTGCCGGGAAACGGGATGTATCATGCTGGGTGCTGGCATGAGCATCCAGCGCATGAGGATCATGCAGATGATCTTGCTGCTCCTGGCCCTTCATTCCGGCAAGACCCATGGCCGCTTCTCCAGGTTGCAATGATTCACCAGCGGCTTTGAGCTGTGCCGCACCCGAAGGCACATCGACCTCAACATCCGCATTTTTCCCTATCCGGATTACCTGTTCAAAAATCAGAACAGGGACAGTGCCCATTCTTTTTTGCACTTTCAATCTCAGATCGCCTTCCGCGACCGCCTTCTCCAGCGGACAGGCACCGGTATATTCGTCATTGATGTACACATCGGCCCCCTTATCCTCCTCTACACAGGAAACTTTCAGCCTTGGGCCAGCTGCATACGCCTTGCTGCATTCCGCAAGGGTCAAAATTATCAGAAGCATTACACAGACAAACATTCTGGTCGCAGAATGCACAGGTAGCGGAGCACAGCATACTGTGCCCCGAAAGAGGTACGTAACCATAACAATTCTCCAAAAAAATGGCATCGCCCCACAAGCAGCGGGGAATATCAGGCGATTTTCTGGAGAAGCCCGGGCGGGCCGCGCGCGATGGCAGTAACAGGCTGGTCGGAAGCAAATGCAACCACTCTGGACTGCACTGTTCCGCTCGGCAGAAGAATAACGGTAAAAGGAGAAGGCGAACTGCCGATTGCGCTGCCGATCTGAGTGTAAGCCGCACAATACCCGCATGCCGATGAATGCGGGGCATGCTTGTCCTGTTGCTGACCCTGTTCAACAGCCACATGATTCAAAACGTGCACGAACCCTGATTGCTGGGCAAATAACAGCAGGAAGGTTAACAGTAGCGGGAAGAGTGCACGATAATGTCGCATCATGAGCCGAACCTTAGCAAAATTTGGATGATGCTGCAAGATAGAGGCCATTTACTGCAGGCGGAGAAAATATTTGGCATTTATACAACACATGGAATCCTGCGGATCCAGAAAAACATGGCAATATTCATATACGCCCCATTCACAGCCAACACCTCCTGCCGTTCCTGCAGCAATACCCGGTCAAAAATACTGATATTTTTTCAGCCAGAACAATCGATGTAACATTTTCAATATGTTATAATAATTTTGTCCATATTCATATAGCGAAAGAAAGCTCTGAAACAGAACATATAGCCTGGCTCCACTTTCCTGCCGAAAGGAACCAGAGGGAATCACGGCCGGTAAAACCGGGATGCATAGCTTGAGCACCGCATGATATTCTTGTGTTTGCGGCTATCTGGATAACGACTATAATGAATCCTAGATTACTACTCTTAAAAAACTTAACTACAATTATTTCCCAGCCAGATTCATGTTTTCTTCCAGACCCATACCCTTATCCAGAGTATTTATTTTGCTTGCCGGCCTTGCACTGGCAGGATCCGTTTTAAGCCAGGATATGGGTTACGCGAGTGAACCAACCTCGACAAACGGGGAAAACGCCAAAAACACCAACAGTCCGGTAGCTCAGAAAACAAGAAACCCGAGGGATCCGCTGGAAGACTTTAACCGGAGCATGTACCAATTTAATGAAGGAGTGGACAAGGCCATTTTCAAACCCCTGGCAAAAACCTACAACTACATTCTGCCCGAACCCGCACGGAAGATGGTATCCAATTTTTTTGGGAATTTATTCGACATTCGCACCACTATTAACGACTTGCTGCAACTGAAATTTGAACAAGCTGCAAACGATGCCGGGCGTGTGATCATTAATTCGACCTTCGGCGTTCTAGGTCTTTTTGATGTTGCCGATCACCTTGAGAAACATGACGAAGACTTCGGACAGACTCTCGGATACTGGGGAGTAGGAAGCGGGCCTTATTTGGTTCTACCTATCCTGGGTCCTAGAAATATCCGCGACACCGCCGGTCTGGCGGTGGACTTTTCCACCAATCTCAACCCAATTGGCTGGCTTGACAATGTCGCTGTACGTAACACGATGTATGGAACATTGTGGGTCGATATGCGCGCAGATTTACTGGATGACGAAAACATACTTGAAGAAGCCGCAATTGACCGCTATGCCTTTATCCGTGATGCCTATATGCAGCGACGTCAAAATCTGGTCTATGACGGTGATCCTCCACGAGAGAAATTCGATGACGAGGAATTCGATGACAAAGAGGACAATGCACGGTCCGGCATCTCTACCCAAACGGATTCTTCCAGTAACGGTCAGGAAGCCGGACAGCCTAAAGCTACTGACCCTGCAGCTGCTGACGTATCCATTATTCTGACTCTGCCAGAAGAAATGAAACAAGCTGCACAGCCAGCAACCACAGACGCAGCTGCTTCGTCTCCCAGTTTTTATCAGACTGCCCCTTTAACCCAACCGGACAGATAGAACGGCTACCGCCAGATGAATGGCCCTACCTAAGCCTAAGCACACACCCACTTCCAGGCCACATCTGACCCAAGACATATCGGGTTGATTCTTCCTTCATGGGGGTCAAACACCGGAGGATTCTCCCTCTCCCTTTCAACTGACAACCCCATCAGCCTCCTTTACGTAATGCCTCGATACGCTGCTCCAAGGACGGGTGGGTACTAAATAAACTTGCGATACGGCCCCCACCAGAAATGCCAAATGCTGCCATCTGTTCAGGGAGCGCAGACTGATCCCGATTCCTTGCCAGCTTTTCCAGCGCGGCGACCATCTTGTTTTTCCCTGCCAGGCTGGCTCCACCTGCATCAGCCCGAAATTCACGCTGCCGCGAAAACCACATGACAATGACACTGGCCAAAATACCCAGCACCATCTGGGCAACCATGCTCGTAACCCAATAGGCCGGCCCATACTCGCGTTCGGTCTTGAACACCAGGCGATCCACCAGATGACCGATGATCCTGGAGAAAAAAATTACAAATGTATTGACCACCCCCTGAATCAGAGCAAGCGTGACCATATCACCATTGGCAACATGGCTGATCTCATGTGCCAGGACAGCTTCGACCTCATCCCGGTTCATGCCATGCAGCAACCCGGTACTGACTGCCACCAAGGCATTATTGCGGTTCCAGCCGGTGGCAAAAGCATTTATGTCCGGAGCGTCATAGATCGCCACTTCCGGCATGCCAATTCCCGCGGCTTGAGCCTGTCTGCTCACGATATCCACCAGCCAACGCTCTGTAGGATCGATTGGGCTCGTAATAATCTGCGCTCCAACCATCCGTTTGGCGGACCACTTGGACAGGAATAGCGAAATGATCGACCCAGCAAAACCCATGACTGCCGACATAACCAGAAGGGCGTTAAAATTAATACTGCCGCTTTCATCCAGGACTTTGTCGACGCCCAGCAGGCGCAGGGTAATGCTGATGACAAAAATTACGGCCAAATTGGTCAGGACAAACAAAAAAATTCGTTTCATGATGCAAATGTTCCTTGGGCTGAAAATATTATGAATAAGTTAATGTCAGTGCAAATCCGCAACCAATACCTCTTCAATATTGGGGATATAGCCTACCGTTTCAAGAGGTAGGCGCAGGTAAAAAATTGTATACTCGGATTTGACACGATCTCACCGGATAAATTCCCGTATGAGAATAAAAATACAAGCAAAAATCACTACAAAATAGACATCATATGGAAGAAACGCTGAATCATCCCGCCGTTCAAGGCGGTTTTGCTCCTTTTTTCATCGCACTGCTGGTAGCAGAATTACTGCAACGCGTACGACTAAGTGGCCTGGCAGCCATCGCCGGATTTGCTGTCACTGTATATCTGGCCAGCGACTTTGCCATAGAGCCACTCACTACTTCACGCAAGATAGTGTTACTGGGCCTGCTCTCTGCTTTGCTTGCAGTGCTGCTCATGCGATTCACTTGGCGCCCTTTTCGCCTGGCACTCGCAGCGACAGGAGGGGGCGCAACCATATGGATGGCATTGCGTATACTGCAACAGCAGGACATGCAGAACATGCTGCTTTGGGGCACGGGCTGTGCTTTATATACTGGCTGGCTGATTTTCTGGATAGATACGCTTCATGAAAACCCGATACGCGCTGGCAGCGCAGGAATGGCCCTGGGTGTAGGAACCGGAGGATCTGCATTGCTTGGCGCTTCTGCTCTGCTTGGCCAGTTTAGCATGGCTCTGGGTGCGGCAGCCAGTGCTTTTCTTCTGCTTCAGACAGTCTTTAACCAGAAAATGCCAGGCGGACGGGTCTTCACCCTGCCATTATCCCTTATCTGCGGATTAACTGGTGGGCTTGCCGTATTAACCGCACGACTGCCATGGTACGCTTTAATTGTACTTGCCATAATTCCCCTGGCTGCAAAAATACCCATTCCCGACAAAAGGGGAATCAGGCTGCAATCTTTATCATTGTCCGCCTTCACCTTAACCTGTGCCGCAGGAGCCATCTATCTGACCTGGAGGGTGGCCGGAGCACCCCCGCTATGATTATTCGTGGAAAGATAATAGCCAATTTACCGGGAATCCCGCCCCCCACACACCGCATCAAATAGACGATTACCATATGACGGGTTCAGAAAATCCTGTTTAGCGCCAAATCTCGCCGTACATACTTCAACGGAAACGCATAGCCTCTCTTAATCCGAAGCACGGGTCATATTCGGAACCCTACATGATACGGAATAATGTTGCTATTTCCGCATTGTCATGATAATATTCTTTTAATTTCAGTTAGTTATGTTTATTTAAATCTGACGACTTAAAAGTTTTGAAGGTTTTATCAAGGTATCAGTATTCTTGGGGTGACAGCATTAGCAATAAGAAAATTCAAAAAGATAAAGTTTCGCTACCAGCGCACAACAATCAACCTGATTTCAGTTCAATGGAAACCTTGATTTCCGCCATTCAAAAACTGGTTATCAAAGATGTTGTGCAGTACACAGATGAAAAATTGAAGCAACCAAGAAATTAGTCAGCAGCAAATCGTGAAGCGATAACGGGCAAAGTAGAAACATAACCCCCATCCTAAAAAGATGGGGTTATTTTTTAGCGTCAGCAACACTGTTCCGTATCATGTAGTCGGAACCGCATTGACAAATCGACTGCCTGAATATCCTTGGTCAGGCTGCCTATGGAAATACGTTCCACGCCGGTCTCAGCGATTGCCCGCACATTTTTCAGGGTAATTCCTCCCGAAGCCTCCAGCTCAGCGCGTCCTGCAGCGAGTTTGACTGCAGCCCGCATGTGATCGAGATCAAAGTTATCCAGCAAAATTAACCTGGCGCCTGCACCCAAGGCTTCTCGCAACTGCTCCAGGTTTTCTACTTCAATTTGAATGCTTATTCCCTCAGAAGTATTACGGTACGCCTGCTCCAGAACTGGATGGATTCCGCCTGCAGCCAGAATATGGTTTTCCTTAATCAGCACTCCATCGAATAAACCAGCACGCTGGTTATATCCACCACCCGTTTTCACAGCATATTTCTGCGCTACCCGCAAACCCGGCAGAGTTTTACGTGTATCCAGAATTTTTGCTTGGGTACCACATACTGCTTCGACATAACGACGCGTCTGAGTTGCAGTGGCAGAAAGTGTCTGCAAAAAATTGAGCCCACACCGCTCAGCGGTCAGCATTGCACGCGCATCACCGTGAATTTCGCAAAGTACTTGCTTAGCGGCTATGGGATCCCCATCACGAGCAAACCAGCGTATCCGGCAACCCCGATCCATGGAATAAAAACATGCATCGAACCAGGCGGTTCCGCACAATACGGCATCCTGGCGCGTAATGACCGTGGCATAAGCTCTGGAACCAGATGGGATCAACTGGGCGGTGAGATCACTTCCGCCTACATCTTCATCCAGGGCATTGGTTACATTAGCATGAATATGATAGGCCAGTTCATGTTGATTTGTCATTGAGTTCAATCCGGGCACCTGAATAAAGTCATAATCAGGATATTCGCTTCCAGAGAGATTGGCAATCCAAGCCGCACCCTGGGCAGACTCAGTATTCCTGTATCCGTCTGTTGTGAATACAGATAAGCAGCCACTGAAATAAATGCCTATTCCGGGAATTACTCGGCCAGGACCCTGACTATTTTTTCAGGCCCCAGTATAGTTCCAAGCGTGATCGGGTCGCCCCAGCGCACGTGATATTTATTCTCGGGGATTGACGCGAGGGACGTAAGCAGGTTATTGAAAGCAATCAAATCGCTGGTCTCGAAGTATGTTATGAAATCAGCATCATCCAGCCCTGTGGAATGATAAAGTTTTCGTTTAATACTCCCCATATATTCCAAAGTTGACAAAGTATGCACCTTCATTTCTACCAGCCTTTGATCAAAAGACAGATTCCACCATTCTGCACTTTTCTTGACCGGGATGACGATCGCGTATCGGGGAATATCACCAGTATAAGTTGCTGAGACAAGACCGGCATACAATTCAGGCAACCTTTCCTTGGTTATGTAATTCAATGGCTTGGTCACACCAATCAACGTATCCAAAACCTCGACGTGTTTTCCGATAGCTGTCTGCCTGAATTCACGCAAGAATGTCTGCACCTTGGCAAGTTCAAGGGAATGGATACGAAAGAAGAAATCAGAACGCCCTCCCAGACCTGCCGTTAAATAAACATCTACCAATACACTATCTTCATGTTTTTTAATTAATTCCATAACTCTGGATACGTAATCCATTCGCTCGGATAAAGATAGTTCGTACCATTCAGGTAACCATTTGTACGTAGTAAATACTCCAAACACCCCAGGCTGAGATAGAATTTTCGACCTATCCATCTTCAAGGCTTCCGCTTTCTGATCCTGGGCAGTAACAGGCACCATGACCACAGCCATGACCACTGCAACCATCCCTGCCAGCAGATTTCTCAGAAAGCCACCCGCTAAAAATTGATTCATGTTGTTCTCCTCTATGTAAAACATGACTATAAATCAATATAAATATAAATAGCAACAGACCCTCAGATTCGAAACCGTCAGACAGATCAGGCAGACGCTTCCTTTAATACGGTTCTTTCAACTTGAATGCTGTGATTTCCGTCGCTTAACCATACTTGCCCATCCTGAATAATGCATTGCAATTGCATGCTGCGCTGAGCCAGCATGGCAATAGCACACGTATTTTCCATCGGCAGATTAATCACGCTCAGGTTTTTGAACCGCCCGAAATGACGGCCATACTGGGCAAACCACCTATCTGCCACATGTCCACCATAGGAATAAACGACCACCTCCCTTGAGCGGCCACATGCTTTCCGTACCAGTTTTTCGTCAGGAATACCAACGTCTATCCATAAATCAATTGCACCCGTAAAATCCTTTCGCCATAGATCCGCTTCATCATCCGCGGTCATCCCCTGGCCAAATTCCAGATATTGATCAGCATGCAACGCAAATGCAAGCAATCGCACCATCATTCGTTCATCTGTTTCGGATGGATGCCGTGCAAGAGTAATCACATGATTTTGATAATAATGACGTTCCATATCCGCAATTTGCAGATTAGCTTTGAAAATTGTTGCCTTAATAGCCATATCATCCTTGGATCAGCATACAACGATGAGATTGAGTTTCACTGCTTCCGCTCCTGTAAATACCGTAACACTGAAACTTGAGTACGTTCCAGAAAACGGTATGACATAACTCTGCCCATGATCGATTCATCTGGAACAACCTTAATGGCTGGTCATTTCTATAGAATCTGCTCTACACATGCTTATGCACCTAATACCTGAGAATTGGGAAACTATCCCGCAAGCCTGGCAAGGGGGCATGATCCAAGCAATCTAACCGTGCCGTTATGAATGGGTTCGCATACCTAGCCAGAATTAATCAATATATGCAGAAACTTTTCTCAAACGCTTGACCTTCCCCCGCTGCTGCTTCCCCTCAAGGCGCCGTTGTACGGATGTCCAGGTAGGTCTGGACTTTACCCGTGGTTTTGTAGGTTCGGCCGCAGCCCTGATAAGTTCAACCAATCTGTGCAGCGCATCCTGGCGATTTCTTCCTTGGGTTCGGAACCGGCTTGCTTCAATGATGATTATGCCCTCATCGGTCATACGCCTCCCGGACAGCCTGCGCAGGCGCTGCCGCACAGCTTCGGATAATTCCGGGCAATTTTCTGCATCAAATCTCAATTGAACAGCACTGGAAACTTTATTGACATTTTGGCCACCTGGCCCGGAAGACCGGATGAAATGCAATTGAATTTGGCTTTCATCAATGAGCAGATTGGAAGTAATTGGTATCATGCAGCCATGGTAACAGGATGACCAAAGATACTGGAAGCATCTGCATGCGCTATGCAGAAATCACTTCGATGCTCGCATCACCCAAAACCACCACGGAACCCGGACCTATTTTGCATGTCTTGCGGGATTCTGGTTGCCCGTTCACCCGCACTCGCCCTTGTGCAACCAGAACTTTCCCTGCACCGCCACTGGTGCACAGGCCAGCAACTTTGAGTAATTGGTTCAACTCTATGAATTCACCATGAAGCTTGAATTTGAATGATGGCATATACACACCTTAATGGAATAAATGAGTGCATCTTTTGGCAATTTGTTTCAAAATTTTATCAATGGACCGGCCACGTTCTCCAGCCTGACATCCGTAATGCGCCAGGAATAAACATGAAAATTACGATTACATATCATCGACTGATATCGTAACCCCGGCCAGTCATCTGAGCAGATACAAAAACCCCATACTTATGGGATCCAGATGCATCTGACAAATTCTTTTCAATCTAAAATTTCACCGCATGCTCACGTGTGGCATGAAACGCTATTTTCGGCCAGCGTTCCTGGGTGAGCCTCAGATTGACATTGTTTGGAGCAAGGTAAGTCAGATTGCTGGCAGCATCATAAGCGACATTATGTGACAAGTTCTTTTCGAAATCAGCAAGCATTCTTTTGTCATCACAGGATACCCAGCGCGCGCAGGTAATGTTGGTACCATCAAAAACTGCATCCACTCCATACTCGCCCATCAATCGACTGGCAACCACATCAAACTGAAGTTCACCAACTGCACCCAGAATTAAATCTCCCCCACTGACAGGTTTGAATACCTGTACTGCGCCCTCCTCGCCAAGCTGCTGCAACCCCTTATGCAACTGCTTAATTTTAATTGGATTCCTGATACGAACGGAACGAAAAAAATCAGGGGCAAAATAAGGGATACCCGTAAATTGCAACAGTTCACCCTCGGAGAAACTATCTCCGATCTGCATATTGCCATGATTGGGCAAGCCGATAATATCACCGGCATAAGCTTCTTCTACCTGTTCTCGGGTGGATGCCATGAAAGTAACAACATTGGACACCCGAATTTCTCGATTCATGCGCAAGTGTTTGATCTTCATGCCGCGTTCGAAATGCCCGGAACACACCCGCAGGAAAGCGATACGATCACGATGGTTTGCATCCATATTAGCCTGGATCTTAAACACGAAACCAGAAAACTCCGGCTCAGTCGGTCCAACCACCCGTACCGTTGCATCCCGTGGCTGTGGCGCCGGTGCCCAATCCAGCAACGCATTGAGAATTTCTCGCACACCAAAATTATTAATAGCCGAACCAAAAAATACCGGGGTTTGCTTGCCTGCCAGAAATGCTGCATGATCAAAAGGGTGGGAAGCACCTTGAAGCAGTTCAATTTCTGATTTAAGTTGCTGTATTTCCATAGGAAACATCTCGGCAAGGCGCGGATTATCAATGCCCTGCACTACCTCAAGATCCTGGTCGGCTCGCTCCCCGCCTGCCTCGAACAGTAAAATTTCGTCACGCAACAAGTGATACACACCGCGAAAAGTCTTGCCCATGCCCACCGGCCAGGTTACCGGTGCACACTGGATATCAAGGACAGACTCAACCTCATCCAGCAGTTCAACCGGGTCGCGTGTTTCACGGTCCATTTTATTAATGAAAGTTATAATTGGCGTGTTACGCATGCGGCATACATTAAGCAACTTGATGGTTTGTGCTTCCACCCCCTTTGCAGCGTCAATCACCATAAGAGCAGAATCCACGGCCGTCAGCACTCGATAGGTATCTTCGGAAAAATCCTGGTGACCAGGAGTATCCAGCAGGTTTACCACATGATTTCGGTATTCGAACTGCATCACGGAACTGGCGACCGAAATTCCTCTTTGTTTCTCGATATCCATCCAGTCGGAAGTTGCATGACGGCCACTCTTGCGTGCTTTCACCGTACCTGCCAGTTGAATTGCGCCGGAAAATAATAGTAATTTCTCGGTTAGCGTAGTTTTACCTGCGTCCGGATGAGAAATGATGCCGAAAGTCCGGCGACGTGTCACTTCGCGCGTGACTGAATCACGCCCGCCAACTGAAGTCTTATTCCCTGATAAAGCTACTGATCCTGTTTGCATAAGGCATGGTTCCAGCTAAAAAATGGTATTTTCAATTATTTATTTTTCTGGCGCAGAACACTCTTGTCCAGCCCCAGATCACTCCACCCCGAATGACCCAGTTTACGCAAAGTTTCAATATTTTTTTCAAATATTTTATCTGCTTCAGGAAATGCAGAAACTGCCTGCAGGACACTGGCTTCGCGAAGAATATGCAACATGGGGTAAGGTGACCGATTGGTATAATTTTCGATATCATCAGGTTGCGTTTCGGCAAACTGCCATTGCGGATGGAAACCGGCTACTTGCAACTCCCCCTCCAGATCCATATCTTCCAGAGCGGCATCAACCACATCCAGAAAATCGTTGTATTCGATAAAATCAGTAAGCACATGAGGATGAATCAAAAGAGCGGTCTCGACCTTTTCAGCCGGTATTTCGGCCAGCATCTCCAGTTCCTGCATAAAATCTTTCAACAAAGACTCATGTGTGGCAGCATCGCTAATCACATATCGAATCTGATTTTTCACATGAACAGTGCTGGCGAATGGACAAAGGTTAAGGCCTATGACGGCCCGCTCCATCCAATATTTTGTTTCATCTATAATTTTTTCGTTAATTGTGCTATCCACCCCAGAAGCCCCAGAATATAAATTGATACCTGTATCAAGAAAAATTACTGTTACCGGCCGCGTCCACCAGAACGGTGATATACGGGTGAACTTGCAGCCGGTTTAGCCATGGCAGCCAGACTCCTGCCAGTACGATGTGCTTCCTGTACCTGCCCATTGCCTTGTAACCTTCTGTTTCCCTGGACACGATTCTTTCCGGTGATAATAGGCTCTGCCCTGATGCGCGGGTCCGGCTCAAAACCGGTCACCTGTTCCACAGGAATGCACCGTCCGATCAACCGTTCAACTCCCTGCAGCAGTTTATATTCATCTACGCACACCAGGGAACTTGCCTCACCTTCACTTCCCGCTCGTCCTGTCCGCCCGATACGATGAATATAATCTTCCGCCACATTGGGCATCTCAAAATTCACCACATGTGGTAACTCGATGATATCGATCCCTCGGGCTGCAATATCGGTAGCCACCAGAACCTGCAGCTTTCCACTTTTAAATTCTGCCAGCGCGCGGGTGCGCGCCGCCTGACTCTTATTGCCATGTATAGCCAGTGCTGGAATACCGCTTTTAACAAGCTGTTCCGCCAACTTGTTGGCACCGTGCTTGGTACGGGTAAATACCAAGACCTGATACCAGCCATGTTCCTTGATCAGATGAATTAGCAGCTCACGCTTCCTGTCGCGATCCACAGGGTAAATTTTCTGGCTGACCAGATCAGCAGCAGCATTGCGACGCGCCACTTCAATCATCTCTGGGTTGTCAAGCAACTCATCTGCCAGCAGCTTGATCTCATCCGAAAAAGTAGCGGAAAACAACAAGTTTTGCCGATTTTTTGGTAATTTCACGAGGATTTTTTTTATATCACGGATAAATCCCATATCCAGCATACGATCTGCCTCATCCAGCACCAGAATTTCAATGCATGACAAATCTACTGTCTTTTGCTGAAGGTGATCAATCAAACGGCCTGGGGTGGCAACCAGAATATCTACCCTGCTTTGCAAACGCTGTATCTGGGGATTAATATTTACTCCGCCGATCATGGTCATTGAGGTCAGTTTCAGATACTTGCCAAAGTTACGCACGCTGTCTTCCACTTGAACAGCCAGCTCACGAGTAGGTATGAGAACTAGCGCGCGCACTGGAGGTTTTCCACTCAAGAGTTTTGCAGGCATGGAAAGCTTTTGAAGTATCGGCAGGGTAAAACCAGCCGTCTTTCCGGTTCCAGTCTGGGCGCCGGCCAGAAGGTCACACCCGGACAGCACTGCAGGAATGGCTTTTTCCTGAATTGGAGTTGGTTTTACATAGCCGAGCTCAGTAACCGCACGAACGATTTCATCGGACAAACCGAGAGCAGAGAAAGTCATAAATTATTCCTGGAAAAAAACGGCCTGCCGCCTTTCAGTGACGCCAGTGTAGGACAGATAAACATTGAAATCAGTATGGATCGTGGCAGAAAGACAGAAACGGATACCACTTACTTTTTAAAATTATAGCAGAGATGACTGGTCTTCCGTCTTTGGTTCTATAATTGAAAAACAGGCCGGATACTGGTTCTGCCCTGCATTCATCGGAATATTCCATCCGTATATTGCCAACCGACAACCAATTCCTTCTCGATAAAATACAATCCAAGATATCTGCCTGCTCAGAAAAGTAAACGTTAACTACGAAAATGGCCTGCATCCAGCTGGAATAACAACCATCACTTACTTGATCTTTTCTGCCAATAATTTTTCATATTTGGCCTGCAATTGCTCGCGAGTTTCCACATGGGCAGGATCGAGCGGGATACAGTCTACAGGGCAAACCTCTGCGCATTGTGGTGTTGCATAGTGCCCAACACACTCCGTGCATTTCCCAGGGTCAATGTAATAAATGATATCCCCTTGCGAAATCGCATCATTTGGACATTCGGGTTCGCACACATCACAATTGATGCATTCATCGGTGATAATCAGGGCCACACTTTATCCTTATGTTCATCAGGTTCAATATTTGTCAATCAATTTTTCTGCAACCAGCGGCGAGACAAATTTCCCTACCTCTCCCCCAAAACGGGCTATCTCCCGCACCATACTGGCAGAGATAAACGTATAATGTTCAGCCGGGGTCAGGAACAAGGTTTCGACATCCGGGTGCAGGCTACGGTTCATTCCTGCCATCTGAAATTCGTACTCGAAATCCGATACTGCACGCAAGCCGCGCAACACTACACGTGCATTTTGAGCTCGCACAAAATTCATCAGCAAACCCGAAAATCCTTCTACACGTACATTTGCATAATTGGAAAAAACTTCACGCGCCATGAACACACGTTCGGTCAGGGTAAAGAGAGTTAAGCTGCGACTTTCGGCCACCGCAACCACCACCTCACCAAACAGCCCGGCAGCACGACGAACCACATCTTCATGTCCACAAGTGATAGGATCAAACGTTCCCGGGTAAATTACTTTTATCATCCAATTACCCTCTCTCCAGTCCCAATAACTGGTAATGCACTGCCCCCGCCTGAGCACGCTTCAATGCGTGCCAGCCATGTTCTGGCTCAAACACAACTCCGCTTTCCAGATAAATAACACCATTCTGGGTCAGCTTACACCCAAGCAACGGAAACAATGCTGGCAAATAGTCACTCTTAAAGGGGGGATCAAGAAATATTACATCGAACAAACCATTTTCACGACGGACATATTCCAGCCCATTTTCACAACACAGCGACACATTCCTGCAACCCAGCTTCCTGGTGCTTTCCTGCAGGGCACGATAAACTGTACGGTTGAACTCTACCATTACCACTTCAGACGCCCCGCGCGATATGGCTTCAAACCCTAATGCCCCACTTCCGGCAAACAAGTCAAGGCAACGCTTGCCATAAAGATCCTGGCCCAACCAGTTGAACAATGTTTCGCGCACGCGATCCGGGGTCGGGCGCAAATTTTCGGCATCAGGAAACTCGATCCAGCGGCGCCGATACATGCCTCCTATGATACGAACCCGGTTTATCTCCCGTCCCCTTTCCCCTTATGCGTATCCAGACTTTCTGGCGCACCAACGATCACCGTCGCCATTGCATCCGGATTGATTCGTCGCTTAAAGGCAGAACGGATTTGCTCACTCGTTACTCGATCAACATTACCGACAAAATCATCAAGATATGTCAAAGGTAACTCATAAAATCCAATTACGCTAAGATAATCTACTATTTTCCTGTTGCTATCAATGCGCAACGCAAACCCCCCGATAATGTTTTGCTTGGAAGCCTGCAACTCCTTTTCTGTTATCCCCTTGTCGATAAAATCACGTAGCGTGGAACGAACTAGTTGCAACGCTTCATCAGCCTGGTGTTTTTGGGTTTGCAGCCCAATCTGAAACGCTCCAGGCAGTTTCATTGGCATGAAATAACTGTAGACACTGTAAGCAAGGCCACGCTTTTCACGAATTTCGTGCATCAGGCGGGATACGAACCCGCCCCCGCCAAGTATGTGGTTACCTACATAAAGCGGAAAGTAATCCGGATCCTTGCGGGCCAGACCAGGGGCTCCCATCAGAATGTGACTCTGCGTGGCAGGATGCGATATACGCTGCTCTACCGCTTTTATTTGCATAGTCACCGGGGCAACTTGTGCCAAATCCCCACCCTGTGGCAAATGCTCGGTAAGTTTTTGTGCTATCCATTCCGCTTCGGTACGCGTCACGTCGCCCATGATCGCAACTACTGCTGTTTTAGCCTGATAATGCTGACGGTAAAAATTTTCGATATCTGAACGCTGAATTTTTTCCACACTGGCTATTTCACCTGAGACAGGAAAGCCATAGGAATGACTACCAAATACGGACTTGCCGAAGGCTTTTTCAGCAATGCTGTCAGGCTTGGTTTCGCTTTCCTTCAAAGCCGCGACCAAGCGCGCCTTTTCCCTGGACAATACCTTTTCCGGAAACAGAGGATATTGCAACAAGCGCGCAACAATATCCAGAGACTGGGTTCGTTCTGCAATGCTGCTCAGCGTACGCAGGCTCACCCCGGCACGATCCGCATCAAAATTCATGCCCAGCTGGGCACCGATATCCGCCAGACTCCGTGCGATATCATCCTCGCTCAAGCCCTCTGCACCGAGATCCAGCATGCTGTGGGTCAGCCCTGCCAGTCCGGATTTTTCGGTTGTATCAAAACTGCTTCCTGCAGCAAAGGTAACCGTCATATCCAACATCGGAAGATCATGGTTTTCTACAAAATATACCCGGGCACCGCTTGGTGCTTGCCAGTGCTGGATATGAGGAGCCGCAAATGCCGATGAAATGCTGACAATCAAAAACCACAAAGCGGCAAATAATTTAGTGTGCATGAGTTGCCTCTTTAATCTGATTGTACCATCTTGCCCGGAAGCGGCTGCGGGTCAAGTACTGCAATGGTTAATTGGTCATCCGGCAAATACTCGCGGGCCACATCCTGCACCTGCCGGGGTGTTACCGCCTGCAATTTTTGCAGAATCACAGGGATATCCTTGAACGACAGACCAATGCTTTCCATTTGTCCAATCTGCATCGCCTGATAAAACAACGAGTCAAGCTTGTATACTTCGCTGGCAGTTACCTGGGCCTTTACCCGCTTCAGCTCATCTTCGCTAACGCCATCCCGTTTAAGCATGGCTATCTGTTCGCGCAGGCCGTTTTCTAATTCTGTCACGCTTCTACCTTCACTTGGAATACCTGCCAGCATGAACAGACTTGGCCCGCGTGAAGTGGAATCATATTCAACATTCACGGCACTGGCCAGTTGCTGTTCGCGTACCAATGCCCTGTTCAGACGGGCAGAAGCATTGCCATCCAGTATCCCGGCCAGAATTTGCAGGGCGTAAGGTTGCCAGTCCTTTTCCGTATCGCGCAGCGTAGGAGCGTGATACGCCATTACCAGCTGAGGAAGCTTTGCCGGCGCCTTGACGACGATACGCTTGATGCCTGCCTGCGGGGGTTCGCTGAAAGGCTTGCGCAGGGGGAGACTTCTGGCAGGGATTCCACCATAATATCGCTGTGCCAGCGCAAACACCTCGCTTGCCTTTATATCTCCAGCCACCACCAATGTGGCATTATTCGGCGCATACCAGTTTTTATACCATCTTTTTGCATCTTCTACGGAAAGAGTCTGCAGATCGTTCATCCAGCCAATTACCGGGTTGCGATATGGATGCTCCTGATAGGCAACAGCCATCAGCTTTTCATTCATTAAAGCCTGTGGATCATCATCCGTACGCATACGCCGTTCTTCCATGACTACTTTTATTTCCTTACTGAATTCTGTCCCGGTCAGATGCAGGTTACTCATGCGGTCCGATTCAAGCTTCATCGCAAGAGCCAATCTGGATTTGTGCAACTGCTGGAAATAAGCAGTGTAATCATTGCTCGTGAAGGCATTCTCACGTCCCCCTGCGGCAGAAATCAGCTTGGAAAACTGACCTGTGGGCACTTTTTTAGTGCCCTTGAACATCATATGTTCCAAAACATGTGCAATACCTGTAACTCCAATATTTTCATCCATACCGCCGGCGTGATACCAGATCTGCTGAACGACCACAGGGGCTCTGTGATCTTCCTTGACAATCACCTTCAGGCCGTTACTGAGTGTTTTTTCAAATATTTCTGCACTGGCTTGTGGCAATGACATAAACAAGACGGGCCACAAAACCGCTAGAACCAGCCAAAATTTTAATATTTGTGTACGCATTTTTTTAGCCTAAAACAACACATTCAGAATAAAATAACCATGACGGCAAAAACCGCCATAATCCAAAAGATGCATTATGCGCTATTTGGTTCTATTTCTGCCACATCGACAAATTTCCAGAATATGTTTGGTTTTTTAAAAAAATCTGCAACCGAAAACAAAACCTCTCCTGCCGAAGACTTATCCCAAAAAGCTGGCTGGTTCAACCGGCTTAAGAGCGGGCTGACGCGTACTGCCAATCAGGTATCGGCTTTATTCGGGCGCGGCGGAAAAATCGACGACGAACTGTATGAAGAACTCGAAACCATTCTGATTACCGCTGACGTAGGTATGGAAGCCACCCGTTTCCTGCTGGCTGAATTGCGTCAGCAGGTCAAAATTGAGCGACTCACGGAAGCAGCACAACTAAAAGAAGCACTGGCCTCCAGCCTGATCAGGTTACTCCAACCACTCGCCCAGCCTCTGCAGACTAGCCTGCATCAGCCTTTCGTCATCATGCTGGCCGGGGTAAATGGCGCAGGCAAAACCACCTCCATTGGGAAGCTGGCCAAATACTTCCAGACCCAGGGGAAATCAGTACTGCTGGCTGCAGGCGACACATTCCGCGCTGCAGCGCGTGAACAACTGATCGAGTGGGGGGCGCGCAACAATGTTACCGTGATTGCACAGCAAGGCGGCGATGCGGCAGCGGTAATCTTTGACGCAGTGCAAGCCGCCCAGGCACGCAAGATTGACATTGTGTTGGCGGATACCGCCGGACGCCTTTCAACCCAGAGCCACCTGATGGAGGAAATCAAAAAAGTCAAACGCGTCATCGCAAAGGCGCTGCCCGGTGCTCCACACGAAGTGCTGCTGGTTCTGGATGCAAACACCGGGCAGAACGCACTTAGCCAGGTCAAGGCATTTGACGATGCACTCGCTGTTACTGGACTCATTTTGACCAAGCTCGATGGCACTGCCAAAGGAGGAGTCATTGCTGCCATAGCCAAAGCTCATCCCATACCACTTCGCTTCATTGGCGTTGGAGAAAGTCTGGATGACATGCGCCCTTTCGTAGCAGAAGACTTCGTCGTTGCACTTTTGGGGCTGGACGAATGATCCAGTTCAGCAACGTATGTAAACGTTACCCAGGTGGAATTGATGTACTGAAAAACATCAGTTTTACGATTGGGGAAGCGGAAATGGTTTTCCTTTCTGGCCATTCCGGCGCCGGGAAGAGTACCCTGCTCAAACTCATCGCCGCCATTGAACGCCCCAGCTCTGGCAGCATACTGGTCAATGGTCAAAACATCAGCTTGATCAAGGATGGAGCTTTGCCCTTTCTGCGGCGCAATTTTGGCCTGATTTTTCAGGATCACAAACTTCTATATGACCGCAGCATATTCGAGAATGTGGTGCTCCCCCTGAAAATCTGTGATTTCGATCATCGTGAAAGCGCCAAGCGCGTACGAGCCGCTCTGGATAAGGTAGGTTTGTTGAATCGCGAAAAGGCCAACCCGATCGCTTTGTCCGGAGGCGAGCAACAACGCCTATGTATTGCGCGTGCAATTGTAAACCGTCCTTCCATTTTGCTGGCAGATGAACCCACCGGCAACCTGGACACGGAATACTCCGGGGAAATCATGAAGATCTTTAGGTCATTTCACCAGGTCGGCGTCACCTTGGTCATTTCTACCCATGATGAAGGTATGCTAGGCCAGTTCAATGGACGAGTGCTTGCACTCAAAAATGGGGAACTGCACCCATGAAAAACTGGCTGATTCTACATGTCCATGTATTTCTATCTGCCCTGCGCAAGTTTTTCTCCACACCCCTGTCCAGCCTGTTTAATATTCTGGTAATAGGCATAGCGCTCAGCCTGCCAGCTGGCATGTATGTCATGCTTAAAAATATTCAGAACCTTGCAGAGCAAAAAATTGCATCGCCTCAGATCAGCCTGTTCTTGAGCATGGATACCAGCAAAGACGATATCACTCGCATTGACAGGCAGTTAAAGCAGCATGCTGCCGTTGGACAGGCTCGGTTCGTACCCCGTGAACAGGCACTGGAACAACTGAAACAGACCACCGGACTGGAGGATGTAATCGGCGGATTGGAGCATAATCCACTGCCGGATGCATATATCGTCCATCCAAAAATATCCGATGCGAGTGCCCTCAAGACGTTGAAGCATGAATTGCAAAGATGGCCCAAAATTGAGCATGTGCAACTGGATCTGGACTGGGTTCAGAAGCTGGAAGCCATACTGAAATTTGGCCTGATGGCCATCCTGATTCTCTCCATGCTGCTCGGTTTTGCACTGGTAGCTGTCACCTTCAACACGATCCGCCTACAAATTCTTACCCAGCGCGAGGAAATCGAGGTGTCCAGGCTAATTGGCGCTACCAGTGCCTTTATTCGCCGTCCATTCCTTTATTTTGGCTTACTCCAGGGATTACTCGGTGGTGCTGCAGCCTGGTTCATAATCAGCATAAGTCTCTATATGCTGAATAGCAACCTCTCCCAATTGACGGATTTATACTCCGCCAACTTTACGCTGCACCTCCCCTCCACGGAAGATCAGCTCGCACTGTTGCTATTATCGGCATGCTTGGGCTGGATGGGTGCATGGCTGTCTGTTTCCCAGCATTTATGGAAAATTGAACCCAGGTAAATGGCAGGTTTCAAAGGGCTGCAAAGCAAGATCCCAACCGTACGTACAAACCCGTGTAGGAGACAAGAATTCTCGTACATAACCTGCTCTGAAACCCATTACCGAGTAATTGAAATGAGGCGACCATGAAATCCCGATCTGTATATTTTATTCTGACCACAGGTTTAATTTTTTGCCTGCACTCCAAACTTGCAGCCGCCGATACCCCAGAACAAATTTTTGAGAAAGTGTCCCCATCTGTTGTAGTCGTGGACATCTTCAATATTCAGGATGAATATATCGGTCAGGGTAGTGGCGTGGTTATTGGCCCTGGCCAGATCATTACCAATTGCCATGTAGCAAAAAGAGGGAAAAGCCGCCAGGTGAGGCAATCCGGGAAAAGCTACTCAGCCACCCTGCAATACGCTGACCCAAGCCGCGACCTGTGTCAGCTGCATGCCCCCGATTTGCCGGCTCCTCCAGTTGAGCTGGGCACAACCAAAAAACTCAAGGTAGGCCAGCGCGTTTATGCAGTAGGTGCACCGGAAGAACTGGAACTAACTCTGAGCGAAGGCCTCATCTCCAGCCTGCGCCCCCATGAAGACTCCGAATATATCCAGAACTCTGCCGCAATTTCCCTTGGTTCCAGCGGCGGCGGACTATTTAATGACCAGGGACAATTAATTGGCATTACCACCTTTTATCATGCGGAAGGCCAAAACCTGAATTTCGCACTTCCTGTCGACTGGATAAACGAACTACCGCAGCGCGCGCAGGATGCAACACTGCTCACAAAGAAAAAGAAAAGCGGGTTATTCTGGTTGAACAGAGTAGCAGCCATGGAGCAGAATAAAGACTGGCAGGGAATGCTAACATTTTCCCAGCAATGGGCAAAAAGTGAACCAGTCAATGCAGATGCATGGTTTAGCCTGGGCATAGCCCACAAAAATCTGAAACAATATGAACAGGCCATCAAAGCCTACCAGACAGCGTTACGCTTCCAGCCGGAGTACGCTGACGCGTGGAATAATCTTGGCAATATCCACAACAAAATCAAGCAATACGAACAAGCCGTCCTAGCATACCAGGAAGCGTTACGTGCTGAGCCGGATTTCTCCGCAGCCTGGAACAACCTGGGGATTGCATACGGGAATCTCAAACAATACAGGCAGGCAATTTCTGCCTATCAGGAAGCAGTTCGCATTGAACCCGAAAAATCCAGTTTCTGGTATAACCTGGGCGAAGCCTATTTTCGCATTGGTGAATCAGACAAGGTACGAGAGGTATATCAATCTTTGCTAAAACTCGACATGAACCTGGCCAGCGCATATTCCACCGCATTTATTTCCCTGCTAAAAAAATGAGGCAAGCCAGATTCAGCATATTGCACACTGGCAAACACATCTGGTTCTACATCCCCTTCTTACTTTGATGGAAATCATAATAGATGCAAAATATCCTCAAAAAAATCCTGCTGACCTTACTTCTGACGCAAGTCATTGCTGCTGCTCATGCAGCCCGCGTCGAATTCCGCTGGTATGGACATTCCGCATTCAAGATCACCACTCCTTCCGGAAAGGTGCTACTGATTGACCCATGGATTACCAACCCTGCTAACAAACATGGGCAGGAAGACTTATCCAAAATCGACAAAGCCGACCTTATCCTGATTTCACATGGCCATTTCGACCATATAGGCGACAGTGCTGCAATCGCCAAAAAAACCGGGGCCAGACTAGTAGCAACATTTGATCTGGGAAAAGCTTTAACTCAGTATGGGGGCTATCCGCATGAGCAATCCGGCATGGACACTCTGGGAAACTTTGGTGGTGAACTCACTCTTCTAGAAGGAGAAGTAAAGATTGCCTTTATCCCTGCTGTTCACAGCTCCACTGTTACCAAACCACAGGATACGCAGGACATCCGTGACGGAGGGAGTCCCGGTGGTTTCCTCATCACCATTAAAAATGGGCCTGCAATTTACCATGCCGGAGACACCGACCTGTTCAGCGATATGTCTCTGATAAATAAATTTCACAAAGTAAATATTATGCTGGTGCCAATCGGGGGACACTTCACGATGGGACCTGAACGCGCCGCAGAAGCGGTCAGACTGGTTAACCCGGCAATTGTCATCCCGATGCACTTCGGAACTTTCCCAATATTGAACGGCACGCCGGAATCACTTGAAAAAGCCTTGAAGGCAATCCGCTCCAGAACACGAGTAATCCCTCTGTCCGTAGGGGAATCCATCGAACTGTAAGGACTCCCACCCAAATAAAAAGCAGGGCTTTCGCCCTGCTTTTTATTATTTCTGGTCATCTCAACTCAAGCAAAAATGACCAAGCTGATTAACCAGCGGGAATCCGGTAATGGATATTCTACATCTGGCTTTGAAGCCAATTCTGAATACCGACTTTCTGCATTACCTCCACCTGGGTTTCCAGCCAGTCAATGTGTTCTTCAGTATCTTCCAGGATTTCCTTGAAAATCTCACGCGAAACATAATCGCTCACCTTTTCACAGGCAGCCATTCCGGCTACCAGGTTCTCGCGTGAGGACAGTTCCAGCTTAAGATCGCAAGCCACACACTCCTCAGCCTTTTCTCCGATCATCAGCTTGCCGAGTTCCTGAAGATTAGGCAAGCCTTCCAGAAACAAGATCCGCTCTATGAGCAAGTCGGCGTGCTTCATCTCCTCGATGGATTCATCATATTCATGCTTGCCCAAACTATTAAAACCCCAGTTTTTATACATCCGGGCATGAAGAAAATACTGGTTGATGGCAGTCAGCTCATGCTTCAGTTGACGGTTAAGAAACTGAATAATTTCAGCATTACCTTTCATGGTTAGCCTCCTAAGACTTAAGTTGTCGCTCCAGCCGTGGGCTGTATTAATGTGAAATTATGCAGTCTTGTCTGGATTCTGCCAGGGTTTCATTCAAAATTTCTCTGGCATGGCAGGCGCATTTACCACACTGCGTACCTACGCCCAGACAGGTTTTCAAATCGCGCATGCAACATGCACCCTGACAAACTGCTTCACGTATAGCAGAATCAGTAATTGCCTTGCAGATACAGATATACATAACTTCAGCCTTTAATTATATACCAGTGAGTCAACCCACGTCTACCAAGCTAACCTAATTACCTGAAAATACAATATAATTTATAGTTATGTTTTGTAAGATTCTAAAACTAACAATAATGAGAATGATACTTAATAAAATGAAAAATGCAACTACTTTTTATCGCTCTCTGAGACATATTTTTCAGATTTTTTCGTAATCCGCAGAACCGGGATACCAGACAGTTAGAATCATTTTGCCTGCTGGCCCCACTTTATCCATTTCCGGATGGGTTCAATATGCTCAAGATCATGTGGAGCAATCCAGAAATGCTTCAATTTAATTGGCTCCCAGAAAACCCTTCCCTGATCTTGAAAAGCTCGGAAGACCGGAGGCATTTCTTGCCTGACACTCGCTGCAAAATGCATCCACGTTATAATTCATATTTCCACACCACACCTATCCATCATGCAGATTACCCGAAGGCTAGAATTTGATGCAGGACACCGTATCCCCAGTCACTCCAGTCAGTGCCGCCACTTGCACGGCCACCGCTATATCATTGAAATCACCTTGTCCGGCGAAATTATCGCCACCGAAGGTTTATCCGAGCAAGGCATGGTGATGGATTACTCAGAAGTGAAGCGCATCGCCAAGGAACAGTTGGTAGACGCATGGGACCATGCTTTCCTGGTATATTGCAAAGATCAGGTAGTATTGAATTTCCTGAATTCCCTACCAGACCACAAAACGGTAGTACTGGAAATGCCGCCTACCGCAGAAAACCTTGCAACGCTTGCATTCAGGAAACTCGACAGCGCATACCACCATAATTATGGGAATAACCTGAAGCTGGAACGCGTGCGCATCTATGAAACCCCGAATAACTGGGCAGACTGCATGCGTAGCACAAGCTGACGAAAATACCAAGGGGCCGCTGCTGCGGCCTGCCCAATCCCGGCTACACCTCACCGGCCAGTTCCGTCCAAAAAAAAGGCACGCCTGCTGGCGTGCCATGGATGTCCAAAAACTGTCAATAGCCTACACTTGCGGGTGTGCACGCTCCGCTTCATTCCCCAGTTTATTCAATGCATGCAAATAAGCTTTGGCAGACGCAACCACGATATCCGTATCTGCGCCCTGACCGTTGACCACCCTGCCTCCCTTGGACAGACGTACAGTAACTTCACCCTGTGCATCCGTACCGCTAGTTATATTGTTCACAGAATACAACTGTAATTCTGCCCCGCTATGCACGATCTGCTCAATGGCTTTAAATGTGGCGTCAACCGGGCCACCCCCCTTCGCCTCTGCTATCCGCTCTTCCCCACCAACATTCAATCGCACCTGTGCCAAAGGCAGAAGTCCTGTTTCCGAATGTGCACGCATACCTACCAAGCGATAATGTTCACTAACCTGCTCTACTACACTTTCGCTGACCAGCGCCTGCAAGTCCTCGTCAAAAATTTCTCGCTTACGGTCCGCCAGTTCCTTGAAACGTGCAAAAGCATCATTCACCATTTCTTCATTTTCCAGCACAATGCCCAGTTCATGCAAACGGGTACGGAAAGCATTACGACCGGAAAGTTTGCCCAGAGTCAATTTATTCATGCTCCAGCCCACATCCTCGGCCCGCATGATTTCATACGTCTCGCGATGCTTCAGCACTCCATCCTGGTGAATGCCGGATTCATGGGCAAAGGCATTTGCTCCTACGATTGCCTTGTTCGGCTGCACAGGATAACCCGTGATACTGGACACCAGCTTGGAAGTGGGCACGATCTGCGTAGTGTCGATACGCGAATCGCAATTGAACACGTCCCGACGCGTCTTTACCGCCATCACAATTTCTTCCAGGCTGGCATTCCCGGCGCGCTCTCCCAGTCCATTAATGGTACACTCCACCTGACGCGCGCCGTTCATGACCGCTGCCAGCGAGTTGGCAACCGCCATGCCAAGATCATTATGACAATGAGTAGACCAGATCACCTTTCCGGAATTCGGCACACGCTCTATCAGCTGCCGGATACGCTCGCCCCATAGCACCGGAATGCTATACCCAACCGTATCCGGGACATTCAGCGTACTTGCCCCGGCCTGAATGACGGCATCAAAAATCCGAACAAGAAAATCCATTTCTGATCGCACCGCATCCTCTGCAGAAAACTCAACGTTATCGGTATATTCCCTTGCCAGCCTAACCGCTTTCACGGCAGCATCCACCACCTGGTCTGGATGCATGCGCAACTTCCTTTCCATGTGGATCGGGGAAGTGGCAATAAAAAGATGGATCCGTCCTGACCTGGCTGGCCGGATCGCCTCTCCTGCGGCACGAATATCTTTCTCGGTTGCGCGCGCCAGCGAACAGACTGTAGCAGACTCAATGACCTGCGCAACGCTGCGAATCGCATCCGCGTCCCCGGGACTGGCGGCAGCAAACCCTGCCTCGATCACATCCACGCCCAACTTTTCCAGTTGTCGCGCAATTCGGATTTTTTCTTCTCTGGTCATGGATGCACCCGGACTCTGCTCTCCATCACGCAAAGTGGTGTCAAAAACTATCAATTTTTCTGTCATGCCTGACTCCAATGTAATTATTTAAATCATGTGGCCCGGATAAAAAAAATCCGGCCGCATGCTGCCTGCGTTAAAGCGGGGTAAGTTCAATGGTTATTTTTTAGCGCGCGAGGCGCAGCAGCAGCGCTGCGAGCAGGCTGGAGGTAGAATGCGATTGCGAGATCTGACGGAAAAAATGCATAGTGAATAATATAACGGCTTTTATTTAGTAGCGCAATACTCAGGCGACGTAAAGATCATCGCAGCAGAATCAGTTCTGGAACTGCACCCGCTCCATTCCAGACTATGGCGTTCTGCCCGTAATTCCTGCCTAGATCTCGGGCCTCTCCCAGAGTAAGCCCGAAAACCAGAAAACTGGCCTCGCCCGGCCAGAGATTGGACGGATGCTTTCCAGTACCATCGATAAAGGGGAAACCACGAGCAGCAAGTTCACGCGCCAGGGAGATATGGCGCTCCCGGTTTAAGACAGGGTCAAGCGGGCGACTGAAGGGATTCGCGGCTGTAATAAAAGCGCTGCCACTGGAATGATAGGTTTTATGCAAAGCAGATAACTCAGCACATGCCTTACCGATATTCAGAGTAAAAGGACAATCACCGTACACCTGGTAATCCGTTTCAAGATAAGCCTGAATTGTGGCGTGATCGACCTGTGTCATAAAACCGCCATCCCCCTGTCCTCCCATGATCGCTCTGAAAATTGCACACATGCATCAGCATGATGGCAATCGTCACCGACCGGGCACACAACAACAGAAAAACCATCCTGCAGGCCAGGTAGCACGATACCCGGAACCACTATCGAGCGATACCGCTTAGTTTCCGATAGTGAAACCGGAGATGCTCTTCTGCAAACGTGGAAATAAAATAATACCCGTGGTCATAATCAGGATGCATACGCAGTTCCAAAGGCTGCTGCACCTTCTGGCAGGCCAACTCAAATTCCTGCGGAAGCAATTGCTTTTCAAGAAACTGATCATTTAGCCCCTGATCAATCAGAATCCCGCCCGGAAATGGCGTTTGCCGCTGTTCCATCAGTACGCTGGCATCATACTGCTGCCAGTTCTTATGCACGTTGCCCAGGTATCCGGTAAATGCTTTGATACCCCATGGGCATTGGCTCGGCGCACAGATCGGGGCGAATGCGGATACGGATTTAAACAGAGCCGGATTACGCAACGCCAGCACCAGCGCCCCATGTCCACCCATGGAATGCCCGGTAATGCCAATCCGGGAAGAAATTACCGGAAACTCGCGTACAACCAGCCCATACAACTCCAGCATGTAGCTGTACATGCGGTAATGACGATTCCATGGCGCTTGGGTAGCATCAATATAGAAACCTGCCCCGACTCCGAAATCCCAGCTCTCTGTTTCGCCAAGGATATTGGCTCCCCTGGGGCTGGTATCAGGGGTGATCAGAATCATTCCAAGTTGTGCGGCAACACGCTGGGCGCCAGCCTTGATCATGAAAGTTTCTTCGGTGCAGGTCAGGCCTGCCAGGCAAAACAATGCCGGGACTTTATCTTCCAGTGCCTGTGGGGGAAAAAACACCGAAAAACGCATCGGCAGACCGATTTCTTCAGAAGGATGGCGATAATAGCGCTGCATGCCTCCAAAACATGCATGTTCACTCATCAGTTCAAGCATGGGGCCAGCCGCTCAATACAATACTACGGAGCGAATCGATTCGCCCAGCTTCATCAGGTCAAAACCCTCGTTGATGCGTTCCAACGGCAACGTATGGGTAATCAGATCATCAATATTCAATTTTCCGTCCATGTACCAGTCGACAATTTTCGGAACATCCGTACGGCCGCGAGCCCCGCCAAAGGCAGAGCCTTTCCATTCGCGACCAGTAACCAGCTGGAAGGGACGGGTACTGATTTCTTCTCCTGCGGCAGCAACACCAATAATGTAGGACTGCCCCCAGCCCTTGTGACAACACTCCAGAGCCTGGCGCATGGTAGTGACGTTGCCGATGCATTCAAAAGAGTAATCTGCACCACCATCCGTCAATTGAATCAGGTGGCCGACAAGGTTTTCCACTTCATTTGGATTCACAAAATCTGTCATGCCGAATTTGCGCGCAATCCCGATCCGCCTCGGATTGATGTCCACCCCGATAATCTTGTTGGCCCCCACCATCCTTGCCCCTTGAATCACGTTCAGGCCAATACCACCCAAACCAAACACCACTACATTCGCTCCAGCCTCCACCTTGGCTGAAAAAATCACGGCACCTACCCCGGTCGTCACGCCACAGCCAACATAACAGGCCTTATCAAAGGGTGCATCCTCGCGGATTTTCGCCACGGCAATTTCAGGGACAACAATATAGTTGGAGAAAGTCGACGTTCCCATGTAATGGTAGATAACCTTGCCGCCGATAGAAAAGCGCGACGTGGAATCCGGCATCAAACCCTTCCCCTGGGTCGAACGAATCGCCTGGCAAAGATTGGTCTTGCGCGAAAGGCAATACTTGCACTGACGGCATTCCGGAGTATAAAGAGGAATGACATGATCATATTTTTTAACCGAGGTAACTCCTGCGCCAGTCTCTACGACGACACCCGCCCCTTCATGACCCAGTATGGCCGGAAAAATCCCTTCTGGATCCGCACCCGACAAAGTGTAATAATCGGTATGACAGATTCCGGTCGCTTTTACCTCAATCAGCACCTCCCCTTCCCCTGGTCCGGCCAGATCCACCTCTTCAATCGTCAGCGGCGCTCCAGCCTTCCATGCGACTGCGGCTTTTGTTTTCATCACGTTACTCCCTAAATATGTAATTGCACCGATACCCAACCCGTACGACAAACAACCCTACAAAAAATACCAGTCAAATGAACATGAATCAGGAAGCGAGGCTATCCACCAAAAATGAAGAGCCCATCCGCCTGTTCCCGGCCCCCAAACATTCCCGTTCACCATGCACCCAGACCTGCCGCATTCAATAAAATTATAGCCAAATACACAGGTCGATCACTGTAATATCCAGTCAAGCCAGATAGGCACAGCAACACCTTACTGGATAACCTCGACCGTTCCGGAAATCTGGACTTTTATGGTACTTTCACCTCCCGCAAATTCCGGCGCAGGAATGGCCGTATCGGATAAGGCTGCGCGCGCCATCATTGGTCTCGGACCAGGGTAGGTTCCACCCTGATTGATAGACATGCGTACAATTTTGTAGCCGCTCCCCCCCATTGCAGCGCTCACTGCGTTTGCACGCTTTCTGAAAGCATCAATGGCCTCGCCGATCAGCGTATTTTCCACCTGTTTACGGGTATCTGCCGCCAGGGAAAAATGAACCCCTTCCAATTGCATCTGCTCCTGCATCTGCGCAATCAGCTCACCCATGGACTTGAAATCCTGGCTCTCCAGGCGTAGCTCGGCATGTCCGCGCCAGCCCTCGATCTTTAAGTTATTTTTCCCATAAACGGGATAAGTGCTCTGATTCCCGCTGGTAACCCTGACAGTTCCGAATGCAGCGGCTCTTTTGAACTCCGCATTCAGCATCATATTGATTCGCTTCGCTATATTGGCCGGCTTGGGTTCGTTGATCTCTATGCTCAGCGTGGCAGACATCAGATCGTTGACCACCTTTCGTTCGGCCTCACTGCTGAAATCCACCTGGTTGTAGCTTTCAGTTGCGGCAATAGCAGGAAAGGACCACAAAAACCAAACATAAAGCAACATGGCAGGGAATTTCATTTTTTTCCTTTCAGACCCAAAGGCCAGAGATTGTATGAAAACTGTATGAATCATCCCCCGATTTTACCAGCAACCTGCACCTCCATACTTCAAATATAAACATAACCGCCCATGTACGAAAAAAAATTCTTACCCAGAAATCCGGAATATCCTTGCAGAAAAAACGAAAATGAGAAACAACATACCCGTTATGTGCATCTGGGTGACCTCCTGATTCACCTCCGGCTCTTTCTTCTGGCCCGGATAGAGCCTGCCGGTTTCAGTATCTATATCTGCAACAAAAGCAGGCCACGCCAATAATGCAAAATCCCGAGTAAAATTTTTTAAAATATATTATATTTAACCTAATAGCCATCTTAAATCTAGGCATACAGGAAGCCAGCCTGATCATTGCAAAACACTTACTTTTCATGCAGGTGCAACTTCATTACTCGACCCTGGCTATTCCATCACAAAAAATAAAATCATGAATGCAGGAAAAATCGCATCTGTCATATTGCTAACCCTGTCCCTCCTGGGCTGTGCCAATCTCGATGAAGTCAGGGAATATGCCACCGAATCGGCAAAATTCAGTGCCTACACCGAACTCACTACCCGGTTCCGCGATACCTATGAACGTGAACAACCTTATCTTTCAGGAGAAGCGGCCCAACAGGCCCAAGAAAACGACAGGCGGCGCAAGGCTGCCTACAATGATCTGCTGAAAATCCATCGGGGAGTTGCCCTGTACATGCAGACCCTTGCGATTCTCGCCGGGGAAGACACATTCAGTCTTTCCGGGGAAATTGACTCTCTCGCCGGCGGAATCAAAGCCTATCCTGATCTCGGTATTGACGCAAAGCATGTGGATGCCCTCGCAGGCATCACAAAAACCGTCACCAAATGGATATCCGCGTCCCGTCAGCAAAATGCAGTTCGCAATATGGTCAGGGAAGGCCACGAGCCACTGCAAACCACTCTGGATGGAATGAACTCGCTAATCCGTTATTACCGGAAGACCAACGAAAATGAACATAAAACAGTTCTGGGATTTTTTGAGGTAGAAATGCTGTTCCTTGACACACCAGAAAACAAACTACTTGAAGCGCTCGCGCGTGCTCATTTGCAAAATAAAGTGCGGGAATACAGTCAGGCACAACAAAAATATGACAATGCCGAACAGGGGATCATGCGCATTGCAGAAGGTCACAGGAAACTGTTCGAGGGGATTGACAAGCTGTCCAGTGCCGAGATCCGATCCGCAATCAGCAAATTCGCCAAGGATATCAAGTCTGTCAGGCAAAACCTTCAATACGTGCACGAATAATACAACCCCTGTTCCACAACCAAAGAGAATGAAATGGCGCTAAAAAATCAAAAACAGGTTGAAGCATTCGCTGACAACATAACCGCATGCGCGGATGACATTCATGGCCGGCTCATCGAAGCAATCAAGGACAAGAAAATCGACCAGATGACAGCCCAGCAAATATTTCAGAATGAAGCCAGCCTGCGGCAACACGCCAATACTCTATACATCGATGCCGCAAATTTTGTAGTAGACGGACTGGGGGAATCACATACAAGCCTGATCGACCTGATTGGCAGCGCCAGGGAAAGCATCCGAACCATGGAAAAATTGGCGGGCACTATCGGACTGATTGCCAATCTTATACTGCTGGCTGCGGCGGCCTGCACCGCCAAACCCGGCCCGATCCTGTCTGCAATGAAGGCAGTACAGTCGGATATACTTGCGCTGAACAACAGCAGGGAACCACTATCTGACGGCATTGACGATCTTGCTGGCGATAGCAGTGCCCATCACACAGCTATAATCCGGACGTAAAATGGGCCGCTCACGGCAACCACTCTGTATCGGGATACCAGATCCGAACCATATGGCTGTCCGCCACCTGCCTCATTACCCGGCCTTCCATAAAGGCAGGCCGCCGGTTTCAAGGTAAGTCAGGTAAACTCGCAGGTCAAATTCCAGCTGATGATAAGCAGGCTCCATATGAGAACAAAGCTGATAAAAAGACTTGCCATGCTCCCGCTCCCGAATATGCGCCAGCTCATGCACAACAATCATGCGCAAGAAATCCAACGGCATCCACCTGAACAGAGAAGATATCCGGATTTCACACCGGTTTCTGAGCCTTGCCCCCTGTACCATTGACTTGCTGCTATGCATGCCCAGCGCATTTCGGACAACATGCAGCTTTGCGTCAAACACCACCTTGTCCAGCTGTCCGGCATTTCGCAAATGCATCTCTTTGATCTTCATAACATACTCATACAGTGTTTTGTCCGTGCGCACCGTATGCATACCCGGGTATTTATGCAACAACACCCGGGCCAACCGATCTTGCTCGATCAGACGTTGCACTTGCTCCACCATTACTACAGGATAACCAGCAAGATAATTAGCCTTATTTACGGCAGGGAGCATGCTCAGACTGCACTCCATGAATTGAATGCTGCCGCCTGACCTCGGCAAACCCCGTGCAGGTTTATAAGATTCCACACCGTTGCACGCTGAATGAAGAAGCGCCGGCCCGACCTGGAAACCCGTATCCCGGAATAATTATCGATGAACCCGTGAACAGCAACACGATCCAGAAATTTTTGCCTGTCGGCCCTCAGCACGGGTTCGGCAGATTTTCGCGACGGCATCCTGACCATTTCATCCCATGTCATTTCAAACAATTTCTGGGCCATCTGGTTCGCATAGAAAAAAACCGGGTCGGCAGCTGTATCGTGGGCAAGAACAACGAATGGGGCCAGATACAGCATTCGCCCGGTTTCGGTTTCGTCGGGGCAGGCCAGCATTGATTGCCCAATCAGTCTCTGATAACTGCCGGTGATCAGCTCGGAAATTTCCGGCCGGTAATGGTTAACTTCGGCAGGTTCACTTCTATCTGTATGCATGGAATCGTTTTTACCGGGTTTTGTGCATGATTGCGTACGCGAATACTTTATCAGCAAAACGACCCTGTATGAATCATAACCAGAAAACTGCCATTCGCCGTTGTATTGCAATTGCAATGCATACCTTTCATATTCGTGTGGCATTGCCTGCCCTGACAAGTCTTAAATCTGGTATAAACCCATTCTGGCATCCATCCTGATTGGCAAATGTCAAATAACAATAAACACATCGCTTCGCATTGGGAACACTTTGCGCATGAAGCAGACATGGGAATACGCGGTTTCGGCCCTACTTGCGCTAAGGCCTTCGAGCAGGCAGCGCTGGCGCTAAGTAGCATCGTTTCCAGCCTTGCATCCATCCGGCCTGAGCATAAAATAACCATCGCCTGTGCTGCGCCGAATATAGAACTGCTTTTGGTCGACTGGCTGAACGCCATTATTTTTGAAATGTCCACACGCCACATGCTGTTCAGCCGCTATGAAGTGCAGATTGACAATGAAAAGCTGACCGGGGCTGCATGGGGCGAAACAGTAAAGATGGGGCGCCACTCGCCAGCGGTCGAACCGAAGGGTGCTACCTACACCAGCCTTTCCGTGCACCAGAAAAACGCAGGCTGGGTTGCACAATGCGTGGTGGACGTCTAGCCACCTATATGTTCGAACACGGGGTCAGCAGAAAATACCCGGACCTGCATGCATCACGGAATCAAGGAACGAATACCCAGAGCGGGTGGATGACTGAATCGAGGCGACCATGGAACTGAACGGCTTTGAGCGTTTGTCTGAACTGGAATGGCATTTGCCCGCAACTGACGCAATGCGGGTACCGGTCATTATCTATGCCGACGAAGCCCTGATGCGCGACATGAATGACAAAGTTCGCGAACAGGCAGTTAACGTCGCCAAACTTCCCGGCATCGTGCAAGCATCCTACGCCATGCCGGACGCACACTGGGACTATGGCTTCCCGATTGGTGGCGTCGCCGCCTTCGATCCGGAAGAAGGCGGGGTGATTTCCGCCGGTGGCGTGGGATTCGATATTTCCTGCGGCGTGCGTTGCCTGCATACGGGACTGAAGACACAGGATATTTCCCGGGTAAAAGAACAACTGGCCGATACACTGTTCCAGCGCATCCCGGCTGGGGTCGGCAGTACCGGGGCGATCTGTCTCGACAGCAGGGAAATGGACGAAATGCTGGCTGGGGGAGCAAGCTGGGCTGTCCAGAATGGGTTTGGCGAAACAGCCGATCTGGAACGTATCGAAGAAGGCGGCAAGATGACAGGCGCAGATCCTGCCCAGGTTTCGCAGCAGGCCAAGAAGCGCCAACGCGATGAAATGGGCACGCTCGGCTCGGGGAACCATTACCTGGAAGTGCAACGCGTGGTTGAAATCTATGACCAGCGTATTGCCATGGGTTACGGCCTGACCCAGGATGACGTAGTCATCAGCATTCATTGCGGCTCGCGCGGACTGGGCCACCAGATCGGCACCGAATTCCTGAGAGAAATGGCTATCGCAGCAGCCAGTCTCAATATCCTACTGCCCGACCGCGAACTGGCCTGCGCACCAATCGGTTCACCGATTGCTCGCCGTTACCTCGGTGCCATGCGCGCCGCCATCAATTGCGCACTTGCCAACCGCCAGATCCTGACGCATCTGGTGCGGCAGATTTTTTCCCAGCTGATCCCTCAAGCGAGGCTACCCTTGCTGTACGATGTTTCGCATAACACCTGCAAGGTTGAACAACACGAAATAAACGGCCGGAAACGGAAGCTGCATGTGCACCGCAAGGGAGCCACCCGCGCCTTTGGCCCGGGCCACCCGGACCTTCCGCCGGCATTGCGCGCCACCGGGCAACCGGTACTCATTGGCGGCAGCATGGGCACGGCGTCCTACATTCTCGCCGGAACCGAACGCGGAATGCAGCTCGCCTTTGGATCTGCCTGCCACGGGGCCGGACGCGCCATGAGCCGCCACCAGGCCACCCGGCTCTGGCACGGTCGCGATATCATCAATCAACTGGCAAGGCGCGACATACTGATCCGAAGTCCATCCTGTCGTGGTGTAGCCGAAGAAGCCCCGGGCGCCTACAAGGACGTCAGCGCCGTGATTGAAGTAGCAGACAGGGCCGGGCTGGCGCACAAAGTGGCAAAACTGGTACCCCTGATATGCATCAAGGGATAACCCGATAGCCGCGCTGGACTGACCCGTTGATCTCATCCGCCAGATCCAGACCATGCCGGCAAACCGAAACAGAAAACTCATGCAGCCAAACCCGGCCTTGGCCATCCCCACTAAAACCCAGCCAGTAAAAACTCATACATCCGGATGAAATTCGAATCTGCCGCACCCTCCCCTGCCCAGACAGACCCCTCTGCAACCTCAGTCAAAAAACCCATGGAAGACACACGCCACGTCCAATGGCGGAGAAAACCAGGCCGGACATCCGGATCCCTGTAGCTGGATGGAGGCAAGATGGAAATAACCCAAGGCATACCCATGGCTATCCCATTCGGATTGCTCGCATTATCAATGATCACAGTCTGGCTTCCCCCGCTGGCACTTGGGAAAGCCTGCCGCATGCCAGCATGGCTGCTGCTCTTCGCCGCTGCGAGTACAAGCGCGCTGGCAACCGGATATCTCGAATGGTCAGCCCTCCCCACCCTTGCTTTCTTCCTGACTGCCGCCTTCCTGGGAAGCCATCCAGAGGCAGGCCAGATACAGCGCACCCT
Organism: Candidatus Nitrotoga fabula; assembly: GCF_905221025.1. Lineage (GTDB taxonomy): Bacteria > Pseudomonadota > Gammaproteobacteria > Burkholderiales > Gallionellaceae > Nitrotoga > Nitrotoga fabula. The sequence continues at coordinate 39,889 of NZ_CAJNBL010000006.1, forward strand.
GTTCAGCATCCTGACGGCGCTGACCGCCCTGGCACTTGCCCTGCATCTTCTGCCCGGGTTCAACAACCCGGTGCTTTTGTCAGGCGTCCGGCTCTCCCCTGACGCAGCGCCCTTAATGCAATATGCGAATTTCGACAAAGGGGCAGCCGGACTGGTTCTGCTCGCCTGGTTCTGCAACCGCACAACCTCTGCCTGGGAATGGAAAGAAATCGGGCGCAAAATCCCTGTGATCATCCTTGTCACCACCGCATCCGTACTGATTGCGGCTGTCCTCATGCATTACCTGCACTTCCAGCCGAAACTACCAGCCTTCACCCCCGTTTTTCTTGCCGCCAACCTCTTCTTCACCTGCGTCGCAGAGGAAGCATTCTTTCGCGGATTCCTGCAGGAACGTATCACATCCTCACTCAGCCAATTCCGCCCGGGCGTCATCATTGCCATTCTGTGCTCCGGCCTGCTGTTCGGCCTCGCCCATGCCGCAGGCGGAGTTTCATACATGTTGCTCGCCACAATGGCTGGCCTGGGCTATGCCAGCGCATATGCCCGGGTGCGGCGCATAGAAGCTGCGATCATCACGCATTTCATCGTCAACACTACGCACTTCATCGGGTTCACCTATCCCCATGCCGCCTAACGGAACACAGGCATCTGCCAGCTGCAACCCGGAAGCCTTTCCCGGGCAACAATCCACTTCCGAGAGATGTTTTACATGTTCCCGAACACGCAAATTCAGGTGACCCTCCCCAGCATTTTATCCAGCAGACAGACGTAGCACAGCCAGCTGCTTCTACCTCCTGATCAGATCACCGGACGGCATGAATGATCGGCGGCATATTCTTTGGGAAAAACTCGATGTAGGGAGTATTCAGTGCCTGGCCTGGAGGAACGGCCTCAGGTGCAGGCTGGCCCTTCGCCCCAAGACTGTGAATGAACCGGTACATGGCCTTCATATCCTTGTCGGACATCGCGGCCAGATTGAACCATGGCATGGGCGGAAGGCGCTTGGCGCGGGCATGGGTCAGCCATTTGGCTTCGCTCATAGACTGGACTACAAGACGCAGATTGGTGGGATAACTAGCCCCCCATGGCCCCTGAAAGGCTACCTGGCTACCGGTCAGCCAATCCGATTCGGGCACCTTGCCACCTGATTCTGGATAACCCGGGGTATGACAGTCGTTGCAGCCGCCTATCCTGACCAGGTAGCGTCCGCGTTCCAACTCTGCTTTGCTGAAGGATGGTGCTGCTTGAACCGTGACGCTTGCAAAAATTCCCATGCTCAGCAAACCCATCAAACAATAATTGATTTTCATTATCATGTCTGTTTCTGTATGGTAAATAAATCTATTAAACTTGCGCGCAATAGTAAATCTTATTGCCATTAAAAATGTGATTCTTCAATTATTATATTCCATATCATTTAATTTATTTTTGTTAATCAGCGTTAAATTTTTGCAGTAAGAAGCGTGGTTTCTCTAAATAATTACATATATCTGTTTAATTTAAATAAACCGTCCTATACCTACAATTGATGGACGCTAAGGTGTTAGTTATTAAGCGCTGTTTAACAGTTCAGGCTGAGACAAACTGAAAAAATGGAATCCAATGTTTGTAAAATTTTACAAACTGAGGATAGAGATGGAACGAATATCAGATCCCAATAGGAACCCTACACTGGGATATGCATGGAACATGAACATCATTATATTCCGCCATCCGCCTAACACCGCGCCACGGCAATCTCTTTCCAGCTGGTGATATAGCACGGGCTCTTGTTGCCCGAGCGCATTTTCCAGTTCTGCGTAACGCCTTCCAATGCATAGCGCAGGATATTCTTGCCCATCTTGCGGTTGATGCCGTCCAGTGCGGCCATGCGGGATTCGGATTGGTCCATGCGGGTTGTTGCAGAGAACAGGCATTGCTGAACGGCCGCTTTCGCAGTCAGTTCAGCCAGCATCACCCCCGCTTTCTGGTAACGAAATTCCGGGCGGTATATTCGCTTCAGGCCCCACAGAGCCGCCTTAATCAGCTGGCTGGTGTCATCGGTCGAAACCGGCAGCGTGATGGACAGGCTGGGAGCGTATTGCGGCGCCTTTGGTTGGTGCGGGCTGGTTTGCAGGAAAACCGAAATCGATCCAGCTACCGATCTTTGTCTGCGCAGTTTTTCTGCTGCCCGGGTGGTATAGAAGCTGATGGCTTCCTGCAGGGAGGGCAAATCACTGATTCGCATCCCGAAAGAACGCGAGCAGACGATCTGCTGTTTCGGTGCGGTCATGGTTTCCAGGTCCAGGCAGGCGACTCCCTTCAGTTCCAGCACGATCTTTTCCATCATTACGCCAAAACGCGAAGCAGCATGGCAGGGTTGGTCTGTCTCAGGTCCTGTACTGTGTGTATGCCGATTGCGGCCAGCCGGGGAGCCAGCTTGCGGCCGATGCCCCAGATTTCGCCTGCGAGGATGCGGGTGAACCATTCCTCCTGTTCCGCCGGGTTCAGGGCATTCAGGTCACAGACACCGTTGAACCGGGGATGCTTCTTGGCGATGTGATTGGCCAGCTTGGCCAGGGTTTTGGTGGCGGCAATGCCGGCACAGACCGGCAGGCCGGTCCATTGCCGGATCTGCTTCTGGATGGCCTGGCCAATGGCGGCATGGGGTAGGGGCATGCCGGTGAGCTCCAGGAAGCATTCATCGATGGAATAGATCTCCTGTACTGGGGAGAACTGGGAAAGGCTGGTCATGACCCGGTTGCTCATGTCGGCATACAGGGAATAGTTGCTGGAATAGGCAAGAATGCCATGCTGCCGGGCCAGGTCACGCAGCTGGAACCAGGGGGTGCCCATCTGGATGCCGAGTGCCTTGGCTTCGTTGCTGCGGGCCACGGCACAGCCGTCGTTGTTGGAAAGAACGATGACAGGCTTGCCTTCGAGCGCCGGGTTGAATACCCGTTCGCAGGAGACATAGAAGTTGTTGACATCGATCAGCGCAATGCTGCGCATGGTCATTTTACCGAGTGGATGACGTTGGTGACGACGCCCCAGATTACCAGTTCCTGTCCTTCCTTCAGTTCGATATCGGGAAATTCCGTGTTCTCGGCAACCAGGCGTGTTCTGCCCTGCTCCATCGAGAGCCGCTTGACGGTGAGTTCACCATCCACAGCCGCCACGACGATGTGGTGATGACGGATGTCGATGGAACGATCGACCACAATGGTGTCGCCATCGAAGATGGCCGACCGAGCCGCATGAAGGAAAATGTACCGCCCTGCTGGGCTTGCTGCAATACCTGTGCAGCAACGAATCCAACCATAGTGAAGTCTACCAGTGGGTTCTCAACTGGCTGGCCTATCCGATCCAGCACCCAGGGGCAAAGATGCAAAGCGCAATTGTCATGCATGGCGGACAGGGCACCGGCAAAAACCTGTTCTTCGAGCATTACATGGAAATCTTCGGTCTCTATGCCACGGTGCTTGACCAGACCGCACTGGAGGATCGTTTCAATGCCGACTGGGCACAGAAGAAACTGTTCATCCTCGCGGATGAAGTGCTGGCCCGGCAGGATATGTATCACATCAAAAACCGCCTCAAGGGTTTCGTGACCGGCAAGCAGATCCGCGTCAATCCGAAGAATATCACCGCCCATGAGGAAACCAACCACATGAACATCGTGTTCCTCTCCAACGAGAAGATGCTGATCGTTCTGGAAGACGATGACCGCCGCCACTGTGTGATCTGGGTGCCACCGAAACAGGAAGACGAATTTTACCAGGCGGTTCAGGAAGAATGCCGCAACGGCGGCGTGGCAGCGCTGCATCATTATCTGCTGAACCGGGACCTCGGCGATTTCCAGCCCTGGACCCGACCGCCAATGACGCAGAGCAAACAGGACCTGATCCAGCTGAGCCTGGGCAGCGAGGCGCGCTTCTTCAACGAATGGATTGCAGGAGACCTGGAACACACAAATGGCAGAACGATACCGTTCTGCCCATGCCTGGGCAGTCAATTACACGAGGTATATCAAGACTGGTGCCGGAAGCAATACTATGCAACACTGCTCGCTGCCTAACCTGTTGGACTCTACGATTGACAGCAAAGGTCAGACAGTGCTTTGTGTTCAAGTCAAATTAGACTGGCACGAATACAGCTGGGCTAATGCAGAAGAACTTGCCCAATTTACCTGCCAAGGTTGCACTGATTTTTCGTTTCCCTGCCAGGATTGCCGACAGGTTGCTCTGTAGCACAACGGCTGACAGGTCTTCTTGCTTCAAGCCGCGAGCATCCATCAAGAAACGCAGGGCATCCTTGGGTTCTGCTGCCTCGATGGCGTAATGCTCTTGCTCGTACTTCGAGACCATATCCCCAACCAAATCAAGCAAGCCTGACAGCGGATGGTCTTCGTCATCTCCGGTGGTATCCAGCAGGGAATTCATCAGAGCCACCATACGGACATAACTCTTTTTATCATGGATGGGGCGAAGATGCGCCATTGCATCCAAAGCCTGCCAAGAGGATTGAATAGCCTGGATGTCAAACTGAGTGTGTGCTGCGCGCATGATTAGTTTTTGCCTTTTCTATAGAGCTTGTTCCAGTAATCGTATTCCCGATGCGTCATCACCTTATGCACAAATATCTTCTTGAACCTGTATCTGACGACAACGACCAGACGATAGTTGTTTCCACCCACATCAAAGATCGTATAGGGTGGCACGTAATCGACGGAGCTGAAAAACTCACGAACATGGTTGAAGTCCCTGAATTCAGCGTGCTCCACAACTGAGTGCCACTCGCGTAGGAGCTTTTCCGCCTCTGGGTGTTTCTGCCAGAACTCGCGAAGCATTTTGATGGAGATGATGTGCACGAGCGAATTATATCAAACTGATATACAGCGTCAAGGCTGTGTACAACGAAAATCCTGACAGTGTGCTGGAATTCGGCGCCAGGCGGTATCTAACCGGTGGGTATAGCTATCTCGGAAACCGCCATTGATGCCTTGCGTACGAACTTGAAATTGCTCAAGGAAAGCCATTCCCAAGTCACAGCACTGGACTGGGTGTCCAATTTCAGTGGAATACGCATACCTGGCACAATCGCCGGTATTGCAGGCGCTGTATTTTGCCAAGAAGCAATTGAATGGGTTTCTGGTGTTGCGTACTTTGAATGCCACACGGGCAGGCAAGATGCTCCCCAAATTCCTGAGGTTGATTCGTCAGTTTGAACAAAGTCCGGCCAAGGCGCTCGCCGCTACGTTATTATCGTGGCTCGAACCTATTGTGCGCATGTGGCGCTTCTCCAGATCGAACGGCATCACCGAAGGATTCCACACGAAGATGGAGATGCTCTCGCGCAGAGCATATGGGTTCAGGAATTTTGAAAATTACCGCATGCGAGTCTTGGCTCAGTGCGGATGGAACGGTGTAATTAACCGGGTCTGATGAATGCTCATCCCCCGTTAATGGGGTAGAGCCTATACCCCAAGCGCCAGCGTCTTGCGCTTGCCCTCAAAGCGGTAATCCATACGCCAGCACTTCGTACCCGAAGTTTGCACCAGTAGATACATTCCGCCGCCATCCGCCAGCTTCTTCGGCTTGTCGGATGCCTTTTCCTTTTTAACCTCCAGTTCAGTCAGTGCCATGCCTGCCCCCATGACGGTATCAAAATTACCGTGTCGGTATGCAGTGTGCAGGATACCGCCAAATGTTGCAAGATTCAATGAGATTGGTTGATACCGCCTGAACATAAAAAAACCCGCTAAAGCCTTATGCTGTGCGGGTTTGTGAGATAGCTTGATACTGGTTAAAACGCAGTACTGGCGGAGAGGGGGGGATTCGAACCCCCGTCAGGATATTATCCTGAACACGCTTTCCAGGCGTGCGACTTAAACCACTCATCCACCTCTCCGAAGGTCGCGCAGCATAAACCAGAATGGGCTTTACCGCAATCAGAAAATCACATCAAAAATGGTTCCGCAATGTACGAAGGGCAGAAAAGACACCGAACTCACCGGTATTGTTGACTTGCGTCAAGCCGGACACGCGGGCCACAATCTCTGGCACATTACAGCGCAGAAATGGATTGGTAGCTTTTTCCAGTGCGATTGTAGAAGGTAGCGTTGGAAGTCCTGCGGCACGCAAAGACTGCGTGTCTGCCTGACGTTGCCTGAGACGGGCATTCCCGGGTTCGCACGCCAGTGCGAAACGGATATTGACTTCGGTATATTCATGTGTGCAGTACACCCTGGTTTCATCCGGCAGGCTTGCCAGCCGCTTCAGGGAATGGAACAATTGTTCAACGGTTCCGTCAAATATCCTGCCGCAACCGCAGCCGAACAAGGTGTCACCGCAAAACACGCCGCTTGCTCCTGCATAGGCAATATGTCTTCTGGTATGCCCAGGGACATGCATCACCTGCATCCTGACTGGCAATTCAGAAATCTCAATAATCTCGCCGTCGTCAGGGGTATGGCTGACGCAGGGGATCGCTTCAAGTGATGGCCCATATACGGGCACACTGTATAATTCATGGAGTCTGTGGATACCGTCGGTATGATCATGGTGATGATGGGTGCAAAGAATGGCAACCAACCGGAGATTGTGCCGATCCAGATAATCCAGAACCGGGGAGGCATCACCGGGATCGACCACTACCGCATATTGTTGATTGTGCAGCGTCCAGATATAGTTGTCCCTGAATGCAGGGAGAGCAATGATTTTTATCATGAGAATATCCGATCTTTAACTAGCCATACTCAAACGAAGCAGGATTGAATGTCGACCATGAATACACTGAGCGAGTGGTTTTCCACCCCGCCCGGAAAATACCTGCTGGAATGTGAACAGGCTCTGTTCGATCATAGCGTGGCCGATATTTTTGGCTACAATGCGATCCAGTTCGGCCTGGCGGAGTACGATTTCCTGCGCACCAGTCGCATGCCACTGCGCGCAACAGCTGGAGACGAAATCGGAGTGCAGGTCCGCTTAGACGCGGAGGAACTGCCCTTCGGCTGCTGCAGTCTGGATCTGGTCATTCTACCGCATGTACTGGAATTTCATCCGCAACCGCACCAGATCCTGCGCGAAGTGGTGCGTGTACTCAGGCCGGAAGGTAATGTCATCATCAGTGGCTTCAACCCTCATAGCCTGTGGGGTGCCCGTCGCGCGCTGGGCGCGCAGATGAATTATCCCTGGTGCGGAAATTTTATTACATTGCCACGATTGAAGGACTGGCTGGCATTACTGGGACTGAATGTAATAACCGGGCGTTTTGCCTGTTACGCCCCGCCTTTATCCAACCCAAACTGGCTGAACCGATTTCATTTTATGGAATCCGCTGGAGACCGCTGGTGGGCAGTATGGGGCGGGGTATATTTCCTGCAGGCAATCAAGCACGTATCGGGCATGCACTTAATCAAACCCCGGTGGAACGAAGGGCTGGTTGGCAAGCTCATCCCCGCGACTCCCAAACTGAACCGGGAAATATCACAATGTACCGCGCAGAATCCGGAAGGGCGAACGATTCATAATGAATGACGAAGCAGTAGAAATTTTTACCGATGGAGCCTGCCGTGGAAACCCAGGGGTGGGCGGCTGGGGTGCGCTGCTACAAATGATGGGCAAGGAGCGCGAGCTGTATGGCGGTGAGGCACATACCACCAACAACCGCATGGAACTGACCGCCGCAATTCGGGCGCTGGAAACATTGAAGTGGCCGTGCCGGGTAATTCTGCACACAGATTCAAAATATGTGCAGCAGGGCATCAGTGCCTGGATCCATGACTGGAAGCAGCGCGGTTGGAAGACTGCCGGCAAAAAACCAGTCAAGAACGAGGATCTTTGGCGCAGGCTGGATGAACTGGCAAATATGCATCGGGTTCAGTGGGTATGGATCAAAGGACATGCGGGACATGACGGGAACGAGCGCGCCGACAGGCTGGCCAATCGCGGGATTGATCAATTATTGGACGAAAGCATGAAATGAGGCAGATCGTACTGGATACCGAAACTACCGGGCTTGACCCTGGAAAGGGACACCGCATTATTGAGATCGCGGCAATTGAATTATGCAACCGCAAGGTCTCTGAGCGGCGTTTTCACCGCTATCTCAACCCGGAACGGGAAATTGATGCCGGGGCGGCTGAAGTGCATGGCCTGACCCTGGAGCGCCTGCAGGACGAACCTAAATTCGCGGAAATTGCTTCTGCGCTGACCGAGTTTATCCGCGGCGCTGAGCTCATCATCCATAATGCACCCTTCGATGTCGGGTTTCTCAACCGGGAACTGGAATTATCCGGGCTGCCGATGCTGGATCACTACTGCACAAGCATTATCGACACACTGAAACTGGCCAAGGAACTTCATCCGGGCAAAAAGAACAACCTCAATGCCCTGTGTGACCGCTACCAGATCAACAATTCCCACCGCACCCTGCACGGTGCACTGCTGGATACCGAACTACTGGCAGAAGTCTATCTGTCCATGACGCGCGGCCAGAAAAGCTTGCTGGATGAAGAGAACGCTCACTTGGAATCACAATCAGGCTTGATTGCTCCCGGCCTGTCAAGCCTGAAAGTGCTTGTGTTACCCGCCAGCGATGAAGAACTGGCCAAGCACGAACAGCAACTGGAGGACATAGACAAAACCAGCAAGGGCAGCTGCCTCTGGAAAAAACTGAAGTCTATGGAGGTAACGCCCTGACGGGGCTATTCCGGGATATGATCCAGTCAAACCGGTCATTGAAACCGCTTCATTCTTTTTTACATGAATGACCGTGCAGATGTGCTGATCATCGGTGCCGGGGCAGCAGGCATGATGTGTGCCATTACTGCCGCACGCCGCGGGCGATCGGTGCTATTGCTGGATCACTCCAGAAAGCTTGCCGAAAAAATCCGCATTTCCGGCGGTGGCCGCTGCAATTTCACCAATCTGCACGCCGGGCCGGAAAATTACCTGTCCGGCAATCCGCATTTCTGCCGCTCCGCACTGGCGCGCTTCACTCCCCGACATTTTATTGCCTGGCTACAACAACATAACATCGGTTATCACGAGAAAAAACTCGGGCAACTGTTTTGCGATGAGGGCTCTTCGGCAATTATTGGCATGCTGAAAGAAGAATGCGATGCGGCAGGCGTCCGCTGGCTTTTTCCTTGCGAAGTTCATCAGGTAGAAAGCCTGCAGACCGCTGCTTCCACGCTGACCACCGAAGAAAATCCCATGGATACTTCGCCTCTTCCAACCGGCCGGTTTCGCATTCACACCTCCCGTGGCACTGTTTGCACGCAATCCCTGGTAATCGCCAGCGGTGGATTGTCCATCCCCAGGATCGGTGCAACTCCATTCGGTTACCGCCTGGCGCAACAGTTCGGTATCCCGGTAACCCGACTGAAGCCGGGACTGGTTCCGCTGAGTTTCCATCCGGAAGACTGGGCGCCTTTCGTGAATCTCGCCGGGATTTCTATGGATGCCACCATAGAATCCGGCGGCCAGTCGTTCCGGGAAAACCTTCTTTTTACCCACCGTGGACTCAGCGGCCCTGCCATCCTGCAAATCTCTTCATACTGGGAGCCTGGCAAGCCGCTTTCCATCAATCTGCTGCCCGATCATGACCTGGCGGTTTTGCTCGAGCAGCACCGGGATCGTCGCCAGTTGCTGCACAATTTTCTGGCGCATTATTTACCGAAAAGATTTGTCGATACCTGGTGCGCACAGTTGGCCGGCAGCCATCTTTCACCTGACAAGCCTCTGAACCAGTACTCGAACAAGGAAATATCCACATTGGCGGCCAGAATTCACCGCTGGCAAATCACACCCAGCGGAACGTTAGGCTACGGCAAGGCAGAAGTAACCTGCGGCGGAATTGATACCCAGGCACTGTCCTCCAAAACCATGGAGGCAAGCAGGGTAAACGGGTTGTATTTTATTGGGGAAGTGGTGGATGTCACCGGACAACTGGGGGGCTTCAACTTTCAGTGGGCATGGGCATCCGGCCATGCCGCCGGTCAATATTGCTAGGGGTCACGGAGCATGGGTGCAGAAAAGGGGTATCGGTCTTGGCAGGCCGCATTAGGTTTGACCGCCAGTTCCCGCATCCGATAAAAATACTCCCGCTCAGCAGCAGCGCTGGATTCCGCCCCATTTTTTCTGTTGCTGGTTCCGGAAAAAATCCTTGCGCGCCAATGGCATGCTGCCCGAGTGACAGGCTGAATGATGCGCAAGATAGCGCTCATAGGCATCATCCCCACTCAATTCCCGTATGATACTCCATGCCCGCTGCCAGAATGACTGGGATTTACAGCCAGCCGCATGGACAACCGCATCCGGCTCAGTCTGCCTTGCCATATCCTTGCCAGCTGCCCATATCGACTGATCTCCGGCTCCTGCTGCTGACGTGGTTTCTTCCAAATTTTTTTCGACGACGCTGTTGCTCATGCTTTCTCCAGCCTGGTCAACTGATAGGACGCTTCCGACAAGGGAGGTACCGGCTTGCCATATAGATAGCGGAAGCATACTCGCACCATGTCCAGCACAATCACCCATAGCATGCAGGCAAAAAACACCGCCAGCACTGCATCCAGGCGCTGGTTGAAAATAAGTTGCGGCGCACTCGCCGCTTTTTCCGGACTCAGGATACCGGACGCAAGCTTGGCGGCAAGATCATCGGCCGCAGCAATCAAACCAACACGAACGTCACTACTGCTGATTTTTTCCCACACTGCACTGGTGGTGATGATCACCAGCCAGAAAAGAGGCAAAGCGGTAATCCAGACATATTTCAGCTTACCCGACTTCACCAGAATCCCCGTAGCAACACATAGCGCAATCGCCGCCAGAATCTGATTGGCAATACCAAACAGGGGCCACAGGATGTTAACCCCGCCATTGGGGTCAATCACGCCAATATACAGAAAATAGCCCCAGGCAGCGACTACAATGCCGCTGCTCAGCAAAACCGATGGATACCAGGAAGTACGCCCCAGCGGTTCCCAGATATTTCCCAGCATGTCCTGCAACATAAAGCGGCCGACGCGCGTACCGGCATCCAGCGTGGTAAGTATGAAGATTGCCTCGAACATGATGGCAAAGTGATACCAAAGGGCAAGCATGCCCTGCCCAAAGGCGCTGCCAAAAATGCTGGCCATGCCGACTGCCAGGGATGGCGCACCGCCGGTACGTGCAAAAAGGGTGGCCTCCCCCATCTGGCGCGCCAGCAAGTCCATCTGCTCCACGGTAACCGGAAAACCCCAGCTGGAAATTTTTGCCACCGCCTCTGCGGCTTCCTTGCCGACTACTCCGGCTGGCGAATTGATGGCAAAGAACACACCGGGATCCAGTACTGTGGCTGCAATCATCGCCATAATGGCAACGAACGATTCCAGCGCCATGCCGCCATACCCGATCATGCGAATATCACGCTCATTGCTAAGCAGCTTGGGCGTCGTACCCGAAGCTATCAAAGCATGAAAACCGGAAATTGCACCGCAGGCAATCGTGATGAATACGAACGGAAACAGCGTGCCTCCGAATATGGGTCCGGTTCCGTCGATAAACTGGGTGAATGCGGGCATTTTAACGCTCGGCTGCATCCAGACAATGGCCAGCATCAAAAGGATGACCGTACCAAGCTTCATGTATGTGGAAAGATAATCCCGGGGTGCGAGCAGCAGCCAAACCGGAAGGATAGCAGCCGCGAACCCATATGCAATGACTGCCCAGGCCAGAGGCAGGCCAGAATAATCAAACAGTTCGCGCAAAACCGGCTGTTGCTCGACCCATCCTCCCCCCGCCACCGCCAGCAGCAGCAAGATGAGACCCAACAGCGAGCCTTCCAGTACGCGCCCAGGGCGTATGGAGTGCATGTATACCCCAACCAGCATGGCAATGGGAATCGTCGCAGCCACAGTAGAGGTAGCCCATGGGCTGTGTTTCATCGCATTGACTACCACCAGGCCAAGTACCGCGATCAGGATAATCATAATAAACAACGTGGTAATGAGCGCAGCTATCCCACCGATTGCACCCAGTTCGTCTCGCGCCATCTGACCAAGGCTGCGCCCGTTACGCCGCGTGGAATTGAACAGGGTAACCATGTCCTGGACGCATCCCCCGAGCACTGCACCGAATAATATCCATAGCGTACCCGGCAGGTAACCGAACTGTGCCGCCAGAGTCGGGCCAACCAGTGGCCCCGGACCGGCAATTGCGGCAAAATGGTGACCGAATACCACCCAGCGGTTGGTCGGGACATAATCATGCCCATTATTCAGCCTCTCCGCAGGAGTCGCGCGCGAAGGATCTACCAGCAGAACTTTGGTGGCAATCCATACCGCATAGAAACGATACCCGATCGCATAGATGCACAAAGCAGCAGTCACAAACCACAACGCGTTGACCGTTTCGCCGCGATTCAGTGCAATACCGCTGACTGCTGTGGCTCCAAGCATGGCTACTGCCAGCCAGACCAGCAGACTCAACAATGATTTTTTCATGGTGAAATTTTTATAATCCTGGCAAGAAATTTATACACAAAAACCAACAGCATGAATTATGTCATGCCTCCTGACAGTATGCTTCCAGTAACTCGATAAGCCATGCGGCCGAATTTTTTCCAGACCAAATTCCATTATAATCTTGTATTAACCAGCCGCTGCGATTCTTTGGTTTTCATGTCTCTACCATGCCGGCAGCAAGGAACATGCATGATCCATCAGTGCACACAATGGTGCTGCAACATGGAGCTATCCACGAATCGGATTAGCATGCGGATGTCATTCAATCAAATGGACTCTGGTTCTACGAGCATTGTACAATGCGATTTTTATCGACCTGATGCCGAACTGTTAATTTCCCCCTTTGCGTGACAGGGAAACACTGTCAAAATGACTGCATTATTCGTGCAGGAGATCTTTATGAAAGTACCTATTCGCATCGCCGTAACCGGCGCTGCAGGTCAAATCAGTTATAGTCTTTTGTTTCGCATTGCCAATGGAGACATGCTAGGTAAGGATCAGCCCGTCATTCTCCAGCTTCTGGACATCACGCCAGCCCAGCAGACCTTGCGTGGAGTGGCAATGGAACTGGAAGACTGCGTGTTTCCCATGTTGCATCAGGTCATTATTACCGACGATCCGAAAATCGCTTTCCGCAATGCTGAAATTGCCCTGCTCGTGGGAGCGCGCCCACGTTCCAAGGGGATGGAACGTTACGACCTGATCAAAGTCAATGCTGAAACCTTTGCCGAACAGGGAAAAATCCTCAATACTTACGCCGCACCCCATGTCAAGATCCTGGTAGTAGGCAACCCAGCCAACACCAACGCACTCATTTTATTACACAATGCTCCCAACTTGGATCCAAGAAACATCAGCTCCATGATGCGCCTGGATCATAACCGCGCCATCGGACTGGTTGCGCGCAAACTGTCGCAGCCAGTTACCAGCATCCGGAAAATGATAGTATGGGGCAATCATTCCAGCACGCAGTATCCTGATCTTTCCCATGCCGAAATGGACGGTCGCAGCATTCTCGAATTCCTGCCCGATCGCAACTGGGTTGAAAACGAATTTGTCCCCACCGTACAGTCGCGCGGAACTGTAGTCATCGAAGCTCGTGGCCTGAGCAGCGCTGCCAGCGCTGCCAACGCAATTGTTGGTCATATGCGGGACTGGATATTCGGCTCTCCACCGGATGACTGGGTCACAATGAGCGTACTTTCCGATGGCAGCTATGATATTCCCGCAGGAGTGCTGTATGGTTTTCCGGTCACCTGCCAGAATGGAAATTACCGGATTATCCAGAACCTGCCGATAAGCGAAACCGGCCACCGAAACATGATGGCCAGCTACCTTGAATTGCTGAAAGAAAAAGAGCAGGTAAAACACCTGCTACAACAATGACCCTATCCATGGCCATACGGGATATCAATTCAGTCTTTTCCAGTAAATCGCCGGAAAACTGTAACTGTACAAGCCCCCCCACAGCATCCCTTATATCAACCCATAAATTATGTGCTGTAGAATATCCCCTGGCATCCGGAAAACATTGAGGTAAAAACTATGAGCAGCGTATGGCGAAGTATCTGGGCTTTTTTCATGCTGATTTTTGCTATTCTCCTGATTTTTACGCTTATTGGTGTAATCGGTATTGTAGCGTTCCCGTCCCATTGGAAATGACACTCGGTGGCAGATGAACCCGGGTTTCCTCCGCTGCCAGACAATCCCGTTATGGTTTTCATCCAAAGCGGAAACCAACAGAAAAATTCAGCTCCAGCAAACAAAAATCCCGGTAGAACCGGGAGTTTTGTTTGCTGTTATTTACTGAAAATACCTGTTAAATCAATACTGCAAAGCCTTGATCATATCCTCGACCACCTTCTTGGCATCGCCAAATACCATCATCGTCTTGTCCAGGTAAAACAGATCATTATCCAGTCCGGCATATCCAACGGCCATACTGCGCTTGACCACCAAAACAGTACGCGCCTTGTGCGCCTCAATTATCGGCATGCCGTAAATAGGTGAATGCGGATCGGTCTTGGCTGCCGGATTGACCACATCATTGGCGCCAATTACCAGCACCACATCCGTATCGGAAAATTCGTTATTGATCTCATCCATTTCAAAAACCTGGTCATAAGGCACTTCGGCCTCGGCCAGTAACACATTCATGTGCCCCGGCATACGCCCAGCCACAGGATGGATCGCATAACGCACCTTGACGCCTTTTGCAATCAAAAGCTCGGCCATTTCGTTGATGGCATGCTGTGCTCGTGCCACTGCAAGACCATAACCCGGCACAATAATAACGCTGTCGGCATTCCCCATCAGGAAAGCCGCATCATCTGCGCTACCACTGCGCACTGGCCGCTGCTCGACTGCCCCACCGCCTGACCCACTGTCACCTTCCCCGCCAAAACCACCAAGAATCACATTGAAGAATGAACGGTTCATCGCCTTACACATGATGTACGACAGAATCGCTCCTGAACTGCCCACCAGTGAGCCGGCAATGATCAGCATATTGTTGTTCAGAGTAAACCCAATCCCTGCCGCAGCCCATCCAGAGTAGGAATTCAGCATTGACACCACAACCGGCATGTCCGCTCCCCCGATTGGCATGATGAGCAATACCCCGAGCAGCAACGCCAGAGCAATCATGATCAGGAACGGAGTCCAGCTTTGTGTGAACATAAAAACGATGCCGAAGGCAATCATCACAAGGCCCAGCAAAAGGTTCAACCAGTGCTGTCCGGCAAATACCAGCGGCTTGCTGCCGAGCTTTCCGGACAGCTTTCCAAAGGCAATGATAGACCCGGAAAAGGTGATCGCACCAACAAATGTACCAATGAAGAGTTCCAGCAGATTGCTGGTATGCAGTGGCGCGATGCCATAGGCCACCGGGTTGTAAAATGCAGACATGGCGACCAGCACAGCCGCCAACCCGACCAGCGAGTGCATCGCTGCCACCAGTTCCGGCATAGCGGTCATTTCAATGCGCCGCGCAACCACCGCCCCTATCGCTCCGCCCACGATAATTGCAAGCGCAATATAAAGCACGTTTTGAGTTATCGTCAGCGTCGTCAGCACGGCAATAGCCATGCCGATCATCCCAAACATATTTCCGCGGCGGGAGGAAACGGGGGAACTCAAACCTTTCAGCGCCAGAATGAATAAAACAGCGGCGATCAAATAGGCTAATGCAACAGAATTGGCCGACATATTTTTTCCTTGTTTATTTTCTATGCAACTGCTTCACCACATTGCGGGGTAAAGCAGGGTAAAGCCCTTCGAACTGGGTAAAACCAATGATACGCAATGAATGAAGTAGTACTCCAGCAACCAGATATCTGGCTACTGTGTTTATTTATTTTTCTTCTTGAACATGGCCAGCATGCGCTGCGTTACCAGAAACCCTCCGAATACATTCACTGCCGCGAGCATAACGGCGCCCAGCCCCATCACTGTTCCGGCGTCGATCTGCTCCGGACCTGCCGCAAGCATGGCACCAACAATAATAATGCCACTGATCGCATTGGTCACAGCCATGAGCGGAGTATGCAGCGCTGGCGTAACATTCCAGACCACGTGATAGCCAACCACTACGGCCAGTACGAATACGGTCAGATTAATAATCACAGGATCAACCATTTCAATACACTCCTATTATGAAATTCATGAGTCTTAACCTTTTCGAGCCTTTGTTCCAAAACCAGGCCAATTCCCCGGCAAAGTCAGTATCTTCAATCAAACCACAACGGCTCCGTCGATGCACAGCAGTGATCCGGCAATAATGTCATCTTCTCGGTTTAGGTTCATCTTCCCGCCACTCTTGGGATCACATAACAGGTTCAGGAAATTAAGCAAATTACGCGCATACAATGCGCTGGCATCTGCCGCAACCAGGGCAGGCAGGTTCTCTTCCCCAACCAGCGTAACACCATGCTTGACCACCGTTTTACCTAACTCGGACAACGGGCAATTGCCCCCTGCCTCAACTGCCATATCCACGATCACTGAACCGGGCTTCATCGACTTCACCATATCTTCCGTAACCAGTACAGGAGCAGGTTTACCGGGAATAAGTGCAGTAGTAATCACGATATCGGCCTGTGCAACCCGCTTGGCAACTTCTACCTTCTGGCGTTCCACCCAACTGGCCGGCATAGGCCGTGCGTAACCACCCACGCCCTGGGCGATTTCCCGCTCTTCGTCGGTTTCAAAAGGCACATCAATAAATTTGGCGCCGAGAGATTCCACCTGTTCTTTTACAGCCGGGCGCACATCGGTTGCCTCGATCACCGCTCCCATGCGCTTGGCAGTGGCAATAGCCTGCAAACCGGCAACGCCCACACCCAATATCACCACGCGCGCGGCCTTTACTGTTCCGGCAGCCGTCATCAGCATAGGCATGAACCGTTTATATAAGTTTGCCGCAACCAGCACTGCCTTATATCCGGCAATATTTGCCTGCGACGACAATACATCCATCGCCTGCGCACGTGATGTACGCGGCAGTTTTTCCATTGCGAATGCAGTAATGCCCTGTTTGGCATAGGTTGCAACCAGTTCCGTCTGGTAGGGGGAAAGCAGGCCGATCAGCACTGTGCCCGCAGCCAGCCTGGACAATTCGTCACCGGTCGGCGCTTTCACCTTGAGCATGATTTCCGCCTGGGCATACACCTCCTCGGCATTGACCAGCATTGCACCTGCTGCCTGATAGTCTGCATCGGGAATACTTGCCCCAGCGCCAGCACCCTGCTGAATCAGAACAGCATGCCCGGCAGCCAGCATTTTTTTTACCGTTTCCGGTGTTGCTGCAACACGTGTTTCACCTGCGCGCGTTTCCGTAGGAATGGCTATTCGCATGAAACATCTCCCTTTTTAAAAGACCCGGATAAATCCGGAAAAAGTAACGATTCCAGTCACGTAAACAATGCCTCCTTTTGCAGAAATATAGCGGCTTGAGTTAAAACCACTTCAGCTCCGGATTGCATCATGGGGAAAGCAGTATTTTGTTCTGTTTATTCTGCAACCCAATAACTGAGTAATTTTATCATCAAGCCGCACCTGTCGGCATCTGATCTTGTTCAACGCAATGCGCTATCCATTGCGCGGTCATTTTTTCCTGTACGGAATTTTGCCTGAGCCTCGCATTCAGGGCGGGGAAATTCACGCAATCGAGCTTCTGGTCCTGATTAAAGCACGAGAACACATAAGTCTTTTCCCCGGTGGAAATATCGTAATGCTCCTGAATACACTGACCACAAATTTCTTTCATCATGCATTGCATCGGAGAGTTGATCGAACCGTAAGCATGGTGATCCGGTTTCATATAGGCTTTCAGCTCACCATGGCGGGCTGCAGCAACAGCGGCCATCATCCTGTCCGAGCCAATCGCAATAATGCGGTCAACCTGTTCCAGTCCGATCTCCGGATGTCCGAGTTCTCCACTGGCATAGGCTTTAATGGCCTGTACAATATTGCCTACATAAGCACGATCCTGGGGACGGCCCGGAGTAAACCCAGGCGCATCATCGCTGCACCAGACCACCACATCCGCCGCAAGTTCGATATCCTCTACCTTGTAGCGGTCAATCATTTTTTTATAACCGGCAAAATACAGAACCTTGGAACCGATACTGCGGAATGCCTTGCCAATCGAGAACAGCACGGCATTACCCAGTCCGCCTCCTGCCAATAGAACAGTTTCTCCGGGTGCAATTTCCGTAGGCGCACCCGTCGGACCCATGAGAACAACCGGCTCACCGTGCCTGAGTCTGGAGCATAATTGCGACGATCCGCCCATTTCCAGCACAATAGTGGAAAGCAGTCCCTGTTCGGCATCCACCCAGGCGCCCGTCAAAGCCAGACCCTCCATTATCATCCGTGTCCCATCCAACTGCGCGGAATCTGTCTCAAAATTCTGCAGCCGGTAGAATTGCCCGGGCTGGAAGCTGCGCGCAGCCGCAGGAGCCTTGACGATCACCTCAACAATATTGGGAGTAAGACGCTCCACCTTGTGAATTGTAGCGCGCAGATCATTCCCGAGACGAGCAAGAAAAGCCTGGTCACCTTCTTTCGCGGAAGAATGCACCTGTGACAGCACCCTGCTCAACACCGGATAACCCTGCTTCGCACTGCCCATGGCCTTGACCACATTACCCGAATAGGATGGATGCAAGTCTCCGAAAAAGCTCACAAACCTACCATCGTGATACCGGTACTGAAGCACATGCGCACTGGATGGCTTGGCATTGCCCTTTTCTGGTCTTACGGGCTGCCCCTGTTCATCACATGCCTGGAAGTAACGTCCATCCAGCTTGAACTGATCGGGAAACTCGCGTGCCAGGACAGTATTCGGCTGGGTACCCGCGGCTACAAAAATAGTGCGTGCCGAAATCTGAATTTGTCCTGCCTTCTGCCAGTTTCCATCTGCATCCAACACCTGATTCATCACCACCATTGCAGTCGCATCGCCATTTTCATCTATTTCCACCCGCACCGGAGTCATCCCCTCGGCAAAGTAGATTCCTTCTTCCAGCGCCTTCTCCACTTCTTCATGGTTAAGCGTGTAGGAAGGACTATCAATCAAGCGCTTGCGGTAGACCAGGGTAACCCCACCCCACGATTTGATAAGCTGCAGGATGTTCGGGCTGCGTCCTTCAGTTTCGGCCTGCGCACGCTCTGCCCGTATCGCCCGGGCATGGCCAAGAAACTCGTCACCGACAACCAATTCTGCAGCGGACCATGCGCTACGCACTGCCGCTTCGCCTTTTTCTGCAACCAGCTTTTCATAGCGGTCGAGAAATTTTTCCACCTGTACCGGATAATAAGCGAGGGATTCAGTAGCCGTATCGATTGCAGTCAAACCGCCACCGATTACCACAACTGGCAGGCGAACCTGCATGTTGGCAATGGAATCCGGCTTGGCCGCCCCTGTCAACTGCAACGCCATCAGAAAATCCGATGCGGTGCGCACGCCGCATGCCATCCCGTTTGGAATATCCAGCAGGGTCGGGCGACCAGCACCTGCCGCCAGCGCAATATGATCAAACCCCATGGAAAACGCGCTCTCGGCGGTGATGGTTCCGCCAAAACGCACGCCCCCGAACAGGGCGAATTGCGAGCGACGTTCCAGAAGGAGCCGAATGATTTTGAGGAAATTTTTATCCCATCGGACTGTAATGCCATATTCGGCCACGCCGCCAAAACCAGCCATCACCCGGTTATCCAGCGGCTCTTTCAATATGCCCGCGTCGTAAATTGGGCTGAAAGGAACCCGGTTGCCATAAACATCCACGCCGGAAAGATCACCCGGCAGTGGTTCGATTTTCAACCCATCAATGCCGACAACGATATGACCATCATTCATTAAATGATGCGCCAGAGTAAAACCGGCAGGCCCCATTCCAACCACCAGCACGCGCTTGCCGGTGGCGGCGCGTGGATAGGGACGGTGAATATTCAGGGGATTCCATCTGGTAAGCAGGCTGTAGATTTCAAAACCCCAGGGCAGCTCCAGCACATCTTTCAGCGATCTGGTTTCTGACTGCGGGATATTGACCGACTCCTGTTTTTGATAAATGCAGGATTTCATGCAATCGTTGCAGATACGATGCCCCGTCGCGGCACACATCGGGTTGTCTACGGTAATGATGGCCAGCGCACCCAGTGCCAGGCCGGAAGCCTTGACTTTATGAAACTCGGAAATCTTCTCGTCCACCGGGCACCCTGCCAGAGGGATTCCAAAAACGCTTTTCTTGAATGGAGGAGGAGAACCATCAGAACCAGCCTTATCCCGCATTCCCACCGAGCAGGAATCCTTGCCTTGTTCATGGCACCAGATGCAGTAGTTCGCTTCCCCCAGCGCGCCCGCCAAACCTGTGCCTTGATCTGTCAGGGCAAAACCCTCGCGATGGCGCAAATGACTGTCTGCCAGGCGGTGGGCAACATAAGGGACATTTTCAACCCGAATAACCGGCACCAGGCGCTGAAAATCCAGTTTGGCAGGAACACGGAACAGAACGCCCTGCCCGTGGCGCTTTTTACCTGCGCTGGTATGCACTGCCCAGGCAGCATAACGCATGGCGAGATCAATCCTGTCCGCATTTTCTGCCTCTGCGTCCAGCCAGCGATTCACGTTGCGGGCAAAATTTAGTTCATCCAATTCACCTGAAGTGTCACCGAAAGCCTGCAGCAAGCCTGCCTTGAGAGCCTCACCATCAAAAGCTGCAGCATCAACGGCCTTGTATTTTTGCGCGGCCTTGCGCTGCACAAAAATTCGTTTGCAATGAAATAGCGGGGCCAGTTGGTTGTGTCTTTCAGCCAGTTCGCGTACCGATGACTGAATAGCAAACAAATTTCCCAGAAAATCTTCCAGGTGCGGCGCAAGATCAATGATAAGCTGCGACTCTTGCAGGCGCGTCAGCTGACCAGAATCCTTTCGTGCTGCCACCAGCCTTTCTGCCAACACTGAATCGCTATTAGCAAGTTCGGCGAGAAACGTGGAATCAATACGGGACAAACCATCACAACTGTAAAGGTCTGCAAATTCCATCCCGAATCCCAGATTCAAAACTGGAGGTGAAGATTCCCCATGATCCGTTCCTCCGGCTCCTTGCCGTGAATATAAGCTTTCCATGCAGTGCAAACTCCTAAATGTATTCTGCGCTTTGAATTAAAACCGTAAAACCGGGCACCCAGCACTTGCCGGACAACATTTCAGCAAACTTATAATTATACAATTCTATCGCCACATTCGCACAGCAAAAGCATGAAAAAGTTATAATTGCCCTCCTGCTACCTGATGTAATTCATACATGTCCGCAATACAACGGTTACCCGATTTACTCATTAATCAAATTGCTGCCGGGGAAGTGATCGAACGTCCTGCAGCAGCTCTCAAAGAACTGCTGGAAAACAGCCTGGACGCGGGAGCTACTGAAATCAGCGTGCATCTGGAAGGGGGTGGAATCAAACTGGTACGTGTGCGCGACAATGGGAACGGCATCACCCAAGAAGAACTGCCTTTAGCCCTGGAGCGCCATGCAACCAGTAAAATTGCCTCGCTTGCAGACTTGCAACAGGTGTCCAGTATGGGGTTTCGCGGTGAGGCTTTGGCCAGCATGGCCGCCATAGCGCAGGTAACCATTACCAGTCGCCGCATGGAAAGCCCGCATGCCTGGCAAATCAAATCGATGGACGGCATACAGGGCGAAATAGCACCCGCAGCACATTCTCACGGCACCAGTGTAGAAATTCGTGAAATTTACTTCAACACCCCGGTGCGTCGCAAATTTCTCAAGTCCGAAGCCACCGAATTTACGTACTGCGAGGAAATATTCAAGCGGATCGCACTATCACGCCCGGATGTAGCCTTCAGCCTGCAGCACAACAACCGCACGGTCTGGCAATTGCCCCCGATGGCCTGTCCGGGCCAGACGCACCCTGCTTTTGCTTCCCGGCTTGCCGGAAGCGGACGGATAGAAAATGCAGATGGCTTACCCAAGCGGATCGAAGCCATATTGGGAACCGATTTTGTCCAGAGCGCGGTAATGATCTCGCGCCAGACAGCCGGACTGCATTTGTCTGGAATGGTCTCCCTGCCGGTTTATTCCAGGGCTACGCGCGAGGCTCAATATTTTTTCGTGAATGACCGATTTATTCGCGACAAGGTCATTGCCCATGCCATTCGGCAGGCCTACCATGACATCCTCCATCTCCAGCGCCATCCGGCTTTCGTACTGTTTCTCGACATGCCGCCAGAGCTGGTGGACGTAAATGTACACCCATCCAAAAGCGAAGTCCGCTTTCGCGAAAGCAAGGCGATACACCAGTTCGTATTCCATACGCTGCACGATGCACTGAGCACGCCAGCATCCTCAACACCAACCGGTTCGGCACTCCCGGACCAAAGGTCTCCGGGTTCTTCTTCCGGACAGCGGATTACCTGGCTTTCGCAACCTGTGCAGCAACCCATGAATTTGCACATAGCTTCACAGCCCATGGCGTTGTATGACGCCCTTTACGGGGACATGGCCTCCAGGAAAGAACCCGCCGCGAACCCTTATGATTCCCCCACGGCATTTCCCCCCGCCCAGCCTCTCCAGTCCGGAATCCCGCCGCTCGGGTTCGCCCTTGCGCAGCTTGCCGGCATTTACATTCTGGCGCAGAACATACATGGCCTGGTTGTGGTGGACATGCACGCTGCACACGAACGGATTATTTACGAAAATCTCAAGGCAGCACTGGATGAGCACCAGATTCCCATGCAAACGTTACTGATCCCGGCAAGCTTTTCAGCGGAAGCGCTGGACATTGCAACAGCCGAAGAAGAACGCTCGGCCATTGCCAGGCTTGGGTTTACGATCGACCCATTGCCCCCAACTACGCTGGCAGTACGTGCCATGCCTGCCATGCTCAAACAGGCGCACGCAGAGGCGGCCGCACGGGATGTTTTGCGCGAAATGCGGGAATACGGCTCCACGCGCGTACTGACTGAGCGGCGCAACGAGTTGCTATCCACTCTGGCTTGCCATTCTGCCGTGCGTGCCAACCAAAACCTTACCCTGCCAGAAATGAACAGCATCCTGCGTGAAATGGAGCGCACAGAGCGCTCCGGTCAGTGCAATCATGGCCGGCCAACATGGTTCCAAATGAGCATCACTGAACTGGATACGCTGTTTATGCGAGGGAAATGAGTACCCTGCCCCCCGCCATTTTTCTAATGGGTCCTACCGCCTGCGGAAAAACCCTGGCTGCAGTTGAACTGGCACAACAGCTACCAGTGGAAATCATCAGCGTGGATTCCGCTCTGGTTTACCGGGACATGGATATCGGGACAGCCAAACCCGAAACTTCCCTGCTCGCCCAGGCTCCACACCATCTGATCGACATCATTGACCCAACCCAGTCCTATTCCGCTGCTGCTTTCCGTCATGACGCATTGAATCTGATGGATGAAATTACCCGGCGCGGACATATTCCTTTGCTGGTTGGCGGCACAATGTTGTATTTCCGGGCCTTGCACTACGGACTGAATGCATTGCCTCAGGCTGACCACGATTTGCGCGCCGAGCTGAATGAAAAATCGGATCGCATCGGCTGGCCTGCGATGCATGCCGAACTGGCGCTGATTGATCCGGAAATGGCCGCATTCCTGAAGCCAAACGATGCACAGCGTATCCAGCGTGCCTTGGAAATTTACTGGCTCACCGGCCAGCCAATGTCCGCACTGCTGAAGCAGCAGCAGAGGCAACCCATGCCTTACCAAGCGATGCAGCTTGCACTGATTCCTGCGGAACGCGGCCAGCTGCATGCGCGCATCGCTGCAAGATTTGCGGCCATGCTTGAGCTTGGCCTGGTAGAGGAATTGCGCGGTTTGCAGAAAAAATATTCCCTGCAACCCGGCCTGCCATCCATGCGATGTGTAGGCTATCGGCAGGCCTGGCAATATCTTGCGGGAGAAATAAACGAATCGGAACTATTGTCCCAGGGCATAGCAGCCACACGGCAGCTGGCCAAACGCCAGCTTACGTGGCTTCGCGGCATGCCGGGCATCCTCCGGTTTGATTGCTTTGCCAGCGACCTTATGCAACAAATACTCGCCGCCGCGCGTCCTCTGCAAAAATCCTGACCCTTTAGAAATACACATCCATTCCTGAAGCCAATCGCGGTCCGCAGTGAATTCAGGAATGAAGCTTCTCCATCCTGCAATCATCCATGTATGGCTGGATTCACATTATGCAGAACCGCGCCATCCGGTTGCTCTGGAAATTCCCTGAATCACTTCGCGAACCGGAAAAAATATTCACATCCCCGTATGTCAGGCGAGACTAACTCGCGCGGGAAGCACGCTTGCGTTCGTGCTCAAGCAGATGGCGTTTGCGTATCCGTATCGAAAGCGGGGTAATTTCCACCAGCTCATCATCACCAATAAACTCAACGGCTGATTCCAGGGTCAACCGGATCGGCGGAGTAAGACGTACAGCTTCATCCGTTCCGGATGCCCGTACATTGGTTAACTGTTTCCCCTTGATCGGATTCACCACAAGATCATTATCGCGGCTATGTATGCCGATCACCATACCTTCGTACAATTTATCCCCGGGACTGACAAACATGCGTCCACGGTCCTCCAGTTTCCACAGGGCATAGGCGACTGCCTCTCCATTATCCTGAGAAATCAGTACTCCGTTATGGCGGCCCGGCATGTCCGGTTTCACCGGACCATATTCATCGAACACATGCGAAATCAGTCCGGTGCCACGGGTCATTGTCAAGAAATCGCCTTGAAAACCAATCAGGCTGCGTGCCGGTATCCGGTATTCCAGGCGTACACGGCCTTTTCCATCCGGTTGCATATCCTGCAAGTCACCACGACGGCGACCCAGCTCTTCCATGACTGCCCCCTGGTGAGTTTCCTCCACGTCCACGGTGAGCAATTCATACGGTTCGCACTTTTCGCCATTGATTTCACGAAACACCACGCGCGGTTTGGAAACGGCCAGTTCAAAACCCTCACGACGCATATTTTCCAGCAAAACAGTCAGGTGCAACTCTCCGCGCCCCGATACCAGAAACGAGTCCGCTTCACTGGTGTCTTCCACGCGCAGTGCCACATTGGTCAATAGCTCCTTGTTCAAGCGGTCGCGAATCTGGCGACTGGTAACAAATTTTCCTTCCTGTCCAGCAAGAGGGGAGCTGTTCACCTGAAACGTCATGGTCAGGGTAGGCTCGTCCACCTTTGGCATGGGCAAAGCCTCCGGTTGGTTTACGTCTGCCAGCGTAACACCAATCCCGATTTCTTCAATACCGTTTACCAGAACGATATCACCCGCAACCGCCTCATCCATTTGAACGCGCTCCAGACCGCTAAAACCCAGCACCTGGTTTATCCGCGCCTTTTTCGGTGGCTTGTCGCCATTCAGAACCATCACATCCTGAGCAGGTTTCATCCGTCCCCGCGTAACCCGGCCGATACCGATCCGCCCGACAAAACTGGAATAATCCAGCGCAGAAATCTGGAACTGCAACGGCCCATCCACATCGCCGACCGGTGCAGGAACATGCTTTAATATCGTGTCAAACAACGGACGCATATCCTGGCTCGGTTTTGCCAGATCCAGTGTCGCGAACCCATTCAGCGCCGATGCGTACACAATAGGAAAATCCATCTGCTCTTCGGTTGCACCCAGCTTGTCAAACAGATCGAAGGTATGATCAATCACCCAGTCCGGCCTGGCGCCGGGCCGGTCCACTTTGTTGATTACCACAATCGGGTGCAGACCAAGTGCAAGAGCCTTGCGTGTCACAAAGCGTGTCTGTGGCATTGGCCCCTCCACCGCATCCACCAGCAGCAGCACTCCATCCACCATCGATAAAACACGTTCAACTTCACCGCCAAAATCCGCATGGCCTGGCGTATCCACAATATTGATGTGCACGCCTTCATAATCAACTGCACAGTTCTTTGCCAGAATAGTGATCCCGCGTTCTTTCTCAAGATCGTTGCTGTCCATCACCCGTTCAGCAACATGCTGGTGTGCGGCAAAAGTAGCCGTCTGGGAAAGCAGCTTGTCCACCATAGTGGTCTTCCCATGATCAACATGGGCAATAATTGCGATATTCCGGATTGCGCGCGACATGTACCTACCTAACCAAAAAAATATTAAAGTCCGCCATTCTAACACAATGGTCTGCCCTTACATGACATTTCATCCGGCACTGCGGGCTGATACGGTTGCAAACCACCCCGGAAAAACAACCGGGTGTTTCCCGTGCCCACCGCCTGCACTCACTATTTAACTACAAGTACTTGCTATTAAGTTTTCCAAGCAGTAAAATACTGCCAAGCCGTGCTTTATATACGCGGCCATGGTTCATCGTTTCCTGACCTCTAGCGTCCCTGACGCGTCTTGCTTTACCGGTTAGCGACGATGTTTTGCGCTGGTAGAGTCTATCCATACCCCTACTAAAATTTCAATGCCTGGCTTTTGCCAAGCATGCGCTTTCATTTTAATGATCGTTTTAAGGAACCACCGTGTCTATTGAAAACACAACCACACCTATTACAGTTACCACTTTTTCCTCACTCAAGCTGCACCCCCTGATTCTTGCTGCCGTGGAAGATTCCGGCTATACCGTACCCTCCCCGATTCAGGCTGAAGCCATTCCAGAAGTTATGGCCGGACATGACCTGCTGGCATCCGCCCAAACCGGTACCGGAAAAACCGCAGCTTTCATTTTGCCCGCCTTGCACCGTATCGCAGAGCCTCCCTCCGTGCGCAGCAAAGGACCCCGCGTACTGGTACTGACCCCAACGCGCGAACTGGCACAACAGGTTTCTGAAGCAGCAACCAAGTATGGTAAAAATATGCGCCTGAAAGTAGTCAGCATTCTTGGCGGAATGCCCTACCCTTTACAAAACAAACTGCTGTCCAACCCGGTTGACATTCTGGTGGCGACACCAGGCCGCCTGATTGACCATATCGAACGTGGCCGCATTGACTTTTCACGTTTGGAAATGCTGGTACTGGATGAAGCCGACCGCATGCTGGACATGGGCTTCATTGACGATGTCGAGCGCATTGCAGCTGCTACCCCTGCCACACGCCAGACACTATTGTTCTCCGCCACAATGGATGGAGTCATCACCAACCTGGCAAAGCAGCTGCTTACCGACCCAAAGCGCATCAGCATTGCACCCATGCAGGCTCGCCATGAACACATTGAACAGCGCCTGATGTATGTGGACGATATGGCACACAAGGGCCGCCTGCTGGATCACCTGTTGCGCGATGCAAACCTGAACCAGGCGGTGGTTTTTACTGCCACCAAGCGCGATGCCGATACCCTGGCAGACCAGTTATTGTCCCAGGGGCATTCCGCCGCAGCGCTCCATGGCGATATGAACCAGAGGGAACGTAACCGTACCCTGGTGAACCTGCGCCGGGGACAAGTGCGCATACTGGTCGCGACGGACGTTGCCGCGCGCGGAATCGACGTCCCGGGCATTTCCCACGTGATCAATTTTGATCTACCCAAGGCAGCCGAAGATTATGTGCACCGCATTGGCCGCACCGGTCGCGCCGGCTCTTCCGGAATTGCAGTATCCTTTGCATCTAACCGCGATACAGGAAACCTGCAAAAGATTGAAAGATACACCGGGCAGAGCTTAAGCACACATATCGTGGCCGGCCTGGAACCCAAGTTCAAACCCCGTTCCCATTCCCCCGGTACACGCAGCAAGCCCGGCGGATTCGGCCGCCACACTCCCACGGACCGCCAGCATGCACATCCAGGTCACGCACGGCGCGAAGGGCAGCCAACTGCCCGTTTCGGCAACGGTGCGCCAAGACGCAACGGCAATACGGGCACTGCGGGCCAGGAACGTCGGTCGACCAGCGGATTCTCACAGGGACGAGGGTACAATTCCGGAAACCGCTAATCCACGGTATCCCCCTGTGACAAAGGCATGCTCGGGCATGCCTTTGTCTTTTATATTACTGCATCCTGTCTTGCTCTCCGGCATCACGATCTTTGCAATCCAGAATCTGCCTGTCCTCAAGCTCCAGACCACCTGGAGCACACCGAACCATAAACCGGATATTTGATTGCATCCAGTTGTGCTGGCAGCCTCAATCCACTATGCTTCCCACTGTTACATCAATTTTGAACAAAATATGTCCGTAAGCATCAAGACCCCCGAAGAAATCGAAAAAATGCGTCTCGCAGGCCGCCTGGCCAGCGAAGTCCTAGACTACATTACACCTTATGTGCAAGCCGGCATTACCACAGGAGAAATTGACAGGCTTTGCCATGATTATATGGTGAACGTCCAGCAATGCATTCCTGCCCCACTGAATTACGCTCCTCCTGGACACACCCCCTACCCGAAGTCAATCTGCACCTCCATCAACCATCAGGTTTGCCATGGCGTGCCGGGAGAAAAAAAACTCAAGAATGGCGATATCCTGAACATAGATATCACTACCATCAAGCATGGCTATCATGGGGATACCAGCCGCATGTTCCAAGTCGGTGAAACCTCCATCCAGGCAAAACGACTATGTGAAGCCACATATCACGCAATGTGGCTAGGCATTCGGGCAGTCAGGCCGGGAGCATACCTGGGCGATATTGGACACGCCATCCAGAGCTGCGCAGAAGGGCTGGGCTTTAGCGTAGTCCGCGAATTCTGTGGCCACGGCATTGGCAAGGTTTTTCACGAAGACCCGCAGGTTCTGCACTATGGGAAACCCAAAAGCGGCCTGAAACTGGAAGCCGGCATGACCTTTACCATTGAACCCATGATCAACGCGGGCAAGCCCGGAATCACCCAGCTTGGCGATGGCTGGACCATCGTGACCAAGGATCACAGCTTGTCAGCCCAGTGGGAGCACACGATTCTGGTGACTCAAAGCGGCTTTGAAGTATTGACCGTTTCTGCCGGATCTCCCCCACCCCCACCGTAAACCGACCGTGCAAGGCTCAGCTGAAATCCGTCAGAGCTTGCGTGCATCGCGTTTATGCCTTCAGCAGGAATTCGAGCGCCACGCTCAGCCGACCCGCCTGCTGCATGCCCATACGAAGCTGGTAGACAAGCACCTTCGCGCAGCCTGGAAACTGCTCTCCATGCCTCATGCTCTGGCCCTGGTCGGGGTCGGTGGCTATGGGCGCAAAGAGCTGTACCCCAAGTCTGACATTGATTTACTAATCCTGCTGCCGGACGAACCGGATCAGGAACTGCAGCGCAACTTGCAGGAACTGGTCGGGTTGCTATGGGATATCGGCCTGGAAGTAGGCCATAGTATCCGCACCATCGCTCAATGCGTGGAAGAATCGGCAGACATCACCGTGCAGACCAATCTCCTGGAAGCCCGTTTGATCGCTGGATCGCGCACGCTGTTCGAAGACATGGTCCGCACCCTCGCCAGCCACCTTGACCATCGCGCTTTCTTCCTCGCCAAGCACAATGAGCAGCAACGGCGCCACATGCGTTTTCTCGACGCGGACTACAACCTGGAACCCCACCTGAAGGACAGCCCGGGCGGCCTTCGCGATCTTCAGACCGTCCTGTGGATCAGCCGGGCATGCAACCTGGGCGACACCTGGCGTGAACTGGCCCGGGCAGGCATGATTACCGTACCGGAAGCACTTGCCATCGCCCGCCATGAAAACCTGCTGCAGCACCTGCGCATTCGCCTGCATTATCTGGCCGGACGGCGCGAAGATCGCCTGCTCTTCGACTACCAGACCGAGCTGGCAAACCAGATGGGCATCACCGCCAAGGGCGTGCGCCGCGCCAGCGAGTGCATGATGCAGCGATACTACCGCACCAAGCAGGCGGTACTACAACTGAATGACGTCTTGCTGCAAAATTTGCGGGCGCACCTGTTCCCTGAAGCCGGCACAAGATACCTGCTCAATCCGCGTTTCATCATTCGCGATGACCTGCTCGAAATACGCGATGAAGCCCTGTTTGAGCAAGACCCGTCAACGATCATGGAAAGTTTCCTGCTGCTTGAACAACATCCCTACCTGAACGGATTTTCCGCGCCCACCGTACGCGCACTGTGGCGGGCGCGCCATACAATCAATGCCGGATTCAGAAAAAATGCACAGAACCGGGCATTGTTCATGACCATCCTACGTCAGCCACACGGCCTTACTCATGTGTTGCGACGCATGAACCAAAATGGCATCCTGGGTCGCTACCTGCCGGCGTTTGGCCGCATCGTCGGCCAGATGCAGCATGATCTGTTCCATGTTTATACCGTAGACGAACATATCCTGATGGTAGTGCGCAATCTCCGCCGTTTCACCCTGCCTGAATACGCACATGAATACCCTCTGTGCAAC
The DNA here is from genome assembly GCF_905221025.1 of Candidatus Nitrotoga fabula. Taxonomy (GTDB): domain Bacteria; phylum Pseudomonadota; class Gammaproteobacteria; order Burkholderiales; family Gallionellaceae; genus Nitrotoga; species Nitrotoga fabula. The sequence goes on from NZ_CAJNBL010000006.1 coordinate 70,229, forward strand.
AAACTGATCCAGGATTTCGCACGCGTCGAAACGCTGTATATTGCCGGGTTATTTCATGATATTGCCAAAGGCCGCGGCGGCGACCACTCCATATTGGGATGCACGGATGCTGCCCGCTTCTGCAAGCAGCACGGACTGGCAAGCGAAGATACCGACCTGGTGGTATGGCTGGTAAGGCATCATTTAACAATGTCCGCCACGGCGCAAAAACAGGATCTTTCCGACCAGGACGTGATTGCAGGCTTCGCTGCCAAAATAAAGAACGACCGCTATCTGATTGCACTGTACCTTCTCACCGTAGCCGATATTCGAGGCACCAGCCCAAAAGTCTGGAATGCCTGGAAGAGCAAGCTGCTGGAAGAACTGTTCTGGGCGACACGCCGTTACATGATAGACGGCAAAATTGCCGACCAGGTCGGAGAAATCCGGGCACGCGCACTGGAGATCCTGCATTTGCACGCAATTGCCCCTGCAATACACAAGACACTTTGGGCGCAGCTTGACCCGGAATATTTTCTGCGCCATGAACCACAGGAAATCGCCTGGCACACTCGCCTGCTGGCACATCAGACCGATACCGACAAGGCCATTGTCAAAACACGTATCAGCCCCATGGGGGAAGGGATTCAGCTCATGGTATACAGCCCTGAGAAATCCTATATTTTCGCGCGCATATGTGATTTTATTGAACGTCTGAACTACAGCATCATGGAAGCAAAAGTCTACACCACCCGGCACGGGTACACCCTGGACAGTTTTCTGGCAATGGATGCAGGAAATAACAAACCGGCATACCGTGACACGATGAATTATATCGAATATGAATTGTCCCGCGAGCTGACGATCCCCGATAAGCCCGGCACCCCAAAATCCTCAAGAATATCCCGCCAGCTCAAGCATTTCCCCATCACCCCCGAAGTCAATATTACGCCTGAAGGAAAAAACGGTTACCTGCTTTCCATCATTGCCGGCGACCGGCCCGGCCTGCTGGCAGGAATCGCCCACTTGCTTGACAAACAGAATATCGCAATACGCAGCGCCAAGATCAACACCCTGGGAGCCCGTGCAGAAGACACTTTTCATGTCACCTGCAAAACCCCGATGCAACCCCCGGAAATTTCTGCACTCCGCGAAAAACTGCTACAACAGATCTCCTGACGCGAACCGGAATTCCAATTCTTTTCACATTTGCACAACATGCCATTTATAATCACCAGCCAATACATATTGGATATACCATGAAACACCTCATATTCCGCTCAAGCATTGCCTTTCTGCTGGCCTGTTTTTCAGGACCTTCGTTCAGCGCAGATCCTGCATCGGAACCAGCCTCTCCCACGATCCAACAATCCGTTCCCGCGCCTACCCCGGTCCACAGTCTGGCTGCAAAACGCCTGGCTAAGCGAGCAGTTGCCAACGCGATCATCAGTTTAAAGAACCCTTCATTCGAACCGGACCCTCAGGGCAGGATCAATGCGTGGTCAGAAATCGAACATGGTTCTGGCCATGCCTACACCTTCGTTCCTGACCCGGAAAATGCACTTTCCGCCCCAAGCAGTGCACGCATCCGGCGTCACGGTACCGAGCCCTTCGCCTTGCTACGTCAATCGATTCCCGTGCATCCCTCCTGGCACAACAGGACAGTACGACTTTCCGGTTCACTTCGGGGAGAAAGAATCAGTGGACCGGGTGGAGCGCTGACCCTGCGGGTAGAAGATGGAGTCGGCCAGATTCTGGACTGGAATTTCATGACGAACAACCGCGTCAAAGGCACTCAGGACTGGAAACAATACGCCATCGAACTCAAAATCCCGCCTTCGGCCTACTCTTTATTTGTCGGCATCATGCTGGAAGGCGGCGGAACACTGTGGGCAGATGACCTTTCCATCGAGCTGACCAATTAAAACTGTCTGAAACCAGAACCGTACCCGCAATAAACCGAACGTGCAAACCCAATCACGAATACTATTGCCCCTATTTCTTGAAATTACCGGGTCGCAACCTGCATGACTGATCACCAGCCCAACAATCCGCTCCATCAAGTCACTTTGGAGCAATTACTGAAGAGACTGGTGGAATTTTATGGCTGGGATCAACTGGGGAAAAAAATAAATATCCGCTGTTTTACCCATGAACCCAGCATTGCCTCCAGCCTGAAATTTCTGCGCCGCACTCCCTGGGCACGAGAACGGGTAGAGTTGCTGTATATCGACATGGCAAAAAAACCCATCAAACAAAAAATGCCGGATATTCATGAACCCGAAAGCAAAATCAGGAAACCTGTTTAAACTTCCAGTTCGTGAAAACTTGTCCGGGGAGAAATTTGAAAACCTGCTGGTCCGACCCGGGCTCCGGGTTGAGCGCATCATCTCGACCGGGCAAGCCAGCCCCCTGGGTTTCTGGTACGACCAGCAGATATCCGAACTGGTTGTACTATTATCTGGTGCGGCAGAGCTTCAGTTTGCGGACGAAAACGAACCGCACAGAATGATGCCGGGAGACTGGGTCCAGATCGATCCGTACCGCCGGCATCGCGTTAACTGGACGGACCCTTCCCAGCCTTCCATCTGGCTGGCAATTCATTATTAATCACCAGATCACCAATGATGACAGGGCAAATCCTCTTTTTTTGCCATGCATTCTGCGTGCATCCACCCGGCGCTATCGGATAAAATAGCCCCTGACACATTGTTTCAAAACCCAGTTTGCCAGACACGGATAGCGGATATCCCTGCTTCTGTCCCGGCATGTCTTCAAACAACAATAATCTGGGCACCATGTCATTACTTTTTATCCTGCTGCTTCCTTTTCTCGGCAGTCTGCTCGCAGCCTTTTTACCTTCAAACGCGCGCAATACCGAGGCATGGCTGGCCGGCGCAGTCTCCCTCGCCGCCACGGCGATTGTCGCCAGCCTGTATCCACAGGTAACCGCCGAAGGCGTCCTGCGCATGACCTTTCCCTGGGTGCCCTCGCTCGGACTCAGCATCTCGCTGCGCATGGATGGCTTCGCCTGGCTGTTCTCCCTGCTGATCACCAGCATGGGCACTCTGGTCGTGGTGTATGCCCGCTATTACATGTCTCCAACCGATCCGGTACCCCGCTTCTTTTCATTCTTCCTTGCCTTCATGGGCGCCATGCTCGGCATCGTACTGTCCGGCCAGCTGATCCAGATGGCGATGTTCTGGGAGCTGACCAGCCTCACCTCGTTCATGCTGATCGCATACTGGCACCACCGCAGCGATGCCCGCCGCGGCGCGCGCATGGCACTCATCGTCACCGGCGCGGGGGGCATCGCCCTGTTTGGGGGAGTACTGCTGCTCGGCCACATTGCCGGTGGTTACGACCTGGACACCGTTCTGGCTGCTTCCGGCACGATCCAGGCACATCCCTGGTATCCTGCAGCGCTGACCCTGATCGCGCTCGGAGCCCTGACCAAAAGCGCACAGTTTCCCTTCCATTTCTGGCTGCCTCACGCAATGTCGGCACCAACGCCGGTTTCCGCATACCTGCACTCCGCAACCATGGTGAAGGCTGGCGTATTCCTGCTGGCAAGACTATGGCCAGTGCTGTCGGGTACCGATTACTGGTTCTGGATCATCGGGGGAGCCGGCCTGTGTTCTCTGGTAATCGCCGGTTACCTGGCGATCTTCCAGCAGGACATGAAAGGCGTCCTGGCCTACTCGACCATCAGCCACCTTGGCCTCATCACCCTGCTGCTCGGCATGAACAGTCCGCTGGCGCTGGTCGCTGCAGTATTCCATATGGTCAATCATGCCACCTTCAAGGCCTCACTGTTCATGGCCGCCGGCATCGTCGACCATGAAACCGGCACGCGCAACCTGCAACGCCTGTCCGGCCTGTACCGTGCAATGCCGATCACCGCAACGCTGGCCATGGTTGCAGCGGCAGCGATGGCCGGCGTACCGCTGCTCAACGGCTTCCTGTCCAAGGAAATGTTTTTCGCCGAGACCATCCTGCTCAACCGTCCCGGCTGGCAGTATATGATCCTGCCCGTGGCGGCCACCGTGGCCGGCATGTTCAGCGTTGCCTATTCCCTGCGCTTCATCCACCAGGTTTTCTTCGGGCCGCCGGCAACAGACTTGCCCCACGCCCCGCATGAACCGATTCGCTGGATGCTGTTACCCAGCGGACTGCTGGTCTCAGCTTGCGTTCTGGTCGGCATTTTCCCCTCGCTCACGGTCGGTCCCTTCCTGCAAACGGCAACCGTTGCGATTCTCGGCAGCAATGTACCGGCCTACAGCCTGTCCGTCTGGCACGGACTCAACCTCCCTCTTTACATGAGCCTGACCGCCATGGCCGGCGGCGTCACGCTTTATCGCATCTTCCTCTGGCGCACCAGTGAAACAGTGCCACTGCTCGAACACATCGACGGGAAACGCAGCTTCGACTGGCTGTTATCCACGCTGACTTCAGGCGCCAGCCTGATCATGCAACGCCTATCCTCCTCCCGCCTGCAAATACAGCTGCTGGTGCTGGTCTGCGTCACCCTCGGCGCATCCCTGCTCCCTGTGCTGACCCGGGAAGAAACATTCTGGGGAACGCACCCGGCAACACCGGCCAGCCCGGCCTTTATTCTGCTCTGGCTGGTCGGCTCCGTCTGCGCGCTTGCCGTGGCATGGCAGGCCAAATTCCACCGTCTCGCTGCCCTGATCCTGTCCGGCGGAGCCGGACTCGCCACCAGCCTGACCTTTGTCTGGTTTTCGGCGCCCGACCTTGCCTTGACCCAGCTTACCGTAGAAGTCGTCACCGCCGTCCTGCTCCTGCTAGGATTGCGCTGGCTACCGCGCCGGGACGAACGATACGCACAGGGACAGGGGCAAGCCGCTACCAACCGCATCCGCCGCCTGCGGGATATCCTGCTGGCCACTGCCTGCGGACTGGGACTGGCCGCAATCACCTATGCCGTGCTGACCCGCCCTCCAGTAGAGGGTATTTCGCCATTCTTTACCGAGCAGGCGCTCCCACTGGGTGGAGGCCTCAACGTGGTCAACGTAATCCTCGTCGATTTCCGGAGTTTCGATACCCTCGGAGAAATCACCGTACTCGGCATCGTCGCACTGACCGTGTTCGCGCTGCTGCGCCGCTTCCGGCCAGCCCCGGAAAGCGTTCCCCTGCCCAATCAGCAACGCGTGCAGGATGCTGCCGACGGGCTGGAGGAAAAACACGTCACCAACCCTGCATCCATCCTGCCGGCCGGCTACATGATGCTGCCCGCAGTCCTGGTACGCCTGCTGCTGCCGCTTGCCACGCTGGTTTCGCTGTTCTTCCTGCTGCGCGGCCACAACGCACCAGGAGGAGGCTTTGTCGGCGGATTGATACTGGCCACCTCGATCATCCTGCAATACCTGGTCGGCGGCACGGTATGGGTAGAATCGCACCTGCGCATTCATCCCCAGTACTGGATTGCCATAGGCCTGCTTAGTGCCGCAGCTGCAGGCGCAGGAGCCTGGCTAGCCGGCACTCCCTTCCTGACCAGCCATGCCTGGCACGGCGAACTGCCCCTGCTCGGCGAACTCCATCTATCCAGCGTCCTGCTGTTTGATATTGGCGTCTACATGCTTGTAGTCGGCACGACCATGCTGATGCTGGTCGCCATAGCCCACCAGTCGCTACGCAGCCACCACCGCAAGGCAAGAGAAGGAAGAACCTGATGGAAATTGTTTTCGCACTTGCCGTGGGCATCCTGGCCGGATCCGGCATTTACCTGCTGTTACGTCCGCGCACATTCCAGGTAATCATGGGTCTGTCTTTGCTCGCCTACTCGGTCAACCTGTTCATTTTCGCCATGGGTCGCCTGCGCATGGGTGCCGCGCCGATCATCGACCCGGCTCGCGGCAGTGATCCGGCACTGTACGCCGATCCGGTTCCGCAGGCGCTGGTACTCACTGCCATCGTCATCAGTTTTGCCACGACTGCGCTGTTTCTCGTTGTCCTGCTCGCTTCACGCGGGCTGAACGGCACCGACCACGTCGATGGCCGCGAACCGGATCAAGAATAATGCACCCCGGTCACTGCAACGCTTCCCTCCGGCATCGCATTCTGAAAGGGTGCGCATGAACGGCTGGCTGCAACATCTGCCCATCCTGCCGGTACTGCTGCCCCTGTGCACCGGAGCGCTGCTGCTGCTATCCAGCGAGACACAGCGGATCAGCCGTGCCACGATCTCGATCTGTGCCACCATCGCCCAGCTGACCGTGGCTCTTGTCCTGCTCGTCATGGCGGACGGTCACATGGCTGCGCCATGGCCCGGCGAGGTCGGGGTTTATGCCCTGGGCAACTGGGCTGCGCCCTTCGGCATCGTGCTGGTGGTCGATCGCCTGGCGGCGATCATGCTTGCCTTGACTTCCACGCTTGGCCTGGCCACGCTGATTTATTCGCTGGCCCACTGGAAACGGGCCGGCATCCATTTCCTGCCGCTGTTCCAGCTGCTGCTGATGGGCCTGAACGGCGCTTTTCTGACCGGCGACCTGTTCAACCTGTTTGTCTTCTTCGAAGTTCTGCTGGCGGCTTCCTATGGCCTGGCACTGCACGGTTCGGGCGCAGCACGGGTAACGGCAGGCATGCACTACATTGCCGTCAATCTGGTTGCATCGCTGCTGTTCCTGATTGCCGCAGCACTGATATACGGCGTTACCGGCACCCTGAACATGGCCGAACTGGCACAACGCGCCGCCACGCTCGGCGAGGAAGACCGCATCCTGTTCAACCTGGGTGCCATGCTGCTTGGCATCGTGTTTCTGGTCAAGGCCGGAGCCTGGCCGCTGAATTTCTGGCTGCCCGACGCCTATGGTGCTGCCGCGCCGCCAGTCGCAGGCATTTTCGCCATCCTGACCAAGGTGGGCATCTATGCCCTGCTGCGCTTCGCCGTCCTGCTCGAGGATGCGGGGACGCCGGCGCCTTTCGGCGGAGACTGGCTGTTCTACTGCGGACTCGCAACCATCGCCACCGGCACCCTGGGCGTACTTGCCGCACAAAAACTCGACCGCCTGGCCGGATTTCTGGTAATCGTTTCATCCGGCATTCTTCTGGCCGCCTTCGGCTTTTCCGGCACGTCCCTTACCGGTCCGGCGCTGTATTACCTGGTCAGCTCAGTGCTCGCCAGCGGCGCCTTTTTCTTGCTGATCGAAATGGCCGAACGCAACCGCACCGCCGCTGCCGACATGCTGTCCATCACCCTGGAAGCGTTCGGCCTGCAGGACAAGCACGAATCGGAACATCCCGACGAGATGGCCGGCGTTGCCATTCCAGCCGCGATGGCCTTCCTCGGCCTTGCCTTTTTCTCATGCGCGCTGCTGCTCACCGGCCTGCCGCCGCTCTCCGGCTTCGTCGGCAAATTCGCACTGCTCGCCGCAGCCTTCTCCGCACCTCCAGAAGCGTCCATCCAGCAGGCAGCCATGTTTGCCATTGCGCTCCTGCTGTCCGGACTGGCCGGCATGATCGCCCTGTCGCGCCTGGGGATACGCGTATTCTGGGACACGGAACGCCCTGCTCCGCGTCTGCAATGGATTGAAGCCGGGCCGGTAGCAGCGCTGATCCTGCTGTGCACACTGCTCTCCCTCGGCACCGAACCGGCCATGTCCTACTTCAATGCCGCCGCGCAATCGCTGCACGATGCGCCGGCCTATGTCGGCTCGGTGCTTCCGGCAACCACCGTGAAAGGCGCGCCATGAAACGCCGCCCACTACTTCCGTTGCTGCCCGTCTTCCTGGCGGGGATGTGGCTGCTGCTTAACGACAGCCTGTCGCCCGGCCACATCCTGCTCGGCATCCTGCTCGCGCTGCTCGTCACGGCCTTTGTCTCCAGCCTGCGCCCGCTGCCGGCCTGGCCGCACCGCCTGCACGTCGCCATCGGCCTGTTTTTTCATGTCCTGGCCGATATCGTACGATCCAATCTCGCAGTCGGAAAGATCATCCTCGGCGCTTCGCGGCGCCAGCCCCAGGTCGGCTTCATGCAGATTCCGCTCGACCTGCGCGACCCCCACGGCCTGGCGGTACTGACCATAATCCTCACCAGCACACCCGGCACGGTATGGGCCGGGCATGATTCCGAAAGCAACCTGCTGACCCTGCATGTCCTCGACCTGCAGGACGAAGCCGCCTGGATACGCACCATCAAATTTCGCTATGAACGTCCTCTAATGGAGATTTTTGAATGAACACGATCCTTTCCTCTGCCATCTATTTTGCACTGGCCTGCTTCGCCTTTGCGATGCTCTGCGCCCTGATCCGCCTGTTGCGCGGCCCCACTGCAGAAGACCGCATCCTGGCGCTGGATACCCTGTACATCAACAGCATGCTGACCATCCTGATGTTGGGCATCGGTTACGGCTCCGCAATTTATTTCGATATTGCCCTGTTGATCGCGCTGTTCGGATTCGTCGGCTCCACCGCCATGGCCAAATTCCTGCTGCGCGGAGAGGTGATCGAGCCATGAGCACGGCAGACATCCCTCTCTGGGCAGCCCTGCCTGCTGCGCTATTGCTGATCTGCGGCGGGCTGCTGACTTTTCTGGGTTCGCTCGGACTGCTGCGCCTGAACAATTTCTATGCCCGCATTCATGCCCCCACAATGGGCAGCACCCTGGGCACGGGCTGCGTGCTGCTCGCCTCGATACTCGTTTCGTCGGCGCTGGAACAGCGCCCGGTTATCCACGAAGTGCTGATCACGATACTCATCCTGCTCACCGCACCGGTCACTGCCATGCTGCTGATGCGCGCCGGCATGTTCCGGAGAAGGGATTAAACAGCGGAATTGCGACAGAACTTGATCAAATCAGGATTCAGGATTCAGGATTCAGGATTCAGGATTCAGGATTCAGGATTCAGGATTCAGGATTCACAGTTATTATTCAAGAAAAATAGCCACAAGCACCTGATTGCAGAAATCATTCATTCGCTTTATTAAATTCCATCCCACCGAAATTTGCAGGGGCACCATGCCTTAAATGCGAATTCATTGGTCATCATTCGAAGAAATCCAGAACTGAAGCACGCCTACTGCGTGAATCAACGTGTCAAGATGCCAGCCACCTTTTGGATCATGGCTGTGGGTCAGTACATGCCATGCGCAGGCGAACTATTGGAACAGGTGAGTAGTACAGGGCCAAATCCCTTTCCAGCAGCATTACCAGGGCTACTCCCAGTCTGACGCGCCACAAGTGGCGCTGCCCCCCATTGAGCGAATCGCGCCGGGTTATGGGTGATGGAATAACATGGTCGAGCTGCGCAACCAAGCGCGCTTGATGGTCGACTCCAAGCTATCAGACCGCAAAAAGCAAATTCTGATACTCCAGTAGGATGGATTCAATCAATCGGAGATAGCGCGAAGATTGAACGTCGAACGCCAGGCAGTATCGGAAGCACCGAAATCACTGGCATCGGCGTCCAAAATCCTCCAACTGAAGGATAAAACTACAATGAATTTTTTTAGCCGCTAAAATGTCCTGCCAGACCAAGATTTGACGCCGCACGCCCTACCCGACATGTCAGGCAGAAGTCAGCGCATTTCATTTTCGCGCCAATTGCGAGAGAGGTATGCATCCTGCACTCGTGACAAATCCCGTCTCCTTCGCCTCTTCCGGCAGCATATATAGAACATCGAGCGGCAGTTCTTTTCCTGCAAATCTCAATTCCTCCTTCAGTCGGGATAACGGCTCACCAGAAGGACCAACGATCAAAATATCGATATCACTACCCACCCCAAACAATGAAGAACCAAACATGTAGGATTTGAACTCTCGCAAGCACTTGCAGGATGTTAGTAGGTATTTCGCAATCTCACGTGCCGTCATCAACGGTTCCGCAGCAGCATCTTTAACTCGTCCCATTTCATCACCTCGCACCCAAGGTCCGCTCCTGCCTCGATAGCATTCTGAGTGGGATTCCCGTTGGGATTAATATTCCAAGCAATATCAATGGGACCAAACCGATCCCAGAAGGTACGAATGGCATCAGCTGTTGGCTCATACTCCATAATCATGCCTACTCGAACGGTACACCCACTAGTGAGTGTCATCGTGAAAATACGATCAAACTCTCTATCGAGGTTCTTAATAGATCGAATCTGCCTGATGAGCCGATAGGAGAAGCAGTAGTCCTTATGAGCAGCACTCCTTGCATCGCCGTTGTAAATGGCAGAACCAAGTGTGCCGGCGCTTCCCCATCCTATTGTGTTGCCTTCTAAATATCTGATCGCCCCACCTTCCCAGACGCACTCCTTTCGATATCCGCACAGGAAGTCCATATCCGGGAAATTCACATGGTATTGCATTGCCAATTCGGCACTGATCGTATAAGCATCCGAGATAACCGCCATTACGTTGGGTTTATGGGGCATCATAATTCTGATAGCGTCACCGCGGACATGTTGTGCAGTCGCATCCTTATGATTATCCATAAGATATTTCAGTGCGTAGTTTACCTGCCAGTTCATGCGAAGATTCCATCCATTTCTGCCGGATAACGAATAGCGCCACCAGCGACACCACAAACGTGACGTTCCGAGAGACCTCGCACATGTTCTTGGTATCGGGCAAATGCCTGTAGCTCAGCTTCTGTCATGTGCTGCTGATTTGCCTTAATGATGGCTTGAATACGGAAATGGTTAGGCAAAATGACGCCTCTCATCCTCTGTACCCATGTCTTAGCCGCTTCAGATTCCGGGTCATACTCGAAGCTCGATCCATCAGATGGCGCGAACTCCTTCCATACAGCCTTGTTTTCGGCCATAGCGGCGGCCACGACGCATCTAACGTGGCTACGTTCATCATAAGCACGAATTCCTTGCCTGTGCGCTAAAGCAGCAAGGTGATTATATTTCCAACCTAGCAACGTGTCCCGGCTATATCCGTCGGGATCCTTGTCGACGACCGTATGACAGGTTGGACACAACAGGATGAGATTTTCAAAGGAATCTGGCTCAAACTCTCCAGCGGGCCTTTCTTCATGGCGCGGGCCCGTTTCTCCGTGCGGAATCACATGAGCCATTTCGGCTATATGCTTGTCCCCGCCCATTTCAGCGGGGAAAAGAGGCTGGAGGCACTCTGGACGTTGGCAGTGCCCTGCGGCCTCCGAAAATAGTCGGAGCTTCGTTTTTGTGGGTATTTGTTTACGATCCGCCATGGTTGTTAGCCTAAAATTAGATGCGACTAGAAGCGTTATAAAGACCACATAGGGTACAGGGAAGATTAACGAGTACTTCCCGTAGTCCACTCGTCGATCATATCCGCCCAGTCCTGCAACATGGCCGTGGGCTGCTCCCGATATTCGGCCTTGTTGTAGACCGCACGCCGCGCTGCTCATGGGCAATGCACTTCTGTAGAGCTTGTCCGGGGCTTGAGATTGCGCAGCTTGGTATCGGTCAGCATTCATCATGTCCTCTGTCGATTTCGGTCCCATGCTGAATAACCACGCAAAAACTGACATTTTATCCAATAAAAACAATAGATTAAAAAAATCGATACCATGTGATCAGCACAAAACTCAGCTTGGTATCGGCTTCCATCATGGCATCGCCAGTCGATAGTACCAGCTTTAATGCCATGCTCAAACGGCACTTGGCGCTGCCTTCTGTTGCCACACCCTGCCAGACGAAATTACCAAAAAGCCCGCAATTTCGCGGGCTTCAGGGTAGTTCATGCCATCAGGTGCCTGGCCGTGCCAGACGCGGGATCATTCCCACTCGATCGTGGCAGGCGGCTTGCCGGAAATATCGTACACCACGCGGTTGATGCCGCGCACTTCATTAATAATGCGATTTGATACCCTGGCCAGCAGCGAATGCGGTAATTCCGCCCAGTGCGCGGTCATGAAATCCTGGGTTTGCACCGCGCGCAGTGCCACCACCCATTCATAGGTGCGGCCGTCGCCCATCACGCCCACCGATTTCACCGGCAGGAATACCACGAATGCCTGGGAGGTTTTTTCATACCACCCGGAGGCGCGTAGCTCCTCGATGAAAATTGCATCCGCGCGGCGCAGCAGGTCGGCGTATTCCGGCCTGACCTCTCCGAGGATGCGCACCCCCAGCCCCGGCCCGGGGAAGGGGTGGCGATACACCATGTCGCGCGGCAATCCCAGTGCCACGCCAAGCTCGCGCACCTCGTCCTTGAACAGTTCGCGCAATGGTTCCAGCAGCTTCAGGTGCAGGGTATCGGGCAACCCGCCTACGTTGTGATGCGATTTGATGGTGTGGGCCTTTTTGGTTTTGGCGCCGGCAGACTCGATCACGTCGGGATAAATCGTTCCCTGCGCCAGCCACTTTGCCTGGGGCAGCCTGGCGGCTTCGCGCTGGAATACTTCGACAAATTCTCGCCCGATGATTTTGCGTTTCTGTTCCGGATCGGACACGCCTGCCAGGTGTTTCATGAATTCCGCGCCAGCATTGACATGGATCACTTTTACGCCCAGATTATTGGCAAAGGTCTCCATCACCTGGCTGGCTTCGTTTAGGCGCAGCAGGCCGTTATCGACGAACACGCAGGTGAGCTGCGCGCCGATGGCGCGTTGCAGCAGCGCGGCGGCCACGGAAGAATCCACCCCCCCGGAAAGGCCGAGGATGACTTCATCCTGCCCGACCTGGGCGCGGATTTTCTCAACTGCCTCGTCAATGTAATCCGGCATGTTCCAGTCCTGCCCGCAGCCGCAGATTTCATGCACGAAACGCCCAATGATCGCCTTGCCCTGTGGGGTATGGGTCACTTCCGGATGGAACTGCACGGCATAGAAGCGGCGTGCCTCGTCCGCCATACCGGCAATCGGCGTGGCTTCGCTGGAAGCGATCACCTTGAAACCCGGCGGCAGCAGGGTTACCTTGTCGCCATGGCTCATCCACACATCCAGCAGGCCGTGCCCTGCCTCATTGCTGCGATCCTGGATGTCCCGGAACAATTTTGAATGGCCGCGGGCGCGGATTTCCGCATAGCCGAACTCACGCACCAGGCCATTTTCTACCGCTCCACCCAGCTGCGCGGCCATGGTTTGCATGCCATAACAGATGCCCAGCACCGGCACGCCCAGCTCAAAAACTGCCTGCGGCGCACGCGGCGTATCTCCCCCGGTAACGGAATTCGGGCCACCTGAAAGAATGATGCCAGCCGGCTTGAAATCACGGATGAATTCGTCGTTTACATCGCAGGGATGAAGTTCGCAATACACCCTGGATTCACGCACGCATCGCGCGATCAGCTGGGTGTATTGCGAACCGAAATCGAGGATCAGGATTTTCTGGTGGGACATGTAAGGTTATCGTTGGTTAGTAATGATTCATAATCATTCGGGAAAACAGCCTTACGGATTCCCGGACTGGCCGTGCCATTGAAACCGGCTTGCCTGGCCCGGGCGCAGAGCACTTTCCCGAAAAATATCTGCCATCGGGCAGGCACGGGCTTTATGCCGGACCCTGTGGATGCGTTTATCTATCCTGCCGGCCAACCCGGGCAACCCGCTAGTCGATATGGTAATTGGGCGCTTCCTTGGTGATCTGCACATCATGGACATGAGACTCGCGGATTCCGGCAGAGGTGATTTGCACGAATTCGGCCTTGGTATGCATGGTGGCAATGTCCGGGCAGCCCAGATAGCCCATGCTGGCGCGCAGGCCGCCCATCAGCTGGTGTATCACCGCGAGCACGCTTCCCTTGTAGGGCACGCGGCCTTCCACCCCTTCCGGCACCAGTTTGTCCTGGTTCGCGACGTTATCCTGAAAATAACGGTCGCTCGATCCCTGCTGCATCGCCCCCAGGCTGCCCATGCCGCGATAGGATTTATAGGAGCGGCCATGGAACAGCTCGACTTCACCCGGCGCTTCTTCCGTGCCGGCAAACAGGCCGCCCAGCATCACGACGTGCGCGCCTGCCGCAATCGCCTTGGCGATATCACCGGAATAGCGCACGCCTCCATCCGCAACCAGCGGCACCTCCGACCCCTGCAGCGCCTCCGCCACATTCTGGATCGCCGTAATCTGCGGCACGCCTATCCCGGCAACCATGCGCGTGGTACAGATCGATCCGGGGCCAATCCCCACTTTTACGCCATCGGCCCCATGATCCATCAGCGCCCTGGCGGCAGCGGCGGTAGCGATGTTTCCGCCGATCACATCCACCTCTGGGAAATTTTTCTTTACCCAGCTGACCCGGTCCAGCACGCCCTGCGCATGGCCGTGGGCGGTATCCACCACGATCACATCGACACCGGCTGCCGTCAGCAGTGCGACCCTCTCGTCCGTACCCTCTCCTACGCCAACCGCTGCGCCTACGCGCAGGCGTCCCTGTGCATCCTTGCAGGCCAGGGGATGCTCGCTGGATTTTAAAATATCCTTTACCGTAAACAGGCCGCAGAGCTCAAATGCGTCGTTCACGACCAGTACCCGCTCAATCCGGTGCTTGTGCATCAGCGCGCGCGCCTCTTCCCGGCTGGCGTTTTCCCGGACCGTAATCAGGCGTTCACGGGCGGTCATAATATTCTGGATGGGTTGATCCAGATTACTCTCAAAGCGCAGGTCACGGTTGGTCACGATACCGACCACCTGCTTGCCCTGCACCACCGGCAGCCCGGATATATTATGCTGGCGGATCAGGTTCAGCACATCGCGAACGGTCATCCCGGAGGAAACAGTAACCGGGTCCTTGACCATCCCGCTCTCAAAACGCTTGACCTTGGATATCATCGCAGCCTGCGCCTTGGCAGGCATGTTTTTGTGCACGATACCGATTCCGCCTTCCTGCGCCAGCGCAATCGCCAGGCGCGCCTCGGTAACGGTATCCATGGCAGCCGATAACAGGGGGATATTCAGCGTGATATTGCGGGTAAGCTGCGTACGCAGGCTGACATCGCGCGGCATCACATTGGAAAGTGCCGGAACCAGCAAGACATCGTCAAACGTCAGTCCCTTTTGGATGATACGCATCATAGATCAACCTCAAACAGTTACCAGTAAACCTGTATTTTATAGTTTTTTGCCTGTAGAAGCTGCAATTTATATCAGGGAAATCCTGCGCGAGGTGTGATCATGCCCAGTCAAATACTGTATAGCCGGCGGATACCGGTAAACAGACGATCACTGCCGGTTCACCTTACCCTGAAGGGCCAGCTTTGGCCATGGCACCGGGAAACAGCTCCTGCCAGCACAAGGTGTACAACAGGCGGGGGCGCTGCTCGTCGCAGCGCCCCATGAATAATCCGGATGAAACCAGGAGCTGCCACGCTCCAGCTTCGCCGGAACTGCGGCTTGCCGGCTGCCCGATGTTTTACCCGGGCACGCCGGGTCTCCCCCGCCCTGAACCCACCCTTAACTGGAGCGTACCAGCCTCACGTGATTCGGAATGGCGCTATATTCGCTGAATACCTTGCCGATATAAAAGCTGACATACCAGATCAGGGCTCCATCCGGGGAGGAGGTAAAGAACGGCGCTCCCGGTGTTCCCGGGAAAATATCTGTATCGATCGACGGATCTCTTCGAGTCGGGTCCACAATCGACTGCAATTCATCCACCTTGGGCAGCCTCCACGGTTTTCCGGTGGACCGTGCCACCTTGGCCGCCTGCTGCAGGGCTTCCTCCAGGTTGTACAGGCCCGGAACCCCGATGCAGCCATGGATGCTTGCGGTCATTCCTTCCGGGCAACGCCGCCAGATCAGGCCCGTGGTATTGTCCGTTACTTCCGCGCCATCTTCAGAAATGATAAATCGTGCTGTTGGTTGTTCAGCTGAAGTGCCTTCCTGAGGCTGGGAGTTATCATTTTCGTTCTGCATATCTGCTCTTCTTTCCTGTCGATTAATTGCCACCTTCTGGTGGATTGTCACAATCCCTGCCCATGCCACCGGACACGGAATTCGCTGCTGTTTTCCGGAACATCCCGCGCCGCGCAAAACAAAATTCAATAATGCGGCGCATTCATTTTTGCGGAAAATTTTTATTTGTAAGGCAAATACCTGATCTTGTCAATCTACTATTCTACCCCAGAGCCAGTTGACTCAGCAGTTTAACCGCTACCGCCCCGGGCAAGCCTGCAGTACCCATGCCAGCCCCCCGCTGAGACAGGGTATGTGCATCACTGGACAGAACGAACAAGGCGCACTTGCAGCTTGCCTCCCAGAACATAGGTATTCATGAAGCCGCCAAAAAACATGACATACCACGCCTTGGATGGATTGTTCTCCACCGGCGTGGCCGACCAGAACGGAGTGGCCGGGGTACCCGGGAAAGCATTTTTATCTATCGCCGGGTTGCCGAAGCTGGCATCCACTATCCCCGCCAGCTCCTTTACCGTGGGCAGACGCCATGCCTTGCCGCTGGCCAGTGCGGCCTCCTCTGCCAGGGCCAGCGACTGTTCCCAGGTATAGGCAGCGGCAACCCCGCTGCATTCACTGGCACAGGCTGTCATTCCTTCCGGGCAGCGCCGCCAGATCAGCCCGGTTTTACTGTCCGTAACTTCGCTTCCATCTGCCGAAATCACATATCTGGACTGCGCCGGTTCCCTGATCTCGCCAGAATCGGCCGGTTTATCTGTAGCGCCGGTTTCCATCTTGATGCTCTCCTTTAAAATCCATTTTTCTGCAACTCTTTAACTTATAACGACGAAATCCACTGCCATCCGGATAACCCATGGATACTGATCCACGCGGCCCATGCATCAAATCCGGACATAAAGTGCCACAATCTTTACTATAATGTGCCAGAAAACAGTCAAACTAAACCATTCTGGCTATTCGTGCCATAAAGACGGATCATGGCAGAATCCTCAACAGGCACGATGCAAAAGCAAGGCACCGGAAAACTTATGCAAATCACTCATCTACTCCATGCCACCCTGCTGGTGGCAGACCTGGACCGGGCACGCAACTTCTACGAGAACCTGCTGGGTCTGGTTTCGGATAGCCAGCGACCGGAGATAAGCTTTGCCGGCGTATGGTACGCCATTAACCCAAACCAGCAAATCCACCTGATGCAGCTCCCCAATCCTGCAACCGGCCTGCGACGACCGGAGCATGGCGGACGCGACCAGCACATTGCACTGGCGATAACCAGTCTGGATGAACTGGCGCAGAAACTGGATGCCGCCGCAATACGTTACACGATCAGCCAATCCGGCCGTCGCGCCCTGTTCTGCCGCGACCCGGATGACAATGCCCTTGAATTCATCGAGCTTCCGCCCATCCCTTGACGCCACGCACCCCTTTCCTCCATCCACCATTCAAAATCTGGCTGATTGCATGAGCTGACGCAGCCGATCAATGCTGCTGTGGCCGATTCTCTTCCTGACCGCCTACCTGCATGGGGAAATGGTACGAAAAATTTTACTTTTGGCAGTCAGGCAAACACCATTGCCCCTCTTGAAAAATTCCGGGCCGCCCCAATTTAGAAAAAATCCTGTCAATAAATAACGGAGAGAGCAATGACCGAAAATGCAACCAGCAATCGCGAAACCCTTGGCTTCCAGACCGAGGTGAAGCAACTACTGCAATTGATGATTCATTCGCTGTATTCGAATCGTGAAATTTTCCTGCGCGAACTGATATCCAACGCCTCCGATGCCTGCGACAAGCTACGCTTCGAAGCACTGCACAATTCCTCCCTGTTCGAAAATGATTCCGAACTGGCCATCCATATCGGCTATGACAAAGAAGCCAGAACGCTGACCATCCGCGATAACGGCATTGGCATGAGCCGCGATGACGTGATCAACAACCTGGGTACGATTGCCAAATCCGGCACGCGTGAATTCTTTAACCAGCTGACCGGTGACCAGCAGAAGGATGCCAATCTGATCGGCCAGTTTGGCGTAGGTTTTTATTCGGCTTTTATTGTCGCCGACAAGGTCAGCGTGCTGACCCGGCGCGCTGGAGAGCAATCCGACCAAGGTGTGCTGTGGGAATCGGATGGGGGGGGTGAATTCGTCATAGAAATGGTGGATCAGCCTGTCAGAGGCACGACCATTACCCTGCATCTGAGAGAAGGACAGGAAGACCTGCTGGATGGCGACAGACTGCGTGGCATTATCCGCAAGTACTCAGACCATATCGTTCAGCCCATCCTGATGAAAAAAGAGGAATGGAAGGACAATGAACTGCAGGTGCTGGAGGAAGAAGAAACCGTCAACCAGGCTTTTGCCCTGTGGGCCCGTCCTAAATCCGAGATCACCGAAGAGGAGTACAAGGGATTTTACAAGCATGTGGGCCACGATTTTGAAGACCCGCTGGCATGGACCCATTCCCGCGTAGAAGGCCGCCAGGAATATACCCAGTTGCTGTATATACCGGCCCGCGCACCGTTTGATCTGTGGGAACGCAACTCGACCCACGGTATCAAGCTGTATGTGCGCCGCGTCTTTATCATGGACGATGCCACCCAGTTGATGCCTTATTACTTGCGCTTTGTGCGCGGAGTCGTGGATAGCAATGATCTGCCTCTCAACGTTTCCAGAGAAATTCTGCAGGAATCGAAAGACATTGAGGCCATCCGTTCCGGCTGCACGAAAAAAGTGCTTGCCCTGCTGGAAGACATGGCCTCCAAAGAACCGGAAAAATATACCAAATTCTGGGAAACATTCGGCCTCGTGCTGAAGGAAGGGGTAGGCGAAGACTTCAGCAATAAGGAAAAAATCGCCGGATTGATGCGCATGGCTTCCACCTATACCAATTCTCCGGAGCAGAATGTATCGCTGGCAGACTATATCGGTCGCATGAAGGAAGGACAGGACAAGATCTATTACATCACCGCGGACTCGTTTAATGCCGCAAAAAACAGCCCGCATCTGGAAGTATTCCGCAAAAAGGACATAGAAGTCCTGCTGCTGTCTGACAGGGTGGATGAATGGGTGGTAAGCAACCTGTTCAAGTTCGATGGCAAGCCGCTGGTTTCCGTCGCCAAAGGCGGGCTTGATCTTGGAAAACTCGAAAACGAGGAAGAAAAGAAAGAGCAGGAAAAAGAAGCCGATGCGCTCAAGGAGCTGACGGACAGGATACAGTCCAGTCTGGGCGAACGCGTCAAGGAAGTACGGGTAACGCACCGGCTGACCGACTCACCTGCCTGCCTGGTGGTGGACGCTCACGACATCAACGCCAACCTGGCACGTATGCTGAAAGCATCCGGGCAAAAGGCGCCGGTATCGCAACCGATTCTCGAAATCAACTCCAAGCATCCGATTGTGCTGCGCCTGAAGTCCGAGGAGAATAAATTTGACGACTGGGTTTCTGTACTGTTTGACCAGGCCTTGCTGGCCGAAGGGGGGCAGCTTGACGACCCGGCCAGCTTCGTAAAGCGCATCAATCAGCTGATGCTGGAAATGAGCAGCGACGAAGCCTGAGCTTACCCCTGTCAGGCACCCACACCACGTTGAACCTGGTGTGGGTG
Organism: Candidatus Nitrotoga fabula; assembly: GCF_905221025.1. GTDB lineage: Bacteria > Pseudomonadota > Gammaproteobacteria > Burkholderiales > Gallionellaceae > Nitrotoga > Nitrotoga fabula. Next base: position 89,597 of record NZ_CAJNBL010000006.1, read on the forward strand.
CATTCCGGTGGGTACCACTCTGGCCACCCGGGCAAGCCGGTACCCTTGCAGAGCAAATTTTCATCATGCATCCTGCCGGGGTACCGCTTCCGCCTTAACCGGATTTTTTCTGCTGGGCAAGCAAAGAATTCGCCAAAGCAGATGCAAATATTCTATCGGATCCTGTTATTCCTGCCGTCTGCCAAGCATGAATCCCGGCAACTCTGCCGGATACAGGAAAAAATTTCCTTGTCACCGGATGTCCGCGAACAAACACCTGACCTTGCCATCCACGATCTCATCCGCCTATCCAGCAAGAGCAACACACCCAAAGCGATTTGCCCGCTTCGAATTCCCTCCCCTGCGGGACCGTTTTTCCGGCACATCACAACCCGCCGTCATTTGAATGACCCGTCGCACCTGAATGAATATAATGGGCAAGTCCACTACAGGGAACCTGCAAATGAATTGTGAACTCTGCACGCCAGAAAATGAATTGCTGTTGTGGGAAAATGGGCTTTGCCGCGTAATTCTGGTGGAAGATGCCCATTACCCTGGATTCTGCCGTGTGATATGGAACCAGCATGTCAAAGAAATGACCGATCTGACTGAGGATGAAAGACAGGATTTCATGCAGGTGGTATTTGCCGTGGAAAGTGTGGTGCGCGAAGTCATGCATCCCGATAAAATCAACCTTGCCAGTCTTGGAAATATGACTCCTCACCTGCACTGGCATGTCATCCCGCGCTATATTTCCGACATGCACTATCCCAATCCTGTCTGGAGCAGCCCGCAACGTGCAGGCATGCCTGCGGCTCCGCCTGACTGGCGCGTCAATCTTGCCAGGCAGCTAGGTCAAATTCAACCACACCGGAAGGCGCTCTCTTGCCATGAAAATAGTGGCAGCGGGCAGGAATAAATACACCGGCAGCATGGGGACTGAAAACAAATGGGAGAACCATTGGTTCTGCGTGAAATGGAAGTGAACCACGATAAAACCCGTTACCCGCAGTTTCCAGTCTGTTAACGTTGTGTGGTCAATTCCCCGTGTCTCGCCAGCATGGCTGCGCCGAATGCGGCTTCCGTATGCTGTGCGACTACAACTGGCACCCCCAGCAGGCGTTCACGCATTTTTCTCCATACCGGATTTTTGGCTCCGCCTCCACTCGTGGAAACAGAATTCAGAGGGGTGGCTCCCAGTTCAACCAGCCTGGCATAACCAGCTGCTTCAATTCGGCTCAGGCCTTGCAACATTCCATGCAGAAAAAGGACGTCATTTTCGGGTCGAGGGGATAGCCGGGGCTGCAGGGTGGGATCATTTTCCGGAAAGCGCTCGCCAGGGCGGGGCAACGGGTAGTAATCCAGCGGGCTATCCTTGGCTGGATTGATGCACTGGCTGAGCTGTTCAAGCTGCTGGTCGTTGAAATACTGGCGCAGCACCCCGCTGCCCGCATTGGATGCGCCTCCGGCAAGCCACAGGTTCCCGAAACGATGACTATAAACGCCATATTGCCCTGCTTCCACCCTGGTTTTCGACAACAGTTTTAGCACCAGTGTGGTGCCCAGAGAGGTAACCGCTGCACCGGGCTCCCGGACTCCTGCAGCAATAAAAGCGGCAATACTGTCCGTAGTCCCGGCACGCACCCTGCATTCCGGGTTAATGCCGAAGCGCTCTGCCACCGGAGAGCTGATGCAGGCAATGCTGGTTCCCGGTGAGACCACCTGGGGCAGGATGTCAGCATACGGCAAACTGGTGACCCATTCCGGCCAGCACAGGTTCTCGGCATCATAGCCGCTCTTCAGGGCATTATGATAATCGCTGATACCACCCAGACCGGTTAACAATGCAGCAAGCCAGTCTGCCTGATGCAGAAAGTAAGAGGTCTTGGAAAGATCGGTGTGCCGGGTAAACCACAGAAACTTGGCCAGCCCGGAACTGGCATTGCAAACGGTGTGTTCCGGTGGAGCGAACTGCCTCAGGGATTCCAACTCTTCGTGTGCGCGATGATCAAAATAGAGCAGAGCTGGCGCGGTCGGCTCCAGCTCTGCATCGCACAATAAAACCGTGGCAGAAGTCGCGGCAATCGCAATGCTGTCCAGGCCGGCCGCCATTGGCGGGGGCAGGCGCCTGAGCAGTGCGTGCAGCGATTCGCGCCAGTTCAGATGGATTTGCAAGGTCGCATCCGGGTAACGGATATAATCTTCGAACACAACCATCTCAACCTTGTTCACAATACAGACGCGTGCGCCTGAAGTGCCAAAATCGAAACCAAGGTAATATTTCATCCGGGAAACAGGCAGAAAAAATCAGAATTCATGTCATACTGGCTGACATGCCAGACCCGTTGAGCCAACTCTTGCAGGACTGATACGCACCACCCTTCCACTTGAACTCCTCCAATTCCCCTGGATGATTGATTAGTCTGGACAAAATCCTTAGAACACAGGTTTCTTCTCGGCTGCCTGGTAACGCGTAACTCCCCCCAGAATTTCTTTACTCGCTTCTTCTATGCCTACCCACCCGTTGATCCTGACCCATTTTCCGATCTCCAGGTCTTTATAGTGCTCAAAGAAATGCGAAATTTGCGAAATCGTCAGTTCCGGGAGATCCGTATAAGATTTAATATTGCGGTACAAACCGCAAAGCTTTTCAACAGGAACCGCCAGGATCTTGGCATCCTCGCCCGATTCATCCGCCATCTTCAGCATGCCCAATGGCCTGCAACGAACCACCGCACCGGTAATGATGGGCACCGGGGACAGAACCAGCACATCCACAGGGTCGCCATCATCCGAAAGCGTATTCGGGATATAGCCGTAATTGCACGGATAATACATGGCCGTAGACATGAAACGATCCACAAACATCGCGCCGGTATCCTTGTCCAGTTCATATTTTACCGGGGCAGCACTCATCGGAATCTCGATAATGACATTAAAATCATTGGGCAGGTCGCGACCAGAACATACTCGATCTAGGTTCATTTATTTATTCCTGGCTAAAAATTTGCATTATACCCGCGAGCAACCCAATCCAATCAATTTTACCTGGGGGGTCTCATTTCTGGTCCGGATTTTCAGACATGTTGCTGCAATAACTTCACAGACACCAACGTTCCTCCGCCACAATCCAACTGTCAAGGGCCTGCAATCACAGGTCGGTAAAATAGCCACGGTGATGAAATCAACTATATAATGACCTACTGTACAACTGTCTGCAGAAGTGCTGATGGGTGGCGGGCGGGTTTTGCGTACCGTGCGGACTGGAATTTCACCAACCCAGCCTACCCAGCATTACTGCCCAACATGGGTCAATTTTAAGATGAAACATACACTTGCTATAGTGCTGGGTACCCAGACCAGCTGGGCGGTCCATACCCGCAAAGACGGGATTCTCAGCGGCACGGTAGATTTCCCTTTAAGAGCCGAAGATCATGCTGCTATCCGGTGGATCGCTTTCAGGGACTGGCTTTCATCCCTATTGAACACTCATAACATTCACGATGTGTTTGTTGAAATGACCACCCCTTCCGGAACTGACGCGGCAAAGGTCTATGGAGCCTTTCATGCCCTGCTGGAAATTGCATGCTATACGCATGGCTGCTCCATGACCGAGGTTGAGGCAGGCACCACGGGCAATTTCCCGACCGACGGCACGCAGGAAAACACTCCCGGTTCGCGCGTGATTGCCATATTGCACTACGGGCTTTCCCTGAACCAGGCGGATCAACAGGATACGTAGAATACAATTGGTGCAGGCTTAACCCTTTGTTCCTGCATTTACCCCGAAACTCATTGCCTTCCCTGATCCCCCACCCTTATGCAGGACATGCTCCGGCTGCTTATGTTGCCGGAAAGGCAGCTGATCCCGCTGGATGTGCAGGACCTGTATCCTGCATGCCGGGTTCTGCCGGACTGCTCCAGACAAGTCCGGAAAAAGATCCTGGCAATTTCAGGGGCTTGTAAAAACTTCCATTCAACTGGGTTGTGGCAATGATGCATATGCGAAAACGCTGACACAAATCCATGTCAGGCTTCACCTTTTGCGCCACCTTCCAGAAAGCATCGAGTCCCCCCTGATAGGTCAAGCCGGGAATATCATACAGCGCACTGCCACACGCTATGGTCGGTTTCCCGTAATTTAGCGCCGAAAACCCCACGGAACTGTTGACGACCGCTACGCCCCGTGCATGGGATAACAGCGCTGGCAGATGCTGATCATGAATATACAGCACCCGTTTCCCGATTTTGGCCTGCTCTGCCCGGCACCGGATAAAACTGGAATAATCACGGTAACCACGATCCATGGGGTGATGCTTGAATACCAGAAGGGTTTTTTTGGGCGCATGCCGTGCAAACGAATTCAGGGTCGTTTCGATGAAGTGCTCGATACCATTAAAGTCCGCATGCCGGATAATTTGGCCATCGTTGAATACCTGGAGCGGCACCAGAAAATACCGGTCTTTCCAATCAGTGGTTAATTCCTGCTGCACCCCCCTCTCTGCCCACCTGTACCAGTATTTGCGCCAGACGGAACGCGTCCATGGCAAAGCTTCCGATAGCGTCAGGGGACGATGATGCCGATAATGCCTGAACCATAATTTCCCCAGGGATCCAGCCAGGAAATACCAGAATGCATACCAGGCCATGGCCCAATAGGTATTCCCTACCGCACGCCTGACAGGAATCTGCAGGTGCTCTTCCTGGTAATATTCAGGACAGCGGGGCAGCTGCGAGTTGGCATTGACCCCGAAGCGCTCAAGCGTGACGTAATCCGGGCGGACGTACCCTTCCTCGAACACTCCGATCTCCAGTCCATTCTGCCGGGCAACTTCCAGGGCAGCATGGTGCACCGGACGACAATCCCCAAACAGGAGCACGACTTCTATCTGCAGGCGGTTCATCAGGCCAGCAATCCATGCTGGCCAGTCTTCCATCGTTCCGCAGTAATTGAATGCACCGCGTGGATAAAAAAACCAGTCTCCTGCATTCAGGTTCACTTTGAAAACTTGTGCATGTACATTGCGCAAATCCCGGGCCAGCCGTGCAAAAAATGGCCCCACCGGGCCTTGCAGCAACAAAACTCGCTTACCAGAAAATGCCTGCAAACCCCGGTTGACCATGCCCTCTCCTCACAACCAGGATCGAGCGAGGATACCCAGCTTGCGCGTTTGTTGGCGCACATATCCCATGCCCGGCTTCTCCAGACCGCCACAAACTTCCAGCTTGCATCGCATTTCTACAATACGCTGCAGAACTGCTTCGCAGGTCGTATAGCCTTTCAATTCCCAGTCCCAATAAACCGGGTAGCGCAACAAGGCTCCGCACACGAGTTCATCCAGCGTAAGCCGGCGTTTCCGACGTAAAAATGCCCCGCCCTGGGCCATATCCACAGTCAGTCCCCAGCCTGCATAAAACGGCTGGCCATGGGTAACTACCTGCTTGCCGCGTAACAGGGCATCAAACCCGGTGAGTGAGGTCATGGTGTGCACTACGTCACACGCCTCAATGCAACTCACTACAGAAAGATGCAACTCGACATGGTCGGCATACTCCATTGCCTTTGCAAGTTCAAGCTTTCCGGGACGGTTACCCGCCATTACATCCGGGTGAGGCTTGTAAACGATAAAAGCCCGTGGATGCGCCTGGCGTACGGCCTGCAGCAGGCCGAGATTGGTTTTGGTATCCTGGCATCCATGCAGGATCGACGCATCATCTTCCACCTGACCGGGTACCAGAAAAACTTCTTCGGGTCGATCCGCCCATGCCGCCATCCCATGGGGATCAATGTTATATTTGGTAATTTTGTAACTTGCGATGAATGCCCGTACCTTGCGGGCACGTTCCAGCTCTTCTGCTGGAAACTGCACGGTATTCAGAATATATTCCAGGTCGGAAGGCTGCGCGGGATCAAAATAAATCCCGCGCTGATCCAGCACGAGCGATAACGGACGAACCAGGTTCGAACCCAAACCCACCGAACGCACGAAACCATCTTCCATGCGCAGCAACTGTGCTCCGGTGTGCTTCGATAGCGCTTCCAGCTCCTGCGGAACATCGCAACCCCAATGAACCAGGCAGTCGTTCCGGGACAGCTTCATGCCTTCTGCAATGCGAACATTCGGCACAAACCTTACCCTTTCAGAGAATAGCGAAAGAAACGGTGCCACATTTTTTCTTTTCCAGAGACGATATCCAACACAAATGATCCGAGCGTTTCCGGATCCATTCCAATTCAGTGGAATGGACAGTGCAGAATGTGTGCGCACGCAATGACTGGAGTTACCCATTAGCATGTTCTTCCAGTCCACCCATTCTTTTAGCCACATTCCCGTGCATGAAGACTGGTGGACGAAGCGTACAATTTTCCAGGTCCAATTCGGGGAAAGCCATGCGCCGCTGCCGCACCAGCCAGTCGATCACATCAAAAATCGTTCCCCGCTGGTACGTGACCGGATTCAGGTAACGCGCATAGCGCAAGTATGCGGCAGCAAACAATACATCCACCGAGTGTTGCCGCACACGACGTGGGCAAATCCTCCGGTCATCCGTCGCTCCCCAGCCTGCATACCAGGGCATGCCAAACACTGTTACAGGCTTGCCTGCCAGCAATGCCTCAAAACCCATGAGGGAAGTGACCACGTACACTTTATCCATCTGCTCGATCAGACTGAGCGGATTGACATCCATCCGCAAAACTTTGATGCGCTGACCATCCCGGATATGCGTCAGGTATCCACGCTTGCGTCCGGAACTTACTTCAGGGTGCGTTTTGATATAAATGGTAGCCTGGGGATTCTCGCTCCGGGCTGCGGCAAACATGACAGCAAACGTATCTTTCCCGCTCCCCCCCAGTCTCACGCTTAAATCTCCATCCGTCTGATCAATAACCAGAACCCGCTGCACATCCCCCGGACGCAAGGCATCAGTATCCAGCAACGGGGCATGGTTATATTTACTGAGCCGGTGTGTAAGCATTAGCGATCTGGCCAGTGTCGCTTCCGCGCCGACACCAGCCAGCAGGTCCTCGGAAGAATTCAGCAGGTTTTCCAGTGCAGAAGGGCGGGTGCTGTTGAAATAAATACCCTCGTCATCCACCACCAGAGAAAGTGCCGGGAAACGATCGCCGGTCCCAAATGAACGCAAAAAGCCATCTTCGAGACGAATCAAACGGCCTCCGGTGCGTTTTGCATACCATGCTGCACACTTTGCACTGGCCTTTTCGCCCCATCCCACCCAGCCAGTATTCAAGTTACGGCGCGCAGGCAACAGGGCAGTCCTGACTGGCTGTTCAAGAAATTTACCCAGCATGGGCAGGCGTTGCAGGCCATAATTCCAGACTGGCATGTAAACCGGCGGACCACTCACTATATGCCCGCCACTTGCACAACTGTTTCAAGCCGGCGCGTCCACGTATGCTCCGAAAGTACATAACGCGCCCCTGTTTCGGCGCGCGCCAGATCATTCGGAGAAGGACCCTCTTTCAGGCGGGAAAACAAGTCCACCGCTTCTTCAGCATCATGAATGACATGACAGAAATCCCGAAAATAGCGTTCAACACTCTTGCAAGAGTTGGTCACAGCGATTCCACCGCAGGCCAGAATTTCAATCAGCCGGCGCGAATAGAACGTCCCGGAATCCTGAACCGTATTCACATTCAATGACACCAGATAATCTTTATACACCTGCGCAGTTTTTACGTGCGGCAACGCAGGCCTGATTTCCATTCCATCTATCGCAGGGTAGCGATAATTTCCCGGCCTGCGGCCGGAGTTACGGTCGATCACGGTAAGGCCAAGCCCGGCATCCCGAAGTGCCGCAAACATCATATCCTGCCAGACCCGCCTATTCTGGTGCACATGATGACTGTAGCTTCCAACAAAGTTGGCGCGATAATGGCGAAAATTGAAGCCGGTGAAACGATGAATGGCCGGTTGCACGGCGAACATCAATGTATTGACGGTTACATTCAGCGGCACGGATTCACGATAGCGCTCAAGACAACCTTCATCGACGGTAAAAATATGATCAAACAGTCTTGCACTATCGATGAACCGTGCATAATGCACCCCATCTTCCTTGTTCCAGAACAGACAGGGAATACCAAGGTTGCGTGCATACTCCACCATTTTGCGCAGGTCTCGATTGCTGTGCTCCGGATGATCCGGATAAGAGGCGATCCGGTATTTCCAGGCATTCCCTGCCCCATGCCACGCGGATTCAACAAAAAGAAGGTCTGGTTTCCAGAAACTGAGTAAATATTTATAATTTAAAGGCGTAAGGTCACACACCCGGCATTCATGAAGCAAACAGGCACGAGTCAACTCATCGGCAACCAGGGCAACCTTCAGTCGGCTGAACGGGCCAAGCGGAACAATCGCCGGGTTACCGAAGGGATAAAACAAGACATGCAACCAGCCTTTCATAATGAACCAGGCATCCCGAATGACCGGTCTCCCCCGATACCGGACACGGACATTTCCAGTAATGGAAGCCTGCCCTTCCCTGTTTTCACCGGGAAGCCACCAACATGGCGTTCCTTGCCCATGCCATCCCTTGCCAGCAGCACGCATTTCACTCAACAGTCACTGACTTGGCAAGATTGCGAGGCTGGTCCACATCACTGCCACGGAGCACCGCAACGTGATAGGCAAGCAACTGCAGCGGAACATTGAAAATTACCGGGGCGCTGATACGTCCCACATTGGCTGTTACCGGCAAAACATGTATGCGTTCGCCCGGAACAATTTCGCTGAACTCGTCTGTAAACAGGAACAATTCTGCTCCGCGTGCGGACACCTCTTCCAGGTTTGATTTTAATTTCTTCAGCAGATCATTGCACGGTGCCACGGCAATTACCGGCATGTCGGCATCGATCAGCGCAAGGGGACCGTGCTTCAATTCACCGGCCGGATAGGCCTCAGCATGAATATAGGAAATTTCCTTGAGTTTAAGCGCTCCTTCCAGTGCAATCGGATACATGGTTCCGCGACCGAGAAACAGCGCATGCTGACGTGATACCAGGCGTCTGGCCAGTGCCCGGATAGGCGCATCGTGGCGCAGCGCGTCGGCCAGCCGACCTGGAATTTTTTCCAGCCCTTCGACTATCCGCGCCTCCTGTCCGTCTGAAAGGCGTCCCAGCACCTTTCCCATTGCGACCAGCAACAACCCGAGTGCGGCAAGCTGGGTGCTGAATGCCTTGGTAGAGGCAACACCAACTTCCGGTCCGGCATTGGTCATCAGAACCAGATCGGATTCTCGCACCAGAGAAGATTCAGGCACATTGCATACTGCAAGGCTCATCAGCCCTGGATGACGGCTGCGCGCATTTCGTAGTGCTGCCAGCGTATCCGCTGTCTCGCCGGACTGCGACACCAGCACCATCAAAGTATGTTCCTGCAATACAGGATTGCGATAACGGAACTCACTCGCAATCTCCACCTGTGAAGGCAAGCCAAGAATATCCTCAAACCAGTAGCGTGCTACCATTCCTGCGTGATAACTCGTACCACAAGCCACAATCTGCACCTGTCGCACCCGCGCAAAAATTTGTGCCGCCATCGGACCAAAGCTGTTAACCAGTACCCTGCCGCGTACTATCCTGCCCTCCAGCGTGTCGGCGACTGCACGAGGCTGCTCGTGAATCTCCTTGAGCATGTAATGGTCGTAGGCTCCTTTTTCGGCCTGCGCGAAACTCAGCGAGGATATCCTGACCGGACGTGCAGCTTCATTCCCGCATTCGTCAAAAATTCGAACGCCAGACTGCTTCAGTTCGACAAAATCACCTTCCTCCAGATATACGAATCGCTGGGTCACCTTTAGCAGTGCCGTGCTGTCGGAAGCAATATAATTTTCCCCATCGCCGAGACCAATCACCAACGGGCTGCCCTTGCGGGTGGCAATCAAGCGGTCAGGAGCATCTGAACAAATCACCCCAAGGGCATATGCCCCTTCAAAATCCTGTACAGCCTGGCGCACTGCCGTCAGTAAATCCCCAGCTTCACACAGGCGATGCTCGATCCAGTGTGCCGCCACTTCAGTATCCGTTTCCGAAGTAAAGATGTAGCCTAAAGCCGTTAATTTGACGCGCAATTCGGCGTGGTTTTCAATAATTCCATTGTGTACAACTGCCACTCGGTTACGGGAAATATGCGGATGTGCATTTCTCTCGCTGGGTACGCCATGTGTTGCCCAACGGGTATGAGCAATGCCAAGACTCCCTGCCAGCGGAAACTGTCCGAGTTGCGTAGCCAGCTCGGACACCTTGCCCATTGCACGGGCGCGCCGCAACGCGCCATGGTGATCAGCAATCACTACGCCGGCTGAATCGTAACCTCTGTATTCCAGTCGCCTCAACCCTTCAACCAGCATCTGCCCGATCTCACCGCGCGCGTAACCGCCTACAATTCCGCACATACCCTCTCCTTCCCAAATTTCTTAGCAACCCAATCCTGCTAAACCGCACAGGAGCTGAAACAACACAAATCCCCGAAACCTGCATCCCAGCAGGACTCGGTCCAGAATGCATCTCCTGTTTGAGTTCGCGGACAATCCCTTTCCCACAAGAAAAACAAATCAGATTGCCGCAAGACCCTATAGACCGTTAGGCAAAAACCCGCCATGCTTTTGGCTCCTGCAGGTTTTTTGCCAGATTTTCAAATAACTAAGGTTGTCAACTCTGGTTATCCCCATACAGGTATACGAACGCTCACCTGGTTCTCAGGCTGGCTGCGTGCAAAGGCAACCACCTGCAACCTCCCGGCTTTATCAGGGAGATCAAAATGGACCTCTGAACAAGGTTCATACCAGCGAACCGCCTGTCGCACACCATCAACAAGCAGATAAAAGGCATACATGATTCCTTCGGTTCCTGCACCTTCCCGCCCGACCGAGCTCTTTGCATGCACCCGACCGCTCACCACTCTTGCACTAGCTTCCAGCTTCAATCCGACATTACTGGCTAGCCAGTGGAAATCCAAATCATCCCCGCAAAGTCTGCGATGGCTACCATCCAGTTCTCTTATAACTGTATGTATCAATTCTCCTTCCGCCAGTTTCCTCAAAACCATTTCCAAATAATCTCTGGGAGGAGCCACATGCCCTTCACCCCAATGACCAAAAAACAGGCCGATCTGCTTGCTTTCTTGTTCCATAAATGCCGCACGACCTATACGTTCCCAGAATTTACCCGCAAGATAAGGAGCAGCATGGCAGGTAACATGCCAGTCGCTACGGTTCTGCAAGTACAGTATTTCAATCTGAGGAGGCAATTTAAGATTGCGTACATCGTGAACAACTGTTGTCATATCAAGAAATTCACGCAGATGCCTGCCCCGGTCTGCCATGGTCTCTGCGTTTCGTTCTGGAGCATTCCTGCTCAAAGAAGGAAATGCAACATCAATATATTTCTCAACAAATTCCGGAACATAATCGGCAATAGCAGTTTGCGGGTTCCACACCAGAACAGTCGCACGGCATTCAAGCAATGTCGCCAGTAACAATCCCGCATAGCCACCGCCAGAACCACCGAAAACAATCAGGCGCGCCTGATACACCTCGGCCAGTCCATCCAGCAGGCAGGCAATATGATTGGGTAAATCTGGCACTTCTTCATTTCCAGCGTACCAGGCTAGTGGAAGATCAGGGTCCAGCGCCAGTGTTGGATCGGAAATCGCAATAGCGGGTAACCGCAAACTGTTTGCAATTCCCAACCCTGAAAAGAAAGGAGCTTTTTTTCCATTTCTTTCCGCCACGGCACCATTCAGGCCAACCAGCAGCACCCTTTCATTCCCTGAAGTTTGCAGCATTGACATATTCTGTGAGCAAACATCTAGTGTCCTGCCATTGGCAAGAACAATCCGGTGAATCCCGTCAATGCCAATACCTTCCACCAGTGCAGACGCAATGCCATTGTAGTGGCGTACAGGCCGTCTCCATGCACTAATATCGTAAGCATCAGTAGCTGCTTCAGTAAGGCTCCGGCCTGCTGAACCTTCTCCCAGGTCCATTTCTGAAATAACAGGGCTCTTAAAAATCTTTCTTAACACGACTGCATAGCCTGCATTCTTGTTCATAACATTACCATTACTTCGGGCGAAAATAGCGTCCAACTGACAACATGGGAACACCATCCTGTTTGTCGTGGGTATATTCCGCAAAAACAAATGCAACAATGCTATTGTTCTGCACAACAGGGAGCATGAGCTTATTGTGGCCAAATTCATCAAAGCAGCCATTTGCATTAAAGTCATGTCCATATTCATGATTAAAGAAACGTAACTGCCCTGTCATCGGATCCAGGGGAGGAAGCACACTGTGGTGGACCTTGATCTGTTTCTTCATTCTCTTCAGCACTTCAGGCATGCCACTTTGCGTAAGTCCCAGTATCTGAGGATCATTTGCATCTGCGGTAAATTTGCGAAAATCCATGCTTGTACGGGTTATCTGCCAATCATCTCCAACCCCCATCCGCATGTTTTTATGTGCAATATCTCCATCAAAATAAGCGTCATACTGACTGCGTTCGAAGCGGATATTACGAAAATCATCCGACCAATAGGCAAACCCGACGGGCTGAGAATACTGCATCCCTCCCGGGGAAAGTTCTTCTATGCCCTGCAACAGCAGACCTGAAGGATTTTTCGGGTCTAATATCCATACATATTGGTATCTGCCTGCTTCAAGCAGGTATCCTGTTTTAGTCTTTTGCAATTTTGCAGTCAGCGCGATAGATCTGGCTCCCGAAATGGTAGTCAGATATTCATCCGTACAGTTCCTGGAACCGGTATCTGCCTGCATACCATGTCGCCTGTCCAGCCGCTGCCGGGAAATATTCAGGCTGCCAAGAAATTCCTCAATATCAACGCACCAGCCGCTACCACAGGAATATAGGCTTCCAAGCTGCAGGATATTTTCCGGTAGCAGGGAATCCACACGCCAGCCAGCTGAAAAATTCAAAACCCTGTCTTTCTCTCCTTCAGACCATGCAGTTGCAGAAATCAATGCAAACCACACCATGCAGATCCATCGGACTCGCGGAAATACGTCCAGACAAATCATGCTTCTGCCTTATGATGAAACAATTGCAGCTCGGCGCAGATCATAGCCTGCTTACTGCTTTGCTGACGGACCCGTTGCGCTGCAGCAAAAGACATTGTTGCGAAAAGGTCAGGATCGTTATATAGGCGCTCAATTCCCTTCGCCAGAGCCAGCGCATCCTCGCCGGGAGCAAGGATGCCCGAAGATTTGTCGACAAACTCGGGAATCGCGGCTACAGCATTTGTGACCGGAATCAGCCCGGACGACATCGCTTCGTCCCTGGATACACCCTGTGTATCCATTCTGCTTGGACACAGGAAAATCCCATATTCACGGTGCAGTTGCGCAATGCTTGCCTGTGTAAGAAATCTGCGTTCAATGCAAACATTACTGAACCCGCGCAACGGTGCGAGTACGTCATCGAACAGCTTGCCATCTCCAATGATGTGAAACTCCAGGTCCTTGAAAAAATTCATTTCAGACAATGCCAAGATTGCCTGAACGCTTAGGTCGTTTGCATAAGTACGGGACGCATAAGGGCGGATCGAAAGGATCTTTTTTCTCTGTTCAACCGGTTTTTTATGATAGGCAAAAAGATCTGTATTAATCGCGTTATGTATGATCCTGTAGCCATTGCCAGGTAACCGAAAGCCCAGGTCTTCCATCGTAACTTCTGCCAAATACTTGGACACAAAAACCAGTTTCAGATTTTCAGGCATCTGCTTGAGAACGCCACGCCAGAAACTCATGCGCGCTTCACTCTGGACTTTGGCGGCTTCTCGTTGCTGCTGATTCTCAAAATTATCACGACGGTGCCACGGCTGAATCTCAGCACCATGAACCCAGACAAAAACCTTGACCCGATCCACATAATGCTGCAGCACATCCCACGTCGGCGCATCCAGGAAATGCACCAAAACACTCCTGTGGTTGCCATCCCTCAACAGCTTGTGCAACGCTTCCTGCGACCCTGTAATCACATCAATGTTATGAAACTCATGGTATGAAAGGTTTTCACCGTTTCGCAGGCGAAACACGTCCACACGTATCCCCTGCTCGGCATAGGCCGTTACACGGCTATGCACAAACCCATTACGATATAGATCATTGTCCGAAGGATAATGATTGGTAAGCAACAGATAGTCGCCCCGGCTCAATATTTCTGATGGCCGAAGCGGGCGATGGCCAAGCACCAGACCGTTAATACAGGCTGTACCACTCCCATAGATACGTATGCCAAATCGTATCCACTCGGCCCCATGCGGGATTGTCGCATCGTGGTTACGGTTGGCTGTCTTGATCACATGGCTGATGCGCTGTTTTTTTGCATCCAGGAACAAGATAACCAGCTGGATATTCAGGCCGGGAGTAACATCCAGATAAAGCCGTAAATTGGTTTCAAAGCCAAGATCAATAGGCCGATGCTCCGTGGCTGCATACATATAATCGTGAGTGCCATCGGGAAGTGAAGACACCGCCTCCCACACCGAACCAGATACAGTAAAAGCATATTCCTTGTTGGTCGGAGGCTTGAAAAATGAGGCAAGCTGATTACCACTCAGTACCGGCGCTTCATCAGGGGCCGCTTCTTCCGGAGTAATGCGTTCCGCCCGTACTATCATATCTTGAGTGGAAAAGCCATGATCCAGCCCGGCGAGATCGTTAACTGCCTCAGCCTGCTCCGAACCAAAATTAACCGCGCCACCGTTCTTGCAATAATTGAATTCATCTATTGCAAGAAGGTCTGTGGCCACAATCTGACGGGGGTAAAGTGTGGTGACCCAGTCACTTAGAAGTATGTTTGAAACTAGTTCAGGCCGAAGCAGCGCGCACCTGGCAGGGATGCTCTTGGCTGTGGCAGTGTACTGACAACCTGGAAAGGCAAGATTCATCCCCTTGCTGGCCGACCACACATAATGCGTAACCTTTCCTATTCCCCGTGCAGAACTGTAGCGGGTGGCCAGAGCAAGATCCAGCAAATAGTTGGGACCATAATAATCGTCCGGCACCATACCTGCAACCAGCTCAGCGCTTCCAGTCAACTCTTCCAGTCGCAGGTTCTGGATTGTGTTTGCAACCAGAACCTGCATTCTCTGATCATCCGATACATATCCGGGAGTAAATTCCCTGGGAACAACAACAATTAGACGGCAGAAAGGATGACTCTGGCGATTAAAACTGGCGCACAGTGCATCGAATTGTATTTGGTTTTTAGCATAGGCCGTAACCAGAATGCGGGGCAACATCTTTGGGTTTGCCTTACCCTGAACCCTGGACACAATGTAGGCGAGACGATCCTGGTAAGTATGATTCATCATTACTTTGCGCAGTCCTGCAAGACGAAACTTGCGCAGCTGGGTTTCGTCGCTTCCCAAAGCTTGTAAGCGACGGACAATTTCATCCCCATTATCAGTGGTAATCACCAAATCGCCGAATAGCAGGCGGACTCCACGCGAGAAATTACTGACCGTAATCGTATTGCAGGCCAGCAGGTCGAAAACACGACGCGCAAACATGCTTTGCGACTGCTTGATGGAATTCAGGTTGATTGCATAACGCGAGCCCTTATAAGCCTTGTCGATCTGATCAAATGGCAAGCTTCCAACTATGAATGGCTGGTATTCCGCCGGGAACTGGTGATTAGGGTCGCCCTTGCCATAATTACGGTCATAAATTTCTACAGGACGATATTCAGCTAGTGCAGTCATGAAATTCCCAAGATCGCGGGTACGTTCCGGATAGCGAACGTAATATGCCCCGGCAAAGCAGAAAGCATCTTTACGCTGATACACTTCAATCGGGTTCGATGCCTCCGGCTGACAGGCAAAAGGCAGCAGATATACACGGTCATGCCCAAGTGCAGCCTTATACCGATGTATGCAGTCAATATCGGTAGTAAATACGAAATCGAAAAGCTTTGCCGTACTCAGGAAGGTTTCAAAATGAATCGGATCTTCCTTGTTCCAGAATACGGAAGGGATCTTGCGTTGCCGGCACCATCCGACTATCCCAACAACCTCATCGCTCATATGGCCAACCTTGCCACCCCATTGATCATCCTTGCCCCGCCAGGCTGATTCGATAAACAGCAGCTCTGGAGTGAAAGTTTCAAGCTCCGTTTGCCAATTCTGGACAGAAAGCTGGAGCAGATTGCATTCATGACAGTACGAGCCAAAGGTAAACTCATCCATAATACAGGCCACCTTGAGCGATTTAAGGCTCAGCGCAACACAGCTGTTCAACAATGCCAGGGTTGCAGGCAAATGGAAATCCGGAACAGGGCCAATCACTCTCTCATCAGGTATTGCATTCACCCTAGCCCTCAGGGACGCTGGAAAAGTCAGGGTTTCTGCCTTGGCTGCCTTACGGCGTTTCGCCTCTCTCCTTAATTCAATCAGATGCTTAGGCAACTGGATAAACGCACGAAATGACTTGAAACCATGCAGTAACCGGTAACCCAACTGAAACGACAACATTGCATGGATCTTGGCGATCTGGTTCTCCTGTGCAATTTTCTGCTGTCGCAAACTCTCGACCTTGCCATGCAAGTCAGTCAACGATTTTTTAGTCTGCAGTACCTGTAACTTGAGTTGATCACTTTGGTACTGAGCACTGCGAAGCAGGGCATTGCTGGTCTCAAGTTCACTGATCTTGCGGAGAAGTTCAGCCTTGCTGGCCTCGCTTTCGTTCTGGGCACACGCAAGCTGATTTTTCAGGGTAACAATTTCTTCCTTGCCTGCACGTAATTTCTCATCCGCTTCCTGGAAACGCAGTTGTAGTTCACCATAAGCAGATTCAAGTTTTTTTGCCTGCACAGAAAGTGCAGCAACATCATGTTTGCGGTCTTGTTCTGCCGCTTCCTTTTCACGCAAAAGTCTGGCATGAGTATTGTCTGCGGAAATCTGCCTTTCCTTGAGCTGGGTAACTTCGCGTTTATGCACCTGAACCAAAGTTTCACTTTCCTGTACACGTTTCTTCAAGCTGGAAATCTGAATGGTGGCAGTGCGATATTTACAATTGGCATCATCCAGTCGCGCAGATAACGTGGAATGTTCCTTCTCAAGCTGCGCAAGACGCATTTCAACTTCCTGACGAGAATTACGCTGCGCTTCCAGCAAGGCTTCCATGCGATCAACAGCCATTATTTTCGCCCGCCGCTCAGCTTCGGTACGCTGTTCAGATGCAGCCAGCCTGGCCTTGATCCTCTCGAAATTATGCTGCTCAACCGCAAACTGATTCATCAAGTCAGGAATCTCCTGTTCCATGCTCCCATTCAGATGTTTTAACGGACTCCCAGGCAGGTAGTCCGCCATATAGGAACCAGTGCCAGCTCCCCAGTATTCAGACTGATGGTCACGCAAAACGACATCCACGCTGTGCGAGGGTTCCTGCTCGATTTGCGCCGGGATGCGCTCAGATACTGCCACATCAGGAAATAGAGGGAAGTCATGCCTGCCCCTCTCCTCATTTGAAATCATGGGTTTATCATCTGATTGGGCGCCAGGGATGCCCTTTAAACTATTCGAAGATTCGGGTCGCATAAAACAAATATCAGGAATACCAAGCCAATCAGTTTTTCAGAATACCGACCGCATCAATCACTTGCTGATTCGGGCGAAGCAAGTCTGGCAAACATTCAAATTCTCGATGTGCCACCAGAATGACCACGACATCGGCGGAAGACAAAGCTATTTCAAGGGGTACCAAATGATGCTGGGCAAGTGCAGAAGGAAGACTCTCGATGTTTGGTTCCACAATCATCAGAGGACGATTTCTTTCATTCAGACGCAGCGCAATGTGCATGGCTGGGCTTTCGCGCAGATCATCAATGTTCGGCTTGAAAGCCAGGCCAAGTAAAGCAATCCGCACCCCGGAATTCATTGCTTCGGGAGAGCGATCCAGGAATTGCTCGATCGCCCTGTCTATACGCGAAAGCACCCATTCCGGCTTGGACTCATTGACTTCTCTGGCGGTATGGATAAGCCTGGACTCATCCGGAACACTATCCACAATAAACCATGGATCTACTGCAATACAATGTCCACCTACTCCACAACCAGGCTGCAGAATATTGACCCGCGGATGCCGATTGGCTAGCTTGATCAGTTCCCATACATTGATATCCAGCTTATCGCAAATCAATGACAGCTCGTTTGCAAAGGCAATATTCACGTCCCGAAAGGCATTTTCAGTTAGTTTGCACATTTCCGCAGTACGGGCATTGGTCTGTATACATTCCCCCTGTACAAAAACTCTGTATAACCCTACTGCAGCTTCAGAACATTTCGGCGTCATACCTCCGATCACCCGGTCGTTTTCAACAAGCTCGCGCATCACCTGACCAGGAAGTACCCGCTCCGGACAATGTGCAACACGAATATCGGACTGCTCGCCCGCATGCTGGGGAAAAGACAGGTCCGGCCTGACAGTGGCAAGCCATTCAGCCATTTGCTCGGTGGTGCCTACCGGAGAAGTGGACTCCAGAATAACCACATCACCCTTCTTCAAAACAGGCGCTATGGATTTCGCGGCTGTTTCAATATAGCTTAAATCCGGTTTATGATTTCCCTTGAAAGGGGTAGGAACTGCAATAAAAAAGGCATCGGCAGGCTCGGGAGAAGTTGTAGCTCTCAGATAACCTTCTGTCACCGCGGCATGAACCACCATGTCGAGCTCCGGCTCGACAATATGAATTTTCCCTTGATTGATAGTTTCCACGGCATGCTGGTTCACATCTACTCCAATGACTTTCACCTTGCGCATGGCAAAGGCTGCGGCAGTGGGCAATCCAATATAGCCCAGACCAATAAGAGAAACGGTTTTGTTATGGTAATTTCCGGTCATACGTACTTTCCTCTGTCTAAAGATTATTGATAGCCGACACAATCCGCTTGCAAGCCTGACCATCTCCGTATGGATTATGGGCAAATGACATACACTCATATTCAGTACGGCTATTCATCAGCGTACGAACACCTTGGGCAATCCGGCCTGTATCCGTCCCAACCAGCCTGACCGTTCCGGCAGGTATTGCCTCAGGGCGTTCGGTCGTGTCGCGCATCAGCAGAACCGGTTTGCCGAGTGAAGGAGCTTCCTCCTGGATGCCGCCGGAATCGGTAAGAATGATATAGGCGCGCGTCATCAAATAGACAAAGGGAAGATAATCCAGAGGTTCGATCAAATGAATATTGGAATGCCCTTTGAGAATACGGCTAACCGGTTCACGCACGTGGGGATTCAGGTGCACCGGGTAAACAAAGTCCACATCGGGGTATTCTGCCGATAAATCACGTATGGCCATGCATATACGCTCAAAACCTTCGCCAAAATTTTCCCGGCGATGACCGGTAATCAGCACCAGACGCGCCCCGTCGCGTAAAAAAGCAAAGCTGGATGCAAGATCACTGGATAAAGACATGTCCTTTTCCAGCTTGGACTTGATGATCAGCAACGCATCAATTACCGTATTACCGGTAACATGGATCTTGGTTTCCTCCACGCCTTCCCGAAGTAAATTGGCCCGCGACTGCCTGGTAGGAGCGAAATGCAATCTGGCCAGGGTACCTGTAAGCTTACGATTGGCTTCTTCGGGCCACGGTGAATAAAGATTACCGGTACGAAGCCCGGCTTCAACATGCCCGACAGCAATTTTCTGATAATAAGCAGCGAGCGTTGCGGCAAAAGTCGTTGAAGTATCCCCGTGCACCAGCACCAGATCTGGCTTGAAATTCTGAAGTTCAGGCTCTAGGCGGGTCAGTATCTCACTGCTGATACCAGATAGTGTTTGCCCTGGCTTCATGATATTCAGGTCTACGTCTGGCGTAATTTCGAATAACTCCAAAACCTGATCCAGCATTTGCCGGTGCTGCGCAGTTACACAAACCCTTGACTCAATGTTTGGCTGCCCAGCAAGCGCTTGGACCAGGGGAGCCATTTTGATGGCCTCTGGTCGTGTTCCAAAAACTGTCAATATTCTCATAATCAGAATCCTATAATCACTTTCGCACTCACCGCTATCTGAAAAATGATTTGTGCCAGATCTTTCCAAATCTGCCGATGCTTCACTTCTATCTTCGGCAGTACCAATATTTCATCTCCGGCACGAACAGGAACCTCGCCCTTGCCAAGGATGAAAAACCCTTTATCACCACTTGCTTCGGAAAAACTGCCATCACGGCTAGCCACAATGATGCGGGCAGAATCAGCGTTCTGCGTATATCCGCCGGCACGACGCACATAGTCATCCAGGCTGAGCGCTCTGTCGAAAGCTATGGCATTGGGAAAAAGCACTTCGCCACTAACCAGAACCAGGCCATCCTTTGCTGGGACGCGTAAAATGTCACCATTTTCAAGCAGCAGTTCATCGCGGGTATCGCTTTGGGCGATCACCACCTGACCGTTGGGCTCAATTTTTTTTGCCCTTTCCACCCATTGCAAAACAAGATCAGCCTCATCCTTGCGCAAACGGGCCTCTTCGTTAGTACCCGATCGAGCTGTAAGCGCAGCCGCTTCCAGCGTCCTCAGCGAGTTATCCAGCATTTGTTTCTGCCGCACCTTGACGCTCTGACGAAAAAGTTGCAGACTGGTTGTGTCTGAACGTTCTGAATACCGAATTTGTTGCAGCAGGTCTTTCATGCGTGCACCATAGGGCAACACGTATTCCTGTGCGCTCAGATGCTCTCCTTCTACACGAACGGTAATCGTCCCGGGTTTCTTGTCTCCCGTAAATTCAATTTCATCTCCGTTTTGCAAAGGTACCCGGCCAGCGTCAGCCAGCGCGTAATACTCCACATTTCTTATTACCCCGGTATTGCGTATCACTCTCACATGAGTAGCTCCGGCTTTCGGTTTGGCCAGCTTCGCAACATCGGCCAGAGTCTTTGCGCGATCTGTAAATTCAAAGCGTTTAGTATTTTCGGCCATGCCACTGACCTTGACAGTGTTTTGGCGAGGTGCGACAAAAACCACATCCCCGACAGCGAGTTGTATCAGTGGCAAAGTGCCTTCAAGCAGGAAATCATACAAGTCCACTACTGCCCTCACCTGCTGACCACGCTTGACCTGCACGTTCAAAAATGAGCCTCGCTCTGGATCAATCCCCCCTGCCTGGTCAAGATAATGCAGCAGACTGTCCATACTGGTTCCACTGTACAAGCCGGGACGGTTAACAAAACCACTTACGAAAACCCGTACCGGCTGGGCAGCAGCAAGACTTGCATAGCTGGAAACATTGGAACGGAACACCTTGGCAATTGCCGCTTCCACGAGGCGCTGGAGATCCTGGTTGCGAACACCGAGAACCTGGACTGGGCCAGCATGTGGCAAAAAGATGTTTCCTTTCGGATCCACGGTAAGCTGGGAATCAAACTCGAATGCCCCCCATAACCGGATCTGTATCCTGTCACCCACCGCTACTGCGTAATTCGGATTAAACTGGGTAGCACCCTGACGGGTAAACGCTCCGGTGAACAGATTGGCGCCAAAAACATCACTGCTCAAATTTGCTTCATAATCAGCAAATTGCGGAGGAAGAGAGCGAAGTTCCGGGGCTATGGTCGATGCAGGGCTGCGTACTTCCGCAGGCTGTTTTGCCAGTGAAGTTTCAGCAGTCATGGAAGGCAGGTTAAGAGCCTGGTTAATACCATACATATCCGTTAATTGCGCCCTGGCAGGGAAGCATGCAAACATCGCGGCAACCAAAACTAAGAACGGGAATGAAAATCTTGCTGTCATGAAATCAGTCCTTATGATCTTGCACGATAGCTGCAATAAGATGCGCCACGCCAGCCAGCAACAAGGTAGCCAGCATAAAAACCAGGGTATTGTAAAAACGCCGGGGTTCCATCGCATATTCCGGCTGTGTGGGTGATTGAAGTACCGATACTTTTTTAATGGTGCGGATCGCCTCGATACGGCCTTTCTCCAGCGCAACCAAGGCCGTTTTGTAAATATCCTGGGCAAATGCTGCCTCCATTTCCAACCGCTGAAATTCTTCCACAGAACGGTTTAATTTTTTCCCTCCGGAAGAGACGAGTTTGGCTTTTTCCTGCGTAATCTGGTTTTCCACCGCAGAAATTTGTTGCTTGAGCTGGGTGATATTGGCATGACCAGGAACCAGATAAGCAGCCAAAGCCCTGTACTGGGTTTCCAGAACAGTACGCTGCGCTTCAAGCTTCGCAATAATCTCGGCAATGTTCTCGGTGGTGGCTTGAGGAGAGAGCAATCCTTTCTTGTCCTGGTAAGCCAGAAGCTTCTGGCGCGCCTGCATGACCCTTTCTTTCATCTGAGCAACCTGTTTTTCAAGAAAGGACACCTGATCCTGCGCCAGATTGTGTGCCATCCCATTCATAAAACCTTCTCCCTCCTGCACAAGCAGCGAAGTAATCGCCTTGGCGACACCGGGATCGTAACTTTGGGACTTGATGATCAGGATGCCGGCATAATCGTCAAATTCCACATTGACTCGTGAGAGGTAATGACGGTGAAACCACTCCATGGAAGCATTTGCAAACCATAGACGGGAGAAAGGGTCACGTTCCGGGTCGCTGTAATGAGCGCGCAAGTTTAACGCGGCATCCAGTTTCCTGAGCATATCCACAGAAAGCAAATGATCACGCAACAAAAGCTGGTCGGCACGATTAATGGATGTACCTCCAAGCAGACTGGGGAAATCCATGGAATGATTGCTATCCAGGTCGGTGCGCTGAATAATGACGTGTGCCTCGGATACATAGCGGTTTGATGCAATAAATAGCCAGTACACCGATGCTGCCAGGGACGCAATCACAGCAATGGAAATGATGTTGCGACGGAATCCCATGGGTGTCATTCTTCGCCGCAAACTGCCCAGAAAATTTCCTGGAAATCCTGCCAGAGCATTGGGTTTAAAGGAATAAGTCATGTAGACAAACTATCCTTGTAGGCCTTTAAAGCATCATCAATCTGGTCAAACCAGTATGCCTTACCGCCGTGAATCCAGATACCCGCCGAACAAAATTGCTTGAGCGTGCCTTCACCATGAGAAACCATGATCAGGCCTGAACGGTCGGCAAGTTGCCGGAAGGCAGTGGCAGCCTTGTTTCTGAAAGCCGCATCTCCAGTTACAGTGACTTCATCAGAAATATACACATCAAAATCAAATGCAAGTGACAAGGCAAATTGCAGCCGCGACTTCATACCTGAAGAGTAGGTTTTAACCGGTTCATCAAAAGCATCGCCGATTTCTGCGAAACTTTGAATATAGGCAATGCGTTCTGGAATATCGTCTTCATGCCCATGAATGCGGCATACAAATTTACTGTTCTGTCTCCCTGTTAGGGATCCCTGTAATCCTCCTCCAAATCCCATAGGCCAGGAAACATGGCAATTGCGTTCGATACGCCCTCTGCTTGGCTGATCCACTCCCCCTATCATGCGCAATAACGTCGATTTCCCAGCTCCGTTGGCACCAATCAGACCGACATTAAGCTTGGGAGGAATAGAAAAAGACACCCCTTGCAAGACCCATTTACCAGGGGCATGATCGGTTTGATAACGTTTATAGACATCTTCTACCAGGATCATTGAGTTACCATCCTCAGGCCGAACTGTCGATACAATGCCAACCCCAGAAAAACACTAACCAATGCAAATCCATGCAAATAAACAACACTCAGTTCTGGAACTGAATGATAGTGAAGGGAAAATCCGAGACGGGCTGCTTCCAGACCATGGGCAACAGGGTTAAGGAGCAGCCAATCCCGATAAGGCTGGGGTACTGCAGAAATAGGGAACATGACTCCAGAAATGATATACAGTGGCATCATGATCAGATGGATGATCCTGCTTAATTCTGGCACCAATTCAATAGCCACAGACATAACCAGGCCAAAACCCAGGCCAAACAGCCATATCCCTAAAAATGCGTTGATTACCCCCAGCGGATCTGCGGCCGACACAGAAAGCCCGAACAAAGCCGCACCGGCCAGCAGGATCATGATAATGATTGCCATGAGGAATCCTTCCAGCCCCGCACGCACCAGCGCGGAATCCACAGGCTTGACCTGACGGTATGCAAAAAGCGCCTGGTTGGAACCAACTGCATTCATGACCTGCATTGCGGTGCGGCGAAACATAAAAAATGCCAGCAACCCGACCATAAGCCATATCGCCATGTCAATACCACCCACCGACTGTATACGGGCGGTTGCGAAGATGAGCATGAGGAAAGCCACATGCAGCACTGGTTCTGCAATTAACCAGAACCAGGCTGCGCGACCGGTAAACGCCCGGCTCAAAGCCTCACGAAGAAAAAGCGCTTTCCAGACGGAAAGAGTAATAGCAAGAGGGGTGCGGGCAGAACGCATATTACTTACTATCCACTGACAACATGAAAACACCACGAATTTTCTGAACGAAAAATCCAAAATTACATACCCTCAATGCAGAAACCGCCCTGTTTCGATGATAGTCTTCCTGGTCATTCTGGATACGCTGAAAAACATATGACAAAGAGATGATATGCATTGGGGATTTTAATTTTTTGAATTACTGAGTAATTGACCTGCATTTATACAGTTTTGCCTTATTCTTGTGCCTGTCTAAACAGCGCTTTGCTACCAATAAAAACGCATTCCATAAAAATTCTCAAACTTGCAAATCCATTACGGACTTCCTGTTTTATTGGATATCCACCGGCAATTTGCTATGTCACCCTGAATACCCACATACTCTTCCATTCAACAATCCAAGACTAATCTACGCCTTCCATTGGCAAACAGATAGCTGTCAAACTTAACAGTTGAATTTCATTTCATTATTAAAATCAATCAGTAACCATATTGTTAATTCTATAAGCAACAGCATTTCTCAAATACGGATATGTAACCTCATGC
Source organism: Candidatus Nitrotoga fabula (assembly GCF_905221025.1). Lineage (GTDB taxonomy): Bacteria > Pseudomonadota > Gammaproteobacteria > Burkholderiales > Gallionellaceae > Nitrotoga > Nitrotoga fabula. Next base: position 114,487 of record NZ_CAJNBL010000006.1, read on the forward strand.
AAAAATATGGTCTCTCAATTTTTGTAATCTAAATTCCAGCATGTATGGCTTCAAAGAAGATAGCCGGCACTGCCGCAATCTGCCCATCTTGTCCGCGTTAAGATTCTTGTACGTTACCCCCTCCAATTGGAACCCTTATTTCGACGTCTCGTAACCAATTTGGACACCCTGCTTCTCCACCTCGATCCAGGAAGCAAAGATCAGGTGGCCATCAATCCGCATCGGAGGTCCGGCACGGTGTGACCTGAATCCGGCATTCCTCAGCAGCCGCTCTATGCCCAGTGGAGAGACGGTAATCAG